>CANQNE010000007.1 GCA_947625135.1 uncultured Lachnospiraceae bacterium
CTGGGGGCCGGAGGAGCATACGGCGGCTGTGCGCAAGCAGCTGGATGAGCAGTTCCAGCAGCTGACGGAATGGCTATTATTTGATCATCTTGATTTTGATTTTATCTCCGAGGCAGTGCTGTCCCGGATGCAAAAGGCGGAAGAGGGCCGGCTGCTGGTAGGAGAGGGCGCTTACGAGGCCGTGCTGGTGCCGGGCTGCGTTACCCTGCGCAGCACTACCATCGACGGGCTGCAGGCCTTTGCAAAAGCCGGGGGAACCGTGATCTTTGCGGGAGAACTGCCAAAGCTGGAGGAGGGCGTTCCTTCAGAAAGAGTGCAGGCTCTCCTTGAGCAGTTCGGGGAGAGAGAAGGAGAGCGCGGCAATGTGCTGCAGATCCCATATATGAAGGCGCCGGTACTGCGCAGTCTGGAGCCATGGAGAGAAGTACGTCTTTCCGATCCGCAGGGCAATACCAGCAACAAGCATCTGTATCAGCTCAGACAGGATGGGGAGAACCAGTGGCTGTTTATTGCTTATGGAAAGAAAAAGCCCCGATACGACTGTGAAGGGCCTTTCCGAATGAAGATCTGCAAAAAAGGGATCTGGCATCCCCTGCGGTATGATACGATGACCGGTGAGATTCTCCCTTGTGACTACAGGCATGAGGGGAACGCCACAATCATAGAAGAACAGGGTTATGTACAGGACAGTATTCTGCTGCAGCTGCGGAAAGAAAAAAGAGAGGTGCAGGCGGCCGAACCGGCGGAGATTTCCGGCACCTCGGCGCTGCGGACAGATCTTAATCAAGTGCCTGTTACTTTGTGGGAGCCAAATGTGGCGGTGCTGGATCGGGCCCGCTATAAAGTGGACGAAGAAGCGTATCATCCCCCTATGGAAGTGCTGCGCATCGGACAGGCTGTCCGGGCGGCTTATGGATATGCGCCCCAGGGCGGCAAGATGGCCCAGCCATGGACCTGCGGAAAGCAAGGGGGAGCTGCGCCTCATAAGCTCACGTTGGAATACAGCATCCAAAGTCAGCTGTTTATAGAAGCCCCGTCCCTTGCGCTGGAACAGGCAGACAAGGCGAAGATCACGCTGAATGGCCGGGATGTGCCGTCACAGCCGGACGGGTATTATGTGGACCGGAAGATCCTCACCGTTCCCCTGCCGCCCATAGAACCGGGAAAGAACATCCTCTGTATCACCCTCCCCTTCGGGGAAAACGCAAACATTGAAAATGCGTTCCTTCTTGGGAAATTCGGCGTGCAGGTGCAGGGAAGCGGCTATGTGCTGACAGCGCTGCCAAAAACCCTTGCTTTTGGGGATATCGTGCCTCAGGGACTGCCTTTTTACGGAGGGAATCTTTCCTATCATCTGGAAGTTGAGACGCCTGAGGGAGATTTCTCCCTGCGCAGCTCCTATTACAGAGGTGCGCTGATAGGAGTTTCTGTTGACGGAAACCGGGAAGGCTCCATTGTCTTTCCGCCTTACCGTTTTGAAAAGCGGGGGCTGGTTCCCGGTGCCCATCAGATCGACCTGACTCTGTTTGGAACCCGGATCAATACATTCGGCGCACTGCATAACTGTAATGAAAATACTACATGGTTCGGGCCGGACGCATGGCGTACTGCCGGGGACAGCTACAGCGAGGCTTATCAGCTGAAACGGGTGGGGATATTAAAGGAGCCGGAAATCCGGTGATCCGCCTGTCAGCCACAGACCATAAAAAGATTTCAAGAGAAGGGAAAATGTGCATGAAGGAAAAGAAAATTGACAAGATGTTGGCGACAAAGAACCGGATGCTGCGTGCCTATCCGGGGAAGCTGTTGTTCGGGCCTGCGGCGGATCGTCTGTTTGCCGATTGTCTGGACAGGAAGCCGGGATTTTGCGGAAATATTGATTTTATTCACAAAATAAATCTGGACATGCTCTTTGAGATTGTCTGCAGCAGAAAGCTGAATATGGTGACGGCCAGAACCATCTGGTATCCCAGCCATCTTTTGCTGGAGTATGAAGACGACCATCTTTGTCTGGAGGAGACAAAGCACCTGAATGAAAATGACATTGCATTTTGCCGGCAGACATGGACCAATAAGGGAAATCAGGCGTTCCGTCTGACGCTGCGGGTGGAGCCGACGGGCTGCAATATAGAAA
Organism: uncultured Lachnospiraceae bacterium; assembly: GCA_947625135.1. Taxonomy (GTDB): domain Bacteria; phylum Bacillota; class Clostridia; order Lachnospirales; family Lachnospiraceae; genus CANQUC01. The sequence continues at coordinate 2,135 of CANQNE010000007.1, forward strand.
AAGCGGGAAATTATACCTTCTTTTCCATGCCGGAGCCGTTGCGGGACTATCGGGTAGGCGTCTGCGCAGGCTGGCAGTTTGCGGAGAATGAGATCACTGTGGAGCCGGGATGCACGGTTACCTTGATCGCCGCGGCTGCGGCCGGAAATCTGGAAACGGAGACAAAAGAGGACATAATCAAGAAGCTGGACGCTTTTTTACATACCGGGCAGACCCCGGAAGAATATGCGGAGGAAAGCACGGAGGCTTATCAGAGATTTTTTGACCGGGCGCCGGAATTTACAAGCAGCGATCCCATGCTGGACAAGACATGGTGGTATCGCTGGTATATCCTGCGGAACTGTACCAGCAAGCCCGGCTTTGGATATTTACAGCATCCCACTGTCTATGAGGGAAGGGCGCACAAAACCTCCAAATACCCGCCCCTTTCGGTAAAGGGATGGGAATTCAGCCGGCTGATCAACCTGTCCGCTCCCCTGCAGATGACGGATTACCGCTGGTATCCTGACAAGGAGCTGCTCCATGAATTTGTCCGGGGCTATCTGTCGCTGCCCGATGACAACGGCGTGCTGCAGTCTGCTTTTACCGATCACAAGGGAGGCGGCTTTGCAAATTATATTGTGTGGGCGATCTATAGGATCTACCTGCTGGACGGCGACAAAGAATTCCTGAAGGAAATCCTGCCGGCGCTGAAACGGACGGTGGACGCCAATACGAAAATGTACAGCGGAGAGAACGATCTGCTGCAGGTGGAGGTTAAGCATGCCCGCACCGGAAAAGAATGTCAGCCCAGCTTCTGGTATTTTTCTGATTTTCCTGTTAATTACAAGGACAAATCCAAGATCACTCCTTTAAAGCGCATGGATTCCAGCGTGTATCATTATCTGAACATAAAGGGTCTGGGTCTGATGATGGAGGCGGTGGGAGATGCGGAAGCAAGATCCTATCTGGAGATGGCGGATACGCTTGCTTCCCAGATCAACGAAAAGGCATGGGATGAAGAGACAAAATTCTATTATGATCTGCATTATCAGACCGACGAGAAGGCCATGGTAAAAAATATTGTGGGGATTTATCCCTACTGGGCGGATCTTGCCCCGGCGGACAGACTGGCCGGGCTGGAGAAGCTGTTCAGTCCCGAATACTTCAACACCGGCGCCGTATTTTCTACTGTTGCAAGGGATTGCCGGGCTTATGCGGCTCACGGCGGCTGGATGGGCAATCTGAAGGGCAGAGACAGCTGCATGTGGGACGGCCCTTCATGGCCTTATACAAACGGCATCGCCCTGGCTGCTATCGGCCGGCAGAGCAAAAACAATGGACATTGTTATGACGGGCAGTTCGGGGAATTTCTGAGAAAGTACGCTTACCAGCATTACCGCAACGGCAATCTGGAGGAGCCCTATCTGGTAGAGCAGTATCATGCGGAGACCGGAGAGAATCTCAGCGACGAGCCGGATTACAATCATTCATTTTTTAACGATCTGATCATCAGCTATGTGGCCGGTGTGGATGTATTGGAAGATAAGGTGGTGATTGATCCGTTGGACATCGGATTGGAATATTTTACTTTGAAGAATCTGCAGATCAGAGGGAAGTGCTTTGAGATCTCCCTGGAAAAGGACGGTACTTTCCGGGTATCGGTGGACGGCAGGGTATGCGCCGCCACAAAAGGATATCAAAAAGTGGAGATCCCCCTGTAGGGGAATCTCCACGAAAAAGGATTCAAAGGCTTCAGCTGCGGGACTCGCTCCCGTTGTTGGCATGGTCGTTCCGGTAACTGCTGGGAGACTGACCGGAAAATGCCTTGAATATTTTGGAAAAATAAAAGGGATCGCTGATCCCCACCGAGGTAGCCACCTCCCGCATGGGGATCTTGGTATCTGCAAGCAGCGTTTTGGCATGCTGCACCCGGATCTTATTGGCGTACTCGGGGATCGTCATGCCGGTTTCCGCACGGAAGATTCTGGACAGATAGCTGCGGCTGTAGTTTACGTGGCGGCAGAGCATATTCACGTCCAGATCCAGATGATAGTTTTCTTCGATAAACCGGATGGCCTTCCAAACGGCGGCATCCTGCCGGTACTGGTCGGTGAGCTTTTTCTGCTTGTTGGTAACCTGCATCAGGTAAGAAAACAGTATGTAAATATTGCCCGTAGCTACCAGCCGGAGGGAATCCTCCGTGTAGCCGAGGGAATTGATGATCGTCAGAAGTGTCCGCTGGATGGCGGGGGTCAGGGCATTGTGCAGGATGTGCTGCTCAGCGGTGATGCCGATATCCTCCAAAAAAGTGGAGCAGTACTCCCCGTTGATGCAGACCCACATCAGTTCCCAGGGATCTTCCGGGTTGGCGTAATAGTGGTGGCGCTGCTTGGGAAAGATGATGATCAGGTCGCCCTGCTCGCAGGCGATGGCCTTTTCATTCCCGAACTCCACAAACCCTTTGCCATTGATGACAAACACCAGTTTATAGGAATCCATGATCCGGGGCCCCACGTTGTGGGTAGGCTCGCAGTAGCGGTGGCCGGCCCATGTGACGTAGATATCTGTGTGTTGATATTTCTCAGGGGGCGCATGGAAGTATTGTGTGACAGATGGAGTCATAAACAACACCCTTTCTGCAAAATTGGTTCGTAAATAATATTATATACCAAAATAGCACAAAATTACAAGTTTTTTTGAAAGGAAGGTTTTGAGAATGGAACGGAATCTTGTTGCAGAATTACCGCAAAAGGCTTATATTTATGTAAATGCGGAAGGAACGGGAGATTATCCCGGTATTCAGGCTGCAGTGGATGCTGTGGCGGAAAATAATCAAATTCCTACAGTGATCCGCCTCTCACCCGGCGTCTACCGGGAGCGGGTGGTCATCTCCGGCAGTAAGCCTTACATCACCCTGAAGGGGGAGGACGCAGAGAAAACAGTGATCACAAACGGATTCAATGCGGGAATGACATGGGAGAATGGAGACGTGACTACAACCTTCCGTACAGGCACCGTGACGGTGTATGCCAGTCATTTTGCGGCGGAGGGGATTACCTTTGAAAACAGTTACGACGGCGTCAGCGGCAGCGGGGGAAGGCAGGCCCTTGCCCTGTATGCCTCAGGAGAGCATCATATATACCGGGACTGCCGTTTTATCGGGGGACAGGATACGCTGTATGCCCGGGACGGCTCCCAGTATTATATCCATTGCTACATAGACGGCGACGTGGACTTTATTTTCGGCGGCGCCCGGGCCGTGTTTGAAGAATGTGAGATTTACTGCAAGAATCCCACGCCGGAGGATACGGAACGGAAGGGTTATATTGCCGCGCCCAGTACGCCCATCAATCAAAAATATGGATTCTTGTTTTTAAAATGCAATGTGACCGGCAATTTCGCGCCGGGCACCATATATCTGGGAAGACCCTGGCACCCGGCCTCAGATCCTTTTTATGTGGGCTACTGCGTGTTTAAGGAATGTACCCTGAGTGAGGTGATCATTCCCTGCGGCTGGAAGCAAATGGGCGGATTTCAGGTGGAGACCAACCGGCTGTATGAATACGGAAACACGGGGCCCGGGGCGGTAAGCCACGAGCAGCGCCGGCAGCTGACGGAGGAGGAAGCCGAAGAATGTACCGTGGAGCGGTTTTTGGGGTATTCCCTGTAATACAAGGAGGAAATCATGATCTTTCATATTGGAGCCAACCGCGCTGCGGTGGATGAACATACCGTCACATTTTACTGCGGGGAAAAGGCGATTTTTTCTCAGGAGACAAAATCTCTGCTGCAGTGCTGTGACTGCCGGCCGTGGGCGCTTGCGCCTCACCGGTGGATCCTGACAGAGGCAAAAGAACAGGGGGAGGCGCTGACCCTTTCCTTTCAGGAGGGAACTGTGGCCGCCGGCCTGCGGTTTCAGGCCGCTGAGGGGGCGCTGCAGGTCACCGTTTCCTATCAAAATACAGGGGAGACCCAGATCTGCGACTTTACGGGAGGTTTTTCCCTTTCCTGCACTGGGAAAGGCAAGAATAAGGTGACGATCCCCCATATCATTTATAATGACAACCCCAGCGCTGATCCGGAACGGATCGTGCCCCATATCGGAGAAAAGCCCGGCGGCGGGATCATCGTGGAGGAACACCGGCTCCCTATTCCGGCGGTGAACGTGGAATGGCAGGAAGAAGGAGAATGTCGTTATGTGACGGTGCTGTCAAAGCCCGATGTGGTGACGGGAGACGAGTCGGAATACTGGTCCCTGGGTGTGATAAAGGAAGAAGAGGGAGAGCGGATCACCGCCCTTTCCGGGCCGCTGATGTTTAACGGCATGAAGGACGTGGTTTACGGCGGCAGATGCACACCGCTGCCCTACCTTACCGGCTACCGCTATGTGAGGCCGGGAGAAGGGATCGAAAAGACCTTTTATATCGGCTTCGGCGTTACGGAGGAGGGCAGAGGCTTCCGCAGCCTGGTGTCCATGGCTTACTCCCTGCTGCAGCCAAAGACCGTGGCCCGGCATACTCCCCAGGAAATGATCGCCTACAAGAAAAATGTGGTGGACACCCGGTATTATCAGGACAAAAACTGTCAGGGTTACCTGACTTTCGGGGCGGCCAATCATTTCGGAAATATTTCCAGAAGGCCGGAATATTTTCTGTACGGCTGGACGGGACAGGCCATTAAGCTGGCATGGTGCGAGTGTGTCCTCGGCCTGAAGACGGAGGAGACGTTCCGCCTGAACCGGGCTATGGAGATCGTGGACTTCTTTGTGAAAAACGGACAGAACCGGTATGTGCCCGGATTGTTCTACGGATATTATCTCATTGAAAAGCAGGAGTGGCGGAATGTCTGGAAGGATCCGGCTGCGCCCTTCTCTTCCCGGATCCAGGGAGAAAGTCTTTGCGATCTCATTGACGTGATGCAGCTTTTAAAGGATCATGGAGAGGCGGTTCCTGCGCACTGGCAGCAGGCGGCAAAGGATGCCTGTGCGTTCCTGATGGCCGAAAAGGCGCTGACGGAGGAAGGCATTTACCCTATGTCATGGAAGGAAGACGGGACACCTGCAACCTCCATCACCAACGCGGCGGGGATGCCCTGTCTGTGGGCCCTTGTAAAAGCGGCCGCTTATTTTGAGGAGGATGCGTACCTGCACTATGCGGTGGAACGGTATGAGGTATACTATGACCGGTATATGCGCACCTTTGATATTCCCTTTGCCAGAGCTACGATGGATGCCAAATGTGAGGACAAGGAAGCGGGGATTTATTTCTTTACCACCGCTGCGGAGCTATACAGGCGCACCGGCGAGGAACGGTTCAAGTGTTGGGCCTCCGTTGCGGCGGACTGGATCCTCACCTTTGTGTTTTTCTGGGAGACGGGTTTCCAGAAAAATTCCCAGTGTTACGCCATGGATTTCAAGACTACCGGCTGGCCCGGCGTCAGCGTGCAGAACCATCATCTGGATGTGTTTTTCCCTTCTTACGAGATGTACCGTTTTGGGGTGGAATCCGGTCAGCCCTTTTATGAGGAGATGGGCAGACATGTGAGCGATGCCCTTACTTACGGCGTCAGCACAAAAGAAGGGGAATATGATTACTCCGTGGTGGGAGAACAGGGAGAACATTATTATCATACCAATTATTTCCAGATCAAATATCCGGTGATACTGGAATGTACCTGCTGTTACCGGGGCGGCATGCAGGTGTGGAATCCTTCCTGGATTACCGCGCAGGTGATGCAGAGCGCCATCCGGTTCCGGTACGGAGATTTATAAATGCGGCAGCTGCAAAAAGAGATCTGCGGGGTCTGACATCCGCAGCATGGTTGCGGCAGATTCAATATCAAAGAAAAGAGGTAGCCTATGCAGGAATTTGAAAAAACAGTTTATCCCAAAGTGGAAACACCCGTTTTTCCCGATTATCAGGTGACGATCACGGAATTCGGCGCAGTGGAAGGCGGGATTGTCTCCAATACAAAGGCAATGAACGACGCCATTGCGGCAGTACACGAGGCCGGCGGCGGCAGGGTAGTGATCCCGGCGGGCATGTGGCTTACAGGGCCCATTAACCTGCTCTCCAATGTGGACCTTCACACGGAGAACGGCGCGTTTGTGTTATTTTCCCATAATGAGGAGGAATATCCGCTGATCAGGACCTCCTATGAGGGAGAGGACCGCATCCGGGCAACTTCGCCCATCCACGGGAAGGATGCAGAGAATATCGCCATTACAGGAGAGGGCACCTTTGACGGCAACGGCCATTTATGGCGGCTTGTGAAGCGCTCCAAGATGACAAACGGCCAGTGGAAGCAGCTTCTTTCAAGAGGGGGCGTCACAAAGGGCGAGGGCGAGCGGGAGGTATGGTTCCCCTCACAGTCTTCTTATGACGGCCACATGGCAAAGGATATCAAGCCGGATGAGGAAAACGCGCTGGAGCGGGCAAAACCGTACTTTGACTATTACCGTCCGGTTCTGGTAAGCCTGATCGGATGCAGGAAGGTACTCCTCGAGGGCGTTACCTTCCAGAATTCTCCCGCGTGGAACGTACATCCTCTGTTCTGTGAGCATGTGACGATCAGGAATGTGCTGATTCGCAATCCATGGAACGCCCAGAACGGAGACGGTCTGGATCTGGAGTCCTGCAGGTATGTGGAGATTACCGGAACCCGCTTTGATGTGGGGGACGACGCGATCTGCATGAAGGCGGGCAAAAATGCGCCGGCCCGCAAGATCCCTGTCCCCACGGAATATGTGACCATCAGAGACTGTATTGTCTATCATGGGCACGGCGGCTTTGTAGTGGGAAGCGAGATGAGCCGGGGCCTGAAAAACATCCGGGTGGAGAACTGCACCTTTGTAGGTACGGACATCGGCATCCGGTTTAAGAGTACCCTGGGCCGGGGCGGTGTTGTGGAGGATATTGTGCTTGACGGCATCCGCATGATCAACATCCCCAAGCAGGCGATCCTGTTTACCATGGCCTACAGCGGCGCGCTGGACGAGAGCGCTGTTATTCCGGAGGACATTCCGGAGTTTAAAAACATTGTTATAAAAAATATATCCTGCCAGAGCTGCGGCCAGGCCATTCAGGTGGACGGCCTGAAACAGCTGCCCATCCACGATCTGTATTTTGAGGATGTGAATATTGTAGGACGGTTCGGCATCCGCTGCCAGATGGCGCAGGATATCCACCTTCACAATGTAACGATCACAAAGGAAGGAAATACAGAGATCACAAAGACATTTGACGAGACGGTACAGGACGGATTCCAGTACGACATGTGGTGACTGGAAGGAAAGGGAGGACACAGATAGGATGAAACCTTGGGAAAACGGCGCCCTGCGGGTGTCAGACAACAAAAAATATCTGCAGAACGGGGATCAGCCCTTCTTCTGGCTTGGCGATACGGCATGGCTGCTGCTTTGCAAATGCACGAAGGAGGAGATCGCGGATTATCTGGAAAACCGCGCCGGGAAAGGCTACAACGTGATTCAGATCACCATTTCCCACAAGTGGCCCACGGAAACCGCGGAGCATGTCTGCGCTTTTCTGGATGAAGATATGTGCAAACCCAATCTGGTACCCGGCGGTTTTTGGGATACGCTGGATTATACTATAAAGAAGGCGGAGGAGCTGGGCCTGTACTGCGGACTGCTTCCCTGCTGGAGCGGCCGGTTCAAAGCCGGAAATCTGCGGGAAGACAATGTGGAGGAATATATCACCTTCCTTGCCAACCGCTACAAAGATGCGCCCAATATTATCTGGATCACAGGCGGCGACTGCAAGGGCAGCGACGGATTTGATTTCTGGACACTGATGGGCAGAAAATTAAAGGAACTGAATCCGGATAAGCTGGTGACCTTCCATCCCTTTGGACGGACGGTGACAAGCGACTACTTCCCGGATTCGGAATGGATCGATTTTTATATGTTCCAGTCCGGCCATCGCCGTTACGATCAGGTGAGCATGAAAAAATGGGACGACAGCGCCACCATGGGCTATTATTATGGAGAAGACAGCTGGCGGTACATTGACCGGGTGAGGGAATGTGGGAATCCGAAGCCGGTGCTGGACGGAGAACCCTCGTATGAGCATATTCCTCAGGGGCTTCACGATCCTTCCCAGCCTTTCTGGCAGGACTATGACGTGCGCCGGTTTGCTTACTGGTCCGTGCTGGCCGGCGGCTGCGGCTTTACTTACGGACACAGCGCCATCATGCAGTTTTACAGGGGCGGGGACGACCCTGCGGCTTATGGATGCTATATCCCGTGGAAGGACGCCATTCACAGTTCCGGCAACGACAATATGAGCAAGATGGGGGCGCTGATGCGTTCTGTGGCGTGGGAAACCGGCCAGGCGGCCCAGCAGCTGCTTGCCTGCGAGGAAGGAGAGAAGTATGAGCGGATCTCCGCCTTTGCGGGAAAGGATTTTGCCATCTTCTATACCTACACCGGCAGAGATATCTCCCTGAAGGGCGGCATGCTTCCCCTGTCCCGGATGAAGGCGTACTGGATCGACCCGGTCAGCGGTACGAAGAGTTATATCGGTACCTTTGATACGGCAAAGGAGCTGGAATTTAAAAAGCCCGCGGGCACGTTTACCCATACGGACTGGCTGCTGCTTCTGGAAAAATAAGATCGCTGCGGAAAACCCGTTGAAAGAAAACCGATTTTCTTTCCCCTTTGCAATTACAGAGAAATATGTTATAATAAGCCCAAAGTATGGCAGTATGCTGTTTTGGGCTTATTTTTTGCAGCAGGGATTCTGCTGGATTCCCTGCTACGTAAAATATGTTGCCGTGCTTGAGTCTAAACAGAAATGGAGGAAGGCTTATGCGTATTATCATAACAGGACGAAACGTGGATGTGACCGATGGACTGAGATCTGCCATTAATGAAAAACTGGGGAAGCTGGAGCGATTTTTTGCACCGGCTACGGAAATACTTGTGACATTGAGCGTTGAAAAGGAACGGCAGAAGATAGAAGTGACCATTCCTGTAAAAGGAAATATCATCCGCTCTGAGCAGGTGAGCAACGATATGTACGTTTCCATCGATCTGGTGGAAGAGGTGATCGAGCGTCAGCTGAAGCGTTATAAGAACAAGCTGAGCGATCAGCAGAAGAGCGGCGGCAGTTTCAATCCGGATTTTTTGGATAAAGAATATGATACAGAGGAAGACGTGCAGATCATCCGCACAAAGAAATTTGGCATCAAGCCGATGTATCCGGAGGATGCCTGCATCCAGATGGAATTACTGGGCCATAATTTCTTTATGTTCAAAAACGCGGAGACCGATGAGGTCAATGTGGTATATAAGAGAAAAGGCAATACCTACGGGCTGATCGAGCCGGAATTTTAAAGAACCGCTGAAAACGCGGAACAGATCATTTACAGAATAAAATATAGGAGTTAGATAGAACCATGGGATTGATGAGCAAGCTATTTGGCACACATAGTGAGCGTGAAGTGAAAATGATCCTGCCCATTGTGGACAAGATCGAGGCCATGCGTCCGCAGATGATGGAAATGAGCGACGAACAGCTTCGGGCAAAGACCGATGAATTCCGTAGCCGTTATCAGGCGGGCGAGACGCTGGACGACTTGCTGCCGGAGGCGTATGCGGTAGTGCGGGAGGCAGCCAGAAGGACGCTGGATATGGAACACTATCGTGTGCAGCTGATCGGCGGTATCATTCTGCATCAGGGACGGATCGCGGAAATGCGTACCGGTGAAGGAAAAACGCTGGTATCTACCCTGCCCGCCTACTTAAACGCGCTGGAGGGAAAAGGCGTCCACATTGTGACTGTCAACGATTATCTGGCAAAGCGTGACGCAGAGTGGATGGGAAAGGTACATGAGTTTTTAGGCGTTTCCGTAGGCGTGGTGCTGAACTCTATGGACAACGATGAGAGAAGAAAGGCGTATGCCTGCGATATCACTTATGTGACAAACAATGAGGTAGGCTTTGACTATCTGCGTGACAACATGGTGGTACAGAAGGAGAAACTGGTGCTTCGGGATCTGCATTATGCCATCATCGACGAGGTAGACTCGGTGCTGATCGACGAGGCGCGTACGCCTTTGATCATTTCCGGCCAGAGCGGCAAATCTACCAAGCTGTATGAGGCCTGTGATATTCTGGCAAAGCAGCTGAAGCGTGGTGAAAGCCGCGAGTTGACAAAGATGGACGCCATCATGGGTCAGGACGTGGAGGAAACAGGAGATTTTGTTGTAAACGAGAAGGACAAAGCAGTCAACCTGACAGAAGAAGGCGTAAAGAAAGTAGAGCACTTTTTTCATTTGGATAATCTGGCGGATGCGGAGAATCTGGAGGTACAGCACAACATCATTCTGGCGCTGCGCGCCAATTATCTGATGTTTCGGGATCAGGATTATGTGGTAAAGGACGATCAGGTGCTGATCGTGGATGAGTTCACAGGGCGTATCATGCCCGGCCGCCGCTACAGCGACGGTCTGCATCAGGCCATTGAGGCAAAAGAGCATGTGAAGGTGAAGCGGGAGAGCCGCACGCTGGCTACCATTACTTTCCAGAACTATTTCAATAAATACAAAAAGAAAGCGGGCATGACCGGTACCGCACTCACGGAAGAAAAGGAATTCCGGGATATATACGGTATGGACGTGATCGAGATCCCTACCAACATGCCGGTGATCCGAAACGACCGGGAAGATGCCGTGTTCAAGACACGGAAGGAAAAGCTCCATGCGGTTGTGGAGGAAGTGGTTGCGGCCCATGGGAAGGGACAGCCGGTTCTGGTAGGCACCATCACCATCGAGGCCTCTGAGGAACTGAGCGGCATGCTGAAAAGGAGAGGGATTCCTCACAACGTGCTGAATGCCAAGTTTCATGAGCTGGAGGCGGAAATCGTGGCGCAGGCAGGCCAGCACGGGGCGGTGACGATCGCCACCAACATGGCAGGCCGTGGTACGGATATCAAGCTGGACGAGGAGGCCCGGAAAGCGGGCGGCTTAAAGATCGTAGGTACGGAGCGCCATGAATCCAGACGTATCGATAACCAGCTCCGGGGCCGTTCCGGACGTCAGGGCGATCCCGGTGAATCCAGATTCTACATTTCTCTGGAGGACGACCTGATGCGTCTGTTTGGTTCCGAGCGGCTCATTGGCGTGTTCAACACCCTTGGCGTCCCAGAGAATGAGGAGATCGAACACAAGATGCTTTCCAGCACCATTGAAAAGGCGCAGAAAAAGATTGAGGGCAACAATTACGGAATCCGTAAAAATCTGCTGGAATACGATCAGGTGATGAACGAACAGCGTGAGATTATCTATGATGAGCGCCGCCGCGTGCTTGATGGAGAGAATATGCGCAGTTCCATCATGAAGATGATCGAGGATATCATCAGCACGATTGTGGACCGAAATCTGGGCGAGGATCAGTCGCCGGAGGAGTGGAATCTGCCCCAGTTCAACAGCGAGCTGCTGAACTATATTCCCATTGCGCCTGTGACCGAGGCGGATGTGCAGGGCATCAAGCGGGACGAACTGAAGGAAAAATTAAAAACCCAGGCGTACGAGCTGTACGAGCAGAAAGAAAAGGAATTCCCCGAGCCGGAAAATATGCGCGAGGTGGAGCGGGTGCTGCTCCTGCGCAGCATCGATACCAAGTGGATGGCCCACATTGACGATATGGATCAGCTCCGTCAGGGTGTGGGACTGCAGGCTTACGGCCAGCGGGATCCGCTTGTGGAATACAAAATGAGCGGTTACCAGATGTTTGACGAGATGACCCATGCCATTAAGGAAGACACCGTGCGGATGCTCTACCGGGTGAAGATCGAACAGCGGGTAGAGAGAGAAGAGGTTGCGAAGGTGACCGGAACCAACAAGGATGATACGGCGGTGCGCGGTCCAAAGAAGCGGGAAGGCCAGAAGATCTATCCCAATGATCCCTGTCCCTGCGGAAGCGGCAAGAAATATAAACAGTGCTGCGGACGCAATCAGTAAAGGGCGCAGGCCGGGACATTTGCGGGGCCGGCGTTTCAAAAAACGGCGTTTCGTAAACGCCTGAAAATTTTATCAAAGATAGAGGTGAATAAAGTGGTAGAACTGGATCAGATGAAACAGGAACTGTTGTCTTACAAGACGCCGCTTGCGGAAGTAAGGGATTCACTTTGACCTGGCTAACAAGGAAAAGCGGATCGAAGAATTAGAACGGGAAATGGAAGTGCCGGACTTCTGGAACAGGAGCAATGCCCAAAATGCCATGAAGGAGCTGTCTGCCTTAAAGGATGCCAGAGATACCTATCAGACGCTGGCCACAGGTTATGAGGATATAGAAACCCTGCTGGAGATGGGCTATGAGGAGAATGATCCGGAACTGATCCCGGAAATACAGGACGCGCTGCAGTCCTTCAAAAAGACTTTTGACGCCATTCATATCCGGACTCTTTTGTCGGGAGAATATGATCAGTGCAATGCCATTCTGAAGCTGAATGCCGGCGCGGGCGGAACGGAGTCCTGCGACTGGGCGGGCATGCTTTACCGCATGTACACCCGCTGGGCAGAGCGAAAAGGGTATTCGGTGGAAGTGCTGGATTATCTGGACGGCGAGGAGGCAGGCATCAAATCCGTGACCTTTCAGGTGAACGGAGAAAATGCCTATGGATATCTGAAATCAGAAAAAGGCGTCCACCGTCTGGTGCGGATCTCTCCTTTCAATGCCCAGGGCAAGCGGCAGACTTCTTTTGTATCGCTGGATGTGATGCCGGATATTGAAGAGGATCTGGACGTTGAGATCAATGAGGACGATCTGCGGATCGATACTTACCGAAGCAGCGGCGCAGGAGGCCAGCACATCAATAAGACCTCCTCGGCGGTGCGGATCACCCACATTCCTACCGGAACAGTGGTACAGTGCCAGAATGAGCGGTCTCAGCACAGCAACAAGGACAAGGCCATGCAGATGCTGAAGGCAAAGCTGTATCTGCTGAAGCAGGAGGCCAATGCGGAGAAGCTGTCGGATATCCGGGGCGAGGTGAAGGAGATCGGCTGGGGCAACCAGATCCGTTCTTATGTACTGCAGCCCTACACGCTGGTAAAGGATAACCGGACCAATGCGGAGAACGGGAACACCGGCGCGGTGCTGGACGGAGATATTGACCTGTTCATCAACGAATATCTGAAATGGAGCAGCAGGAACGCTGCGCAACAGGCATAGTTCATACGCGCCCCATAAGAGCTGTTCGCAAAAAGGGGACTGCTGCAGGAGGCAGCAGTCCTTTTATTATGTATTGACGGAAGTTACAGAATGGATAAAGAAAGAAAAACGAAACAATTATTTACAGGGCGGCAGTTGGTACAACTGATCATCCCGCTGATCATTGAGCAGACCCTTGGCGTTTTGGTGGGCATGGCTGATACGGTTATGGTCTCTTCTGTAGGGGAGGCGGCGGTTTCCGGCGTGTCTTTGGTGGATACGATTAACGTATTATATTTTACGGTATTTTCCGCGCTGACTACCGGAGGGGCTGTGGTCGCCTCCCAGTATATCGGCGCCGGAGACAGGGAGACTGCCAACAGGGCGGCGAATCAGCTGCTCGCCTCTTCGGCGGCGGTGGCGCTGATCCTGATGCTCATCAGCCTTTTTGGTTACAGGATGATCTTGCGGCTGGCTTTCGGCGCCATTGAGCAGGATGTAATGGAAAACGCCCAGACTTATTTCTTTATTTTGTCTTTGTCCCTGCCCTTTATGGCGATCTACAATTCCTGCGCGTCGCTTTTCCGCTCTATGGGCAATTCAAAGATCTCCATGATCGCATCCCTGATCATGAATCTGCTGAATGTGTCGGGAAACGCCCTGCTGCTTTACGGGTTCAAAATGGGCGTGGCAGGGGTAGCCATCGCTTCCCTTGTTTCCAGAATCGCCGCGGCCGCGGCGCTGTTGATCCTGTTTGGCAGCAAAAAGAATATCCTGCATCTGAAAATGGGCTTGCTTTTGCGCTTTGACAAAAATATGATCAGGAAGATCCTCCATATCGGCGTGCCCAACAGTCTGGAAACAGGAATTTTCCAGATCGGCAAGGTTCTGGTGCTGAGTCTGGTCACAAGCTTTGGCGCGAAGGCCCTTGCGGCAAACGCGGTTTCCAACACGGTAGCTACCTTCCAGACCTTATCCGGCGGGGCCATTGGACTGGGTGTTGTGACGGTCGTGGGACAGTGCGTGGGAGCGGGCGCTTTTGACCAGGCAAGATCTTACACAAAAAAGCTGGTACTCACTGCTTATCTGATTATGGGGCTGATCAACATATTTGCCATTGTAAATGCCCCGTGGCTGGCAAGAATGTTTCATTTATCGCCGGAGGCGGCGAATATTGCGGTGCAGATCATCCGGTATCACGGCATGAGCTGTATTCTGTTCTGGCCTGCGGGCTTTACGGTGCCAAACGCGCTGCGGGCGGCAGGAGATGTGCGTTATCCCATGGTCATTGCCATTGTGTCTATGTGGATCTTCCGGGTAGGCGGCGGTTATGTGATCGGAAAGCTGCTGGGCGTGGGCGTGCTGGGCGTCTGGATCGCCATGAGTATCGACTGGGTGTTTCGTGCAGTCTGCTTCTGCCTGCGGTTTGCGGGAGAAAAATGGAAGCAGTTCAGTGTGGTGGAATCATAGCGGTTGACAGGAGCGTGTTTCAACAATAAAATAAAATAGATGAGGTTTTTCGTTTCATACAGACCGCAGAAAGCAGGAGCTGCGGCGGAAGAATATACAATTTAAAAGAAACAGAAAAGAAAGGCGGGATCAGACAATGGCAATGGAATTTGCAAGTGAGAAAGAAATGTTTGAGGTGATGAAGGAGAAGTTATATACCCCGGTGGTGGGGGACATTCTGGATAACCTTGGTTATACCCATCAGTTCCTTCCCCCCTACATACGGCCCATGAAGGACGAAATGAAGATTGCCGGAAAGGCCATGACAGTATTGATGATCGATGTGTTCGGCCCGCAGGAGGTTCCCTTCGGGCGGCTTTGCGAATGTTTGGATCAGATCGAGGAAAACGAGATCTATATCTGTACCGGCGGCACGAAGCGCTGCGCCTACTGGGGAGAGCTGCTGACCGCCACCGCAAAGACAAGAGGGGGCAACGGCGCGGTGATCGACGGTTATCACCGGGACACGCCGAAGGTGCTGGAGCAGAACTGGCCGGTATTCAGTTCGGGCTGTTATGCCCAGGATTCCAGTGTCCGTACCCAGGTAGTGGATTACCGCTGCCAGATTGAGATCGGGCAGGTGACCATCAATGACGGCGATTATATTTTCGGAGACGTAGACGGCGTGGTGATCATTCCAAAGAAGGTGGCCGCGCAGGTCATTGAGGAGGCGCTGGAAAAGGCCAGCAAGGAAAAGGGACTGCGCAAGGCAGTGGAAGGCGGTATGCCGGTGACGGAGGCCTTTCAGATTTTCGGCGTGCTGTAAGAAAACGGGAACATACAGATTGGAGTTAAGATGACAGAGAAAAAGCAAACGGAACAGACAGCCTTTCAGATCCACAGGCAGGACAATGTAGCCACGGCGCTGGCGCCTCTTTCGCCGGGGCCGGTGAGATTGACGGGGGAAGCGGACCAGCCGGGGCTGACTGCCCTGGAAGAGATCCCCGATGGGCACAAGATCGCGGTGACGGATATCAGGGCGGAAACGCCCATTATCAAATACGGGATTCCCATCGGCACCGCCACGGCAGATATTTCTAGGGGCGCATGGGTGCATCTTCACTGCATGCGCAGCAATTATGATGAACGCAGTTCCCATCTGGATCTGCGCACAGGCGTGCCCACGGATTCGGAGTATCTGTAGTATCATTTGGCTGAAAGAAGCCCAGCGGCAGTCAGGGCAGAGGCTGTCCGGCAGAGAACAGGCCAGATTGTGACCGGAATCAAAAAAAGTGAGGACAAAAGCAATGGATCTCAAAACATATACATGGCAGGGATATGCAAGAAAAAACGGCAAAAAAGGCATCCGCAACAAAGTGCTGGTGGTCTATACGGTGGAGTGCGCCTCCTTTGTGGCAAAGGAGATCGCCCGGCTGGCGGACAGCAAAGATGTGGATGTGATCGGGTTTTCCGGCTGTACGGACAACGATTATGCCATTCGGCTGCTGATCAGCCTGATCCGTCACCCGAATGTAGGCGCGGTGCTGGCAGTGGGGCTTGGCTGTGAATATGTACAGCCGGAGAAGCTGTCGGATATCGCAGCTGCGGAAGGCAAGCACAGCAGCTGGATGTTCATCCAGAATGAGGGCGGCACCAGAAAGACTATCGAGAAGGGGCTTGGGCTTGTGAAGGACATGCTGGAAAAGCTGAAGGAAACGCCCCGGGTGGAGATGGATTTTTCTGATCTGATCGTTGGCGCCGAGTGCGGCGGAAGCGATTATACAAGCGGTCTTGCGGGGAATACCGTGGTGGGCGCTTTTTATGACAAATTGGTGGAAGCCGGAGGTACCGCTGTTTTTGAGGAGATCGTGGAAGCGGTGGGACTGATCGATCTGCTGCGAAGCCGTGCTGCCGACGAGCAGGCCGCTCGGGAGATTACCGCCGTTTATGACAAAGCGATGGACTACTGCAGGAGCGTGCACCAGTATTCTATCAGTCCGGGAAATTTTGTGGGAGGTCTTTCCACGATTGAAGAAAAAAGTATGGGCGCGGTGGTAAAAAGCGGATCAAAACCTGTTCAGGGCGTTTTAAAGGTGGGACAGACGCCGGAGAAGGCGGGACTGTGGCTTTTGGACAGCACCCCGGACCCCCACTGGATGCAGTTTGGCATTACCAATCCCAACGATAATGAGGGGCTGATGGATCTCATCAGCTGCGGCGCGCAGGTTGCCTTTCTCGTGACAGGAAGAGGAAATGTAGTAGGCAGCGCGGTAGCCCCGGTGATCAAGATCACAGGAAATCATCATACATATCAGAAGATGGAAGAGGATATGGATTTTGACGCCAGTGAAATGCTACGGACCGCCAACCGGCTGGAGCCGTTGGCCCTTGCTCTCGCAAAGCTGACTGCGGATGTATGCGGCGGGCAGGAGAGCAAGGCGGAGAAGCTGGGACATAAGGAATACTTTATCCCCTACAAATATCAGGATAAGCCGGCAAAGCGCTGCGGCGGTCAGACAGAAGACGCCGGGGCCCGGCAGTGAAGGGAATCAAAAGCAAGCAAGAGAAAATAAAAAAGAAAGCGGAGGAAGAGCGGAAAGATGCAAAGTTTTGACAATGTGTTTTCATTAAAAGGAAAAGTCGCTGTTGTCACCGGCGGCGCCACGGGACTTGGCCTTGCCATGACGACCTGTCTGACGGCGGCAGGGGCAAAGGTAGTGGTAGCCAGCTCCTCCCCAGAGGAGAAATATGCGCAGGTGCTGGCGCCTTTGGGAGGACAGGCGGTTTATAAGCAGTTTGATGTGACCGATGTGGATCACGCAAGGGATTTTGCAGATCAGGTGATCGCCCAGCAGGGAAAGATCGATATTCTCATCAACAATGCCGGCGTGCATTGCAAGAAGCCTGTTGAAGAAATGGAAGTGGAGGATTTTACCAGAGTGCTGAACGTTCATCTGACGGGCGCATTTGCCCTCTCAAAAGCGGTCATCCCCCACATGCGTGAGAGAAAGACCGGTAATCTGCTCTTTATCGCCAGCATGACCAGCTATATCGGGCAGCCTTTTGTGGCAGGTTATGCCACGGCCAAATCCGGCGTGCTGGGCCTGATACGGGATCTGGCGGCGGAGGTGGGGCTGGACGGCATCCGGGTCAACGGCATCGCACCGGGCTGGATTGACACGCCTATGCTCCATCAGGCGATCGACAATGACATTCCCAGACAGCAGAAGATCCTTGGACGGACGCCCATGAAAAAGTACGGGGAACCGGAGGACATTGGATGGGCGGCGGTATACCTCTGCTCTGACGCGGCAAAATTTGTGACCGGTACGGTACTCCCGGTGGACGGCGGTGCAGTGTCAGGCTTTTAGCCGGCGTTGATCTGGCGTCAGCGATCAAAAATATAAACTGTTCGGCCGATTCAGCTGATTTTGAATATGGCTTTTGAACGGCGATCAGGTGATATGGAGGAAAATTATGTTTCATGAAGATCTGTTCCTGACAAATGAGACAGGAAAACGGCTATTTGAGCGGTATGCCAAAAACATGCCCATTATTGACTATCACTGCCATTTGCAGCCCAGAGACATTTATGAGAACCGGGTGTTTGAGGATCTGGGAGAGATGTGGCTGTCCGGCGATCATTATAAATGGCGGGTCATGCGCACCTTTGGCATTGAGGAAAAATACATCACCGGCAGCGAGACTTCTTATTATGACAAGTATATGAAATTTGCCGAGATCATGCCCCAGCTGATCGGCAATCCCATTTATATCTGGTGCGCGCTGGAGCTGAAACGGTTTTTCGGCATTGATGAGCCTCTGTGCAGGGAAAACGCAGAGGAGATTTACAACAAGACAAAGGCGATGATCCGGGAGCAGCAGATGACGCCCCTTTGGTGCATGGAGCGCTGCAAGGTAGAGCTTGTCAGTACCACGGAGGATCCCATTGATACGCTGGAATACCACAAGAAGATCCGGGAGGAGAAAAAGACGGAGGTGAAGATCATTTCCGCGTTCCGTCCGGACAAAGCGCTGTACATAGAAAAGCCGGCGTTTCCGGAATACATTCCCGCGCTGGCGCAGGCTGCGGATATGCAGATAGAAACCTTTGAGCAGCTGATGGCCGCGCTGGAAAAGCGGCTCCTGTACTTTAAGGAGATCGGTACCAATGTCAGCGACAGCGGCATTGAGGAGCTTTACTGGGAAGATTATACGGAGGAGGAAATCCAGGCTATTTTTGCAAAGGGCCTGAAGGGAGAACCGCTGACTCCCCGTGAGATCTGTCAGTACCGCTCCTGCTTTGTGGTACGCATGGGGCAGCTTTATTACAAGCATGGATATGTGATGCAGCTTCACATCGGCACGTATCAGGGAGCGAATAAGAGCAGGGAGGCGTCTGTAGGCGCGGCCTGCGGTTTTGACTGTCTGGATGACAGCACTCCTGTAAAAAGCGTGGGGGAGGTGCTTGACCGGCTGACGAAGCTGGGGCAGCTGCCGAAGACCATCCTCTATCCTCTGGACGGCATGAAGATCGAGGCGTGGGCGGTGCTGGCAGCCGGCTTCTGTGAAGGGCCGGTACGGGGAAAGGTACAGCTTGGGGCGCCATGGTGGTTCAACGATCACGTATACGGCATCAAACGGCAGTTTGAAGCCTGTGCGAACCTGTATCCGGTGGCGCTGTCTGTTGGCATGCTCACTGATTCCCGCAGCTTTTTAAGCTATCCCCGGTTTGAACTGTACCGCCGGGTGCTGTGCGATTATCTGGGTGAGCTGGTGGAGCGGCACGAATATTTTTCGGGAGAGGAAGAACTGAAAAAGATCGTGGAGAACGTGTGTTATTACAACGCGAAGGAATTTTTTGAATTGTAAAGATTGATAGGAGGGTGTTCCTCAAGTCATTGGGCTTTTGGGATACCCTCCTGTTTGTTTTTCAGAAGCGGTATCATCAGGAGCAGCATTGTATGGCACAAAAGAATTAGATGAAACACAGATACAATAAATTGCAAACAAAAAACAATATAAGTGTAATTAAAAATTTTTAGTACACGATTGCATTTTTATGGAAAATATTGTATAATCTTGTCAGATACAAAAGAATATTGTTTTTTACTAATGATGATTCTGAAAAGATAAGGAAACGCATGCCGAATCGGCAGTTTTTCTTTATTGATTAAAAAGTATGGGTCAGATCTATTATTATGGCCGGATCATACTTTTTAAAGTTAGGGGAATCATTTTTTTATTTGATCCGGAGTACAGCGCTTTTGGGAAGATTTAATACAGGATGGTTCCTTGTGAGAGAAAATAAAGGGGCAATTATATATGGAAAATGAACTCTCAAAAGATCTGACTGCAGCGGATATAAAGATTCAGTATGACGCCCAGGTAAAGAAGGTGCTGGGCAATAAGATTATTCTGGCGTGGATTTTGCATTATACCGTGGAGGTATTTTCGAACCTGCCGCCGGAGGAAATCGTACCTTATATTGAGGGAGAGCCTCAGATCGGAACAGTGCCGGTATACCCTGCCCATGAGAAGATTTCCGGTATCAACGGTGAATCTAAAGAGCCGGGAGAGGGAACCATCACTTACGATGTCCGGTTCTGGGCGTATTTGCCGGACAGGAGCGAGCATGCAAAGGTCATCATAAATGTAGAGGCTCAAAAAAGTTATTATCCGGGGTATTGCATTGAGACGCGGGGAGTGTTCTACTGCGGCCGTATGCTTTCCGCTCAGATGGGGACGGAATTTGAAGAACCCCGGTATGATGATCTGAAAAAGGTATATTCTATTTGGCTGTGCATGAATGTACCGCAGTATATCGGAAACGCCATCGCCGCATATACGTTTTATAAGAAGGACATTTTGCCGGGTATGCCGGACAGGCCCCGGGCCTATGACAAGCTTTCTGTGGTGATAATCTGTTTGAATGAGAAGGCAGAAAGCGAAAATGCGCTGAACAGCATGTTAAATACATTGTTGTCGGCAGCCCTGAATGTAAGTGAAAAGAAGAAAAGGCTGGAAGAAGGCTTTGGCATATCTATGAAACGAAAGCTTCAGGAGGAGGTGGATCTTATGTGTAATCTGTCAGAACTGGTGGAAGAAAAAGGCCGCAGCGAGGGAATCGAACTGGGTCGCAGCGAAGGAATCGAACTGGGCCGCAGCAGGGAGAAGGAGCATATTGCCCGGAAGATGATCTTAAGGGGTACATATTCCGATCAGGAGATCCTGTTTCTTTCAGGTGTGGATGAAAAAAGATTGTGCCGGCTGAAAGAGGAAGCAAAATAGAATGACCAGACAGGGAATCCTGCTTTCTGCGCATAAAAGTAAATATAAAAATAAGGGGCTGGTTTTGCGGCAGCCCCTTAACTACATAAAAATAGCAGCTTATCCTTCTGTAAACCGGGACAAGAACTGCCTTGTCCGTTCCTCCCGGGTATTCTCAAACAATTCTTCCGGGGTGCCCTGCTCCAGGATGCGCCCGTCGTCCATAAAGATCACCTGGTTTGCCACATCTCTGGCAAAGGCCATTTCGTGGGTGACGATCACCATGGTGGTGTTTTGTTCCGCAAGCTCCTTCATGACCTTCAGCACTTCCCCGGTAAGCTCCGGGTCCAGCGCCGAGGTGGGCTCGTCGAAGCAGAGGATATCCGGCTGCAGGGCGAGAGCCCTTGCGATGGCGACACGCTGACATTGCCCGCCGGACAGCTGGTGCGGATAGTTTGTCATGCGGTCGGAAAGCCCCATCTGTTTCAGAAGCAGTTCCGCCTGCGCCTGTATCTCCTGATGGATCTCGTTTTTTCTGGCCTTGTAATCCGGCTGTTCCTTTGCCAGCAGCTCCTTCGCCAGCATGACGTTTTCAAGGGCGGTATACTGGGGAAACAGGTTAAAAGACTGAAAGACCAGACCGAAGTGCAGCCGCTTTTTGCGGATGGCGGATTCATTTAAGGTGGAAGGATCTTTGGCGTCAAACAGCGTTTCCCCCTTCACCCGGATCACGCCGCCGTCAGGCCGCTCCAGAAAGTTCAGACAGCGCAGCAGCGTGGTCTTGCCGCTTCCCGAAGAACCGATGATGGAGATTACCTGGCCCTGCTCCAGAGAAAAGCTGATGTCCTTTAACACTTCCGTGTTTCCAAAGGATTTGCATATATGTTCAACCTGTAATATCGACATGATCTGATCCTCCTATTGGAAATAATCCAGTTTCTTTTCCAGTCGTCCCAAAAGGACTGTGACGATCCCGTTCCAGATAAGATAATAAAACGCGGTAAAGAACATGGGCCATATCGCGCCGGAAATGCCGTGGGAGCCCTTCATGAACGCCTGACCTGCCCAGATCAGCTCCTGAAGCGCCACGATACGGGCAAGCGAGGTATCTTTTACCAGCGTAATGATCTCGTTAGACATAGGCGGGACAATGCGTTTTACCATTTGCAGCAGCTTGATCTTGAAAAAGATCTGACTTTTCGTCATGCCAAGCACCAGCCCGGCTTCATCCTGCCCGATGGGAACGCTCTGAATACCGCCTCTGTAGATCTCGGAAAAGTAACAGGCGTAATTCAGGATAAAAGATACTGACGCCGCAAGAAAGCGGCCGCTTTCCCCGCCGCCCCAGATCGGAACGCCGAATACAAGACCGGGGAAAAAGTAGATGATCAGAAGCTGGATCATCAGCGGGGTGCCGCGGATGATCCAGACAATGAGCTTGGTCAGCCAGCTTAAAGGCTTAAACCGCGACATGGTGCCGAAGGAGATCAGAAGACCAAGGGGTATGGCGCCCAACAGTGTCACAAAAAACAGTTTTAACGTCTGGACAAATCCCACATTCAGCGCCTGAATTACGATCGGTAATTGATCCAAAAAAAGTTCCATGATGTTCACCTGTATATGTATTATTGTAAAAGTAGTATGGAAGAGGGTGCCCCTGCTTTGGGGACACCCTCCTGGTCAAGAGAAGTGGGTTTATCCACTTTATGATCCTGAAAAGAATTACTGCTGGATCAGCGCAGCCTGTACGCCGTACTTCTCGGCGATGGTCTTGATGCTTCCGTCTGCATAGCTGTCAGAGAAGAACTGATTCAGTTTGTCTACCAGATCGGAGCCCTTGCGGAAACCTACGCCATACTCCTCGCTTGTAAGCTCAACGGTGGAAGCAAGTTTGTCATAGCTGGTGCCTTCGCCAACCATAGCGGCGGACATCAGAGAGTCGATGATTGCTGCGTCGGAAGTGCCGGCTGCAGCTTCCATCAGTGCGGTAGCCTGTGACTCAACCGGTGTGAAGTTTAAGGACAGGTCTTGTGCCGCCGCCTCTCCGGCGCTGCCGGTCTCAACGGCAAAGTTCAGTTCGGAAAGGCTGTCTGTCGTCTGATACTGATCTGCCTTATCAGCGGGAACGATAACGATCTGCGCATTCTTGCAGTATGCGTTGGAGCAGTCCATTGCGCTGGTTACTTCGTCGGTCAGCGTCATGCCGTTCCATACACAGTCGATGGTCTTGCCGTCAAGCTCCATAATCTTGTCGTCCCAGACGATCTCCACGAATTCAACATCCACGCCAAGGCTTTCTGCAAATGCAGTCGCCATGTCCGCGTCAAAACCGATCCAGTTGCCGTTCTCGTCCTTGTAGTCCATAGGCTCGAAATCGGTGATCCCTACAACCAGCGTGCCCTTATCCTGTATATATGCAAGGTCGCTGTCAGAAGTAGATGTACTTTTTGCGTTTTCGGTAGCGGAAGCCGTTTCTGTTCCTGCCTTGTCATCGGTTTTCGCGTCGTCTGCAGTTTCGCCGCCGCATGCGGTCATAGAAAAGACCATTGTCATAGCCAGCAGCAGTGCCAATACTTTTTTCATGTAATTTCATCCTCCATATTTGCAATATTCTGTAAAAACACGCCATCATAGTATCAGTTTATCAGACTAAAGTCAATAGCAAATACAGAGAAAACGCAAAAATGCGGCCTACAGACGGAACAGCTCATCTGCGCATACCAGCCGGATGCCGCCGTTTGTCAGCACCTGGGCGGCGCTTTCATTATCTGCCGGCCGCAGCACCATGTAGGCTTTGTCCGCCGTTCTCGTGACAAAGGCATAGGTGTATTCCAGATTTATGCCGTTTTCCGAAAGCAGCTCCAATACCTTGTTCAGGCCTCCGGGACGGTCCTCGATTTCCGCTGCCAGAACAGGGGTTACCTTGCATATATAGCCTGCCTCCGTGAGGATGGCAGCGGTTTTTTCGGGATCGTTTACGATGGCGCGCAGCACGCCGAAGTCCGGTGTCTCCGCGATGGACAGGGTGCGCATGTCAATATTATTTTCATACAGGGTTCTGGTCACTTCCGCAAGACCGCCGGCTTTGTTTTCCACAAAAATGGAAAGTTGTTTGATCGTCATATCTTAACCCTCCTTTTAGTATAAGTTGCGATTGTCGATGACGCGAACTGCCTTGCCCTCACTTCTGGTAATGGACTTGGGCGCCACAAGGGTCACCTTGGCATAAATGCCCAGCATTGCCTTTAACGCGTCGATCAGTTCTTTTTCACGTTTGGAAATCTCGCTGACGGAATCAGAAAACAGCTCCGGCGTCATCTCCACCTGTACCTCCAGCTTGTCGCTGTTATGCTCGCGGCTTACGATAATCTGATAATTTGCAGGGTAACCCTTGTTCATCAGAACGGTTTCGATCTGTGAAGGGAATACGTTGACGCCCTTAATGATGAGCATGTCGTCGCTTCTGCCCATAGGCTTGCTCATTTTCACGTGAGTCCTGCCGCAGGAGCATTTCTTGCGGGTGAGAATACAGATATCTCTGGTGCGGTAACGGATAAGGGGGAATGCCTCCTTAGTAATGCTCGTAAATACAAGCTCGCCCTTTTCTCCGTCGGGAAGAACCTCGCCGGTATTGGGGTCGATGATTTCCGCGATAAAGTGATCCTCGTTGATGTGCATGCCCGTCTGTTCGCTGCATTCAAAAGAAACGCCGGGGCCGGAGATCTCGGTGAGGCCGTAAATGTCATAGGCTTTGATGCCCAGCTTATCCTGAATGTCCTGCCGCATTTCCTCGGTCCATGCCTCCGCGCCGAAAATACCTGCTTTCAGCTTGATCTGATCCCGCACGCCCCGCTCATAAATGCTCTCTGCAAGATAAGCGGCATAGGAGGGCGTACAGCAGAGGATGGTAGAACCGAGATCGCACATGAACTGGATCTGCCGTTCCGTGTTGCCGGAGGACATGGGCAGTGTCAGGGAGCCAACCTTGTGGGAACCGCCGTTTAAGCCGGGACCGCCGGTAAACAGACCGTAGCCGTAACACACATGTACCACATCGTCCTTGGAGCCGCCTGCCGCCACAATAGCCCGGGCGCAGCATTCATCCCACAGATCAATGTCATGCTGGGTATAGAATGCGACCACACGTCTGCCGGTGGTGCCGCTTGTGGACTGGATGCGGACACAGTCGGAGAGAGGCGTTGCCAGCAGTCCGTAAGGGTATGCGTCCCGCAGATCGTCCTTTGTCAGGAAAGGGAGTTTATGTAAGTCTGCGGTTGACCGGATGTCGTCGGGGGTGATACCCTTTTCTTCCATGCGCTGCCTGTAATAGGGAACATTCTCATAGACACGGCGCACCGTTTTTACGAGACGCTCGTCCTGCCAGGCCTTGATTTGTTCTTGAGATGCACATTCGATCTCAGGCTGAAAATACTTTTCCATAATTGTAAGTTCCTTTCTGAAGATTTTTCAATAGATATCTACATTTTACAGGAAAAAACGGAAAAAGAAAAGAAAAAATTGTCCATTTTAGACAAAAATTTTGAAAATTCAGGGAATCAGATGGGCAAAAATACAGAATCGGGAAAAAGGAGGTGACAAAGGAGGAAAAAAGAGGAGCAAAAGAAGAGCAGAAACATCTTGACAAATTTATGCTGAAAGAGTAAAATCACAACTAATCAGAAATACACAAAACCGATGAGCAAGAGAAGTAGATAGAGGAAGCCCTTCCAGAGAGCTGCGGATGGTGAGATGCAGCAGGGGCGGATCGCTTTGCAGTCAGCTGCAGGGCATGCCGCACGGGGACGCCGTCTCTGGCAGAATCTATTGAATGGACTTGTGAGGGCGGCTTGAAACCTGCGGGGAGTAGATGTCGACGGGGGCCTTATCCGTTATCAAAGAGGGACGTATGATAGTACGTGCGCAAGTGGGCATTTACCGCCAAGAAGGATGGTACCGCAGAAGTTTCAGACTTTTGTTCCTGTGTAAGGAACAGAAGTTTTTTTTATTTTATTTTACGGAAAGGAGCAAACAAACATGAGTCAGATCATACCTTCCTATGAGGAAGCCGTGCAGTACGAATCAAAGTACGATCTGATCCCGGTGTGCAGGGAAATTTACGCAGATATCATCACGCCGATCACGCTGCTTCGGAAGATCGCGCAGATTGACGATCATTATTATCTGCTGGAAAGTATGGAGGGGCAGGAAAAATGGGGACGATATTCCTTTATGGGATTTAATCCGCTGCTCAGAGTGTCGGGAAAGGACGGCGTGGTGACCATTAAAAGCGGCGTCATTGAGACGAAGCGGACGGAAGCGCCCATGACAGTGCTTCGGGAGCTGCTGGCTCGGTACAGGGCGCCGAAGATCGCCGGGATGCCTTCCTTTACAGGCGGCTTTGTGGGATATTTCTCCTATGAGATGATCGGGTATGCGGAACCGAAGCTGCATTTAAAATCCAGCGAATTTGAAGATTTTGACCTGATGCTCTTTGACAAGGTGATCGCCTATGATCATTTGCGCCAGAAGATCAGCATTGTGGTGAACTATAAGGCGTCGTCAGGCGAGCGCGGGTACCGCGCGGCTCTTTTGGAGATCGAAAAGCTGGTGTGCATGATCAATGATACAAAACCGCTGCCGAAGTCGGAGGCGCAGAAGGAGGTGACCTTCACCTGCAATCTGTCGGAAGAAGAATACTGCGGTATGGTGGAAAAGACCAAGGAATATATCCGGGAAGGAGATATTTTCCAGGGCGTGATCTCCAGACGGTTTGAGGCGGAGTACCACAGCAGCCTGCTGAACGCATACCGGATTCTGCGCACCACCAATCCTTCTCCTTATATGTATTTTATCCAGAGCGGGGACGTACAGATCGCGGGCTCCTCTCCGGAGACCATGGTAAAGCTGGAAAACGGCAGGCTGGTGACATTCCCCGTGGCCGGCACCCGGCCGAGAGGCGCGGATAAGGAGACGGACGAAGCCCTTGAACGGGAACTGATGCAGGATGAAAAAGAAAGGGCGGAGCATAACATGCTGGTGGATCTGGCCAGAAACGACATTGGCCGGATCGCCGATTACGGTACTGTAAAGGTGGAGGAGTATATGAAGATCCACCGGTTTTCAAAGGTGATGCACATCGCATCCGTTGTCACCGGGCAGATTCGGCAGGACGCGGACGGCTGCGATACGATCACGGCGCTGCTCCCGGCAGGGACGCTTTCCGGTGCGCCCAAGTTCCGGGCCTGTGAGATCATCGACGAACTGGAGCCCATTGCCAGAGGAGTTTATGGCGGCGCCATCGGTTATCTGGATTTTTCCGGAAATCTGGACGTGTGCATCGCCATCCGAACGGCGGCCAAAAAGGGAAACAAAGTCTATGTGCAGGCCGGAGCCGGCGTGGTGGCGGACAGCGTGCCGAAAAACGAATATCAGGAATGTGCCAATAAAGCAGGCGCAGTGTTGGAGGCAATTATGCGGGCGGACGAGGTGAACGAATCATGATCTTGTTAATTGACAATTACGACAGCTTTTCTTATAATCTGGTACAGCTTGTAGGCGCCATCCTGCAGGAACAGGGACAGGGAGAAACGATTACCACTGTGCGGAACGACGCGCTGACGGTGGCGCAGATTCAGGAGCTTGCACCCAGTCACATCATCCTTTCCCCGGGGCCGGGCAGGCCATCCGAGGCCGGCGTCTGCGAGGAGCTGGTGAGAAAGCTGCAGGGAAAGATCCCCATTATCGGCGTATGTCTCGGACATCAGGGGATCTGTGAAGCGCTGGGCGGGCGGATCACTTATGCGGAGACGCTGATGCATGGCAAGCAGAGCGACGTCCTGCTCGATCAGACCCATCCGCTGTTTGCGGGACTGCCGAAGCAGATCCCTGTGGCGCGGTATCATTCACTGGCGGCGGAGCGGGATTCTCTTCCGGAGGAGCTGCAGGTGATCGCGCAGACGCAGGATGGGGAGATCATGGCGGTGTCACATAAGAAATATCCCCTTTACGGATTGCAGTTTCACCCGGAATCGGTGCTGACGCCGGACGGAAAGACCATCATGGAAAATTTTTTAAAACTGACCGATGACAAATAAAAAGAACATAAAATCCAATAAATAAAAGAAGAGGAGAGATATCATGATTAAAGAAGCAATTTATCAACTGGTGAACAAAGAGGATTTAAGTTATGAAACGGCGGAGGCCGTAATGGATGAGATCATGAGCGGAAAAACGTCGGAAATTCTCACAAGCGCATATCTGACGGCGCTGCGCATGAAGGGCGAGAGCATCGACGAGATTACCGCAAGCGCGGTGGGCATGAGAAAGCATGGCACACGGCTGCTGCATGAACAGGACGTACTGGAAATCGTAGGTACCGGCGGGGACGAAGCAAATTCCTTTAACATCTCCACGACTACCGGCTTTGTGGCGGCGGCAGCAGGGATCCCTGTTGCAAAGCACGGCAACCGGAGCGTATCCAGTAAGTGCGGCGCGGCGGATGTGCTGGAAGCGCTGGGAGCAAAGATCACCATTACGCCGGAGCAGAGCGCCAAAATCTTACAGCAGATCGGTTTTTGTTTTATGTTTGCGCAGACCTATCACAGCGCCATGAAATATGTGGCGCCGGTGCGCCGTGAATTGGGAATCCGCACTATTTTTAACATTCTTGGGCCTCTTGCGAATCCTGCGGGGGCAAATTATGAGCTGATGGGCGTTTATGAAGAAGGGCTTGTGGAGCCGCTGGCGCAGGTGCTTTTGAAGCTGGGCGTGAAGCGGGGCATGGTTGTGTACGGACAGGACCGGCTGGACGAAATCTCCCTCTGCGCGCTTACAAGCTGCTGCGAGATCAGGGACGGACAGCTGCGCTCCTTTGTGCTGGAGCCGGAGCAGCTGGGCTTTGAAAAAGCCGAAAAGGATGCCCTTGTAGGCGGAGATCCCGCGGAAAATGCAAAGATTACAAGAGCGATCCTTTCAGGAGAAAAAGGACCCAAACGTAATGCGGTTGTCATGAACGCCGCGGCCTGCATTTACATGGTGCGCGACGACGTGACCCTGCAGCAGGCGGCCAGAATGGCGGAAGAGCTGATCGACAGCGGCAAGGCACTGGAAAAGCTGGAGCAGTACGTGAATCTGACAAACAGCGTCGGCTGAAGATGCCGGTGAAAGAAAATCGGAGGTCATGAGGTGAGTATGATATTAGATCGGATCGCCGCATCCACAAAAGAACGTGTGGCGCGGCAAAAAATGACGGTTCCCCCGGAGGAGATCAAAAGTCGGGCCCTTGCCATGGAAAAAGGAGACTTTGCTTTTGAAAAGGCGGTTGCAGAGGGAGATATCTCCTTTATCTGCGAAGTGAAAAAGGCATCTCCCTCCAAAGGGCTCATCGCTCCCAGCTTCCCCTATAAAGAGATCGCTGTGGAATATGAGGCCGCCGGGGCCTCCTGCATTTCCTGCCTGACGGAGCCCAATTATTTTCTTGGTAAGGATCAGTATCTTGCGGAGATCAAACAGGCGGTGTCCATTCCGGTACTTCGGAAGGACTTCACCATAGACGAATACCAGATCTATGAGGCGAAAACGCTGGGAGCGGACTGTGTGCTGCTGATCTGCGCCCTGCTGGATCAGGAGACGCTGACGGCGTACCGGCAGCTGTGCGATGAACTTGGAATGTCTGCGCTGGTGGAAGCCCATGATGAGAAGGAAGTGGAACAGGCCGTGGAGGCCGGCGCCCGTATGGTGGGCGTCAACAACCGGGATCTGAAAACCTTTCAGGTGGATATCGGCAACAGCCGGCGGCTTCGGCAGCTGGTGCCGGAGCGCTGCCTGTTTGTGGCAGAGAGCGGTATCCGCACCGGAGAAGACGTTCAGCTGCTTAGAGAGGCGAATGTCAACGGCGTGCTGATCGGGGAGACTTTGATGAGAAGCCGGGATAAAAAGCAGATGCTGGACAGCCTGCGGGGCCGTT
The DNA here is from genome assembly GCA_947625135.1 of uncultured Lachnospiraceae bacterium. Classification (GTDB taxonomy): domain Bacteria; phylum Bacillota; class Clostridia; order Lachnospirales; family Lachnospiraceae; genus CANQUC01. Next base: position 31,975 of record CANQNE010000007.1, read on the forward strand.
CCTGTTAGGATATAGAAAGAAAACTGCGGCGGAAGAAGGCTTCTGCGCTGGCGCAGGAAAGCCGCGGACGCCGTGTCAGAAAGATGGAGGAGATCATGAAGAAAGGCAGATATGGAAATTACGGAGGACAGTATATTCCGGAGACACTGATGACTGCGGTGCAGGAGGTGGAAGCGGCTTATGAGCATTATAAGAACGATCCGGAATTTGTGAAAGAGCTGGATGAACTGTACAGGAACTATGCAGGCCGTCCTTCCCTCCTGTATTACGCGGAAAAAATGACAAAGGATCTGGGCGGCGCCAGGATCTATCTGAAAAGGGAGGATTTGAATCACACCGGCTCCCATAAGATCAACAATGTGCTGGGGCAGGTGCTGCTGGCAAAGAAAATGGGAAAGACCAGAGTGATCGCGGAGACCGGCGCAGGCCAGCACGGGGTTGCTACGGCCACGGCGGCGGCGCTGATGGGAATGGAATGTGAGATCTTTATGGGAAAAGAGGATACGGACCGGCAGGCGCTGAACGTATTCCGCATGGAGCTTCTGGGTGCAAAGGTACATGCGGTCACCAGCGGAACCATGACGTTGAAGGACGCGGTGAACGAGACAATGCGGGAGTGGACCAGACGGGTGGACGACACGCTTTATGTGCTGGGCTCAGTGATGGGACCGCACCCCTTCCCTATGATCGTGAGGGATTTTCAGAAGATCATCGGCAAAGAGATCCGGGAGCAGCTGATGGAGCGGGAGGGAAGGCTTCCCGACGCGGTGATCGCCTGTGTAGGCGGCGGCAGCAACGCCATGGGCGCGTTTTATGAGTTTATCCCTTTTGAATCTGTGGCCCTTATCGGCTGCGAGGCCGCGGGACTGGGCGTGGACAATCCCAGGAACGCTGCCACGATCGCAAACGGCAGTGAAGGCATTTTCCACGGTATGAAGTCTCTGTTCTGTCAGGATGAGTACGGACAGATCGCGCCGGTGTATTCCATCTCTGCAGGTCTGGACTATCCCGGGATCGGCCCGGAGCATGCGATGCTCCATGATACCGGCCGGGCGGTCTATGTGCCGGTGACGGATGAGGAGGCGGTGTCCGCTTTTGAGTATCTGTCACGGACGGAAGGCATCATTCCCGCGGTGGAGAGCGCCCACGCGGTGGCCTATGCCAGAAAGATCGCAGGTACAATGGATAAGGACAAGATCATTGTGATCAATATTTCCGGTAGAGGAGACAAGGACGTTGCGGCAATTGCAAGATACAGGGGGGTTGAGATTTATGAGTAGGATCGCAGAGGCATTTCAGAACGGAAAGGCATTTATTCCTTTTGTCACAGGCGGAGATCCGTCTCTTGAGGTGACAAAAGAGCTGATCATCGCCATGGAGCAGGCGGGCGCGGATCTCATCGAGATCGGCCTTCCCTTTTCCGATCCCATTGCGGAAGGGCCTGTGATTCAGGAGGCAAACGAGCGGGCGCTGGCAGCGGGCTGCACCACCGACAAACTGTTTGAGATGGTGAAGGAGGTGCGCCAGATCGTAAAGGTTCCCCTTGTGTTTCTCACATACATGAATCCCATTTATATTTACGGAAAAGAGCGTTTTATGAAGCGGTGCCGGGAAACGGGCATCGACGGCATCATCGTGCCGGATCTGCCCTTTGAAGAAAAACAGGAGCTGGCGCCGGACTGCGAGGCTTATGGAATTGATCTGATCTCTCTGATCGCGCCCACCTCTAAGAAACGTATTTTAAAGATTGCCGCAGACGCAAAAGGCTTTGTGTACTGTGTGTCCTCTCTGGGGGTTACCGGCGTTCGCAGCGAGATCAGGACAGACATCCGTTCCATGACGGCGCTTGTGCGGCAGGCGACACAGATTCCCTGCGCGGTGGGCTTCGGTATTTCCACACCGGAACAGGCGGCGGCAATGGCGGCGGTATCTGACGGCGCTATCGTGGGAAGCGCGATCGTCAAGCTGGTGGCAAAGTACGGCGCGGACAGCAGAGAACCGGTTTTTGAATACGTAAAAAAGATGAAGGATGCGCTTCGCGGAATTTAACAGAAACGTAAAACAAAAGTAAGGAAAGTGCCTTGCTATTTCTCCCCTGTTTTGGTACAATTTAATGAAGCGGATTTTAACATTTTCAGATAAAACACAGCTTCTTCGGGGAAACTGTTTGCGGAGGCACGAAAGTTATGAGCAGTAGAGCAAGAAACAGACGAAAAATGCAGCTGATGGTGCTGGCATCTTTTGCCATTGCCCTGATTTTGCTGGTCTTAAACATCTTCTTTTTGTTTAGAATGCAGTCTCTGCAAAATCAGATCAATGAACTGAAGGAGGCAAAAGAATCCATCAAGAAGACAGAAGTGACCGGTACCAATGCCGGCGGGGCCAAAGACGGGGACGAACAGGAACCGCAAACCAGTACGGAGCCCCAGGACACGGCGGCGCCTGAACAGTCTCCGGCGCCCAGTGAGACTCCTGACGGAACGGGAGAAAAATATGTTTACCTTACATTCGATGACGGGCCGAGCAAAAACACGGAACGGATCCTGTCCATACTGGAACAGTACGACGTGAAGGCCACCTTCTTTGTAAACGGAAGAGAAGACGAGGACAGCCTTGCCCGCTATCGGAAGATCGCGGAGGCCGGTCATGAGATTGCCATGCACTCTTACAGCCATGATTACGCATATATCTATGCGTCTACAGATAATTTCATAGAGGATCTGGATAAGATCCAGTCCCTGGTGGAGCGGATCACAGGGAAGAAGCCGATGGTTTACCGGTTCCCCGGCGGCAGCTCCAACCGGCTGTCCATGCGCAGGCAGCCCATGCAGGATTTCGCGGATGTACTGGCGGAACGTGGGATCGTATACTTTGATTGGAATGTGGATTCCACAGACGGCGAGGGCTCCAATTTGCCGGTGTCCCAGTTGATCGAGAATGCGAAGAAGGGACTGGGAAAGACAGAGAGCAGCGTGGTGCTGATGCACGATGCCAACGATCATGACACTACTGTGGAGGCACTGCCCACCATTATCCAGAACTGCAAGGATATGGGGCTGAAGTTCGGCGTGATCACCACAGAGACCCCTGCCGTTCATCATACCATTGCCGACTGATACCGGCGAAGGGGCAGGAAATACGCAGGAAGCACGCAGGAAACGCATAAGAATGGAGAATCAAATGAAACGGGTATTGCTGAAGCTGAGCGGAGAGGCGCTTGGGGGAGAGAAAAAGACAGGCTTTGACGAGGCCACGGTGCTGGCTGTGGCAAAGCAGGTCAAGCAGCTGACGGACGACGGGATTCAGATGAGCGTGGTCATTGGCGGAGGAAATTTCTGGCGCGGCCGCTCAAGCGAGACCATTGACCGGACAAAAGCGGATCAGATCGGTATGCTGGCCACGGTGATGAACTGCATCTATGTGTCGGAAATATTCCGGTATGTGGGCATGAAAACGCAGATCCTGACGCCTTTTGAGTGCGGTTCCTTTACAAAACTGTTTTCCAAGGACCGGGCGCTGAAATATCTCAACAAAGGCATTGTTACCTTTTTCGCAGGGGGAACGGGTCATCCTTATTTTTCCACAGATACGGCCACGGTGCTGCGGGCGGTAGAGATCGAAGCGGATGTGATCCTGTTGGCCAAGGCGGTTGACGGCGTGTATGACAGTGATCCCAAGGACAATCCCGACGCCGTAAAATATCACGAGATCTCGATTTCAGAGGTGCTTGACAAAAAGCTGCAGGTGATCGATCTGGCAGCAACTATCCTCTGTATGGAGAACAAGATGCCCATGATGGTGTTCGGGCTGAATGAGGAAAACAGTATCGTAAATGCCGTGAAGGGCAGCTTTACCGGCACAAAGGTTACCGTATAACGGAATGATAATAAAAGGGAAAACAGGAGGGGAAACAAATGGATGAGAGATTGCAGCAGTATGAAGACAAGATGAAAAAATCATTTGCAAATCTGGAATCGGAGCTGATGACCATACGTGCGGGACGTGCCAATCCTCATGTGCTGGATCGTGTCCGGGTCAATTATTACGGCACGCCTACACCGATTCAGCAGGTGGCAAACATCACCATACCGGAGGCGAGGATGATGCAGATCCAGCCATGGGAAGCGAATATGGTGAAGGAGATCGAAAAGGCAATTCTGGCATCCGATGTAGGTATTACCCCTACCAATGACGGAAAGCTGATCCGTCTGGTGTTCCCGGAGCTGACAGAGGAGCGCAGAAAAGATCTGGTAAAAGATGTCAGGAAAAAAGGCGAAAATGCAAAGGTAGCCGTTCGTAATATCAGAAGAGATGCCAACGATGCACTGAAAAAGCTCAGTAAGAGCTCCGAAATATCCGAAGATCAGATCAAGGATATGGAGGAAAGCGTGCAGAAGATGACAGATAAATTTGTCAAAGAAATCGACAAAGCAGTCGAGGTAAAGGCAAAGGAAATTTTAACTGTTTAAGAGATCAAACAGGCTGTTTTATTGCCGGAGAGGCATGTCCGGTGATAAAACAGCTGTTTTTCGTATGTTAAAAAAGAAACAAACCACAAAATGAACATATTTTTTTCGTAAAATGGAGGCGTTATGAACATTCCAAGGCATGTGGCGATCATACTGGACGGCAACGGAAGATGGGCAAAAAGCAAAGGGATGCCGAGAAATTACGGGCACGTGCAGGGCGCGAAAAATATCGAAAACATTTTGTCGGCGGCCCATGATATGGGAATCCGGTACGTGACGATGTACGCTTTCTCCACGGAGAACTGGAACCGCCCCAAAGACGAGGTGGACGCGCTGATGAGCCTGCTGCACAGCTATATGAAAACCTGTCTGCGTACCGCCAAAAAGAACAATATGAAATGTCGTGTCATCGGGGATCTGACAAGGCTGGACGAGGGAACCCAGAAGCGGATCCGCCAGCTGGAGGAAGCCTCCAGAGATTACGACGGGCTGAATTTTACCATCGCCATCAATTACGGCAGCAGAGATGAGATCGTCCGGGCCGTGCGGCAGATGATCGGGGACGGAAGAAAGCCGGAGGAGATCACGGAAGAGCTGATAAGCGCTTATCTGGATACGAAAGAGCTGCCGGATCCGGATCTTCTGATCCGCACCAGCGGAGAGATGCGGCTGTCCAACTATCTTTTGTGGCAGCTGGCCTACACGGAGTTTTATTTTACAGATATTCCATGGCCCGCCTTTTCCAGCAGGGATCTGGAAGACGCGGTAGCCTACTACAATCAGCGGGAACGCCGGTTCGGAGGCGTCCAAAAAAGCGAGGAGGATACAAATGTTTAAGACCAGACTGATCAGCGGGATTTTTTTGGTGCTGGCAGCCTTTTTAACGATTTATGCCGGCCGCGACATTCTGCTTGTGACACTTTTGGGCGTATCGGTCATTGGTATGGGAGAGCTGTACAAAACAGAAAAGATGACTTTTACGGCGCCGGCGGTGATCGGCTATCTTGCGGCTGCAGGCTATGCCCTCCTGCTCCGGCTGCTTTCGGAAGGCACTCTCTCCGGCGAAGCCAATGCTTTGCGGCTTCAGGGAGCGGAATGGCTGTGGATGTATGGGATGCTGCTTTTGATTTTGCTTTTGGGCTGTTACGTATTTACGTTCCCAAAATACAAAGCAAAGCAGATCATGATGGCTTTTTTCGGCTTTTTCTATGTGGCCGTAATGCTGTTTTTTATTTATCGGACCAGAATGTTGGAAAACGGACAGTATCTGGTATGGCTGATCTTTTTGTCCAGCTGGGGGTATGATACCTGCGCCTATTGTGTGGGAATGATCACCGCAAAGACCGTGGGCAATCACAAGATGACCCCGAAGCTGAGCCCGAAGAAATCCATTGAGGGCGCCGTGGGCGGACTGATCGGGGCAATGCTGCTGGGGGCTGTTTATGCCGCAGCGGCCACCGCGCTGTCCGGTACGGCGCATCCGAAGCTGGAATATGCCGTTATATGCGGCGTGGGCGCAGTGATCGCCCAGATCGGGGATCTGGCGGCGTCTGCTGTCAAGAGAGATTATGAAATGAAGGATTATGGGCATATCATTCCGGGACACGGCGGCGTGTTGGACCGGTTTGACAGCGTGATCTTTACGGCGCCCATGATCTATTATCTGTCGGTTTTGCTCCTCGGGTAGCCGGGAGAGCCATGGAAAACCGGGATCTGCGGGAGAATGCGCCCGATTCTGCCGGCGCCCTCCTTGCGTGAGAACAAATCAGAATGGAGATTCTATGAAAAAAATTGCCATATTGGGTTCCACCGGCTCCATCGGTACACAGACGCTGGAGATCGTGCGGGAACAGAAGGATATTCAGGTGCTCGGCATCTCCGCCGGCTCCAATATTGATCTGCTTGAGCGCCAGATCCGGGAGTTTTCTCCCCGGCTGGCAGTGGTATGGGAAAAAGAAAAGGCGAAGGAGCTGGCCGTGAGGACGGCGGATCTGCCGGTAAAGATCCTTGACGGCATGGACGGGCTTCTGGCGCTGGTGAATATACCGGAGGTGGAGACCGTAGTGACGGCCGTGGTGGGCATGATCGGCGTTGTGCCGACGCTGGCGGCCATACAGGCGGGAAAGAACATCGCCCTCGCAAACAAAGAGACGCTGGTGACGGCGGGACAGATCATTATGCCCGCGGCAAAAGAGAAGGGTGTGTCTATCCTGCCGGTGGACAGCGAACACAGCGCCATCTTTCAGTCCATGAACGGAGAGGACAAAAGGACGGTCAGCAGGATTTTGCTCACTGCTTCCGGGGGGCCTTTCCGGGGATGGAAGAAGGAGCAGCTGGCCAATGTAAGGCCGGAGGATGCGCTGAAGCATCCAAACTGGACCATGGGCAGTAAGATCACCATTGATTCCGCCACGATGGTAAACAAAGGTCTGGAGCTGATGGAGGCACGATGGCTGTTTGATGTGGAGCCGGATCAGATCCGGATCTTAGTCCATCCCCAGAGCATCGTTCATTCCATGGTGGAATATCAGGACGGCGCGGTGATCGCCCAGCTGGGCGTGCCGGATATGAAGCTGCCCATCCAGTATGCCCTGTATTATCCCGAAAGACGGTACAGGGATGGCCAGCGGGTGGATTTTGCGTCTGTGGGCAGCCTGACCTTTGAAAAGCCGGATCTGGAAACGTTTACGGGCCTTGCCCTTGCCCTGCGGGCAGCAAAGGAGGGTGGCGTTCTGCCGGTGGTCTACAATGCGGCAAACGAGTATCTGGTGGCCCGGTTTCTGAGAAGAGAGATCGGTTTTTTGGACATCCCGTTTTACATCGGAGAGGCGATGGAACAGCTTGGGCGGATCAAGGAGCCTACATTAGAAGAAATTCTGTATACAGAAAAAGAAACATACACATATTTAGAGAAGCGGCTGAACAGATCTTAAGAAAGCAGGTGGTGCATTGAAAATACTCATTGCGATTATCATCTTCAGTCTGATTATTATCATTCATGAAATGGGCCATTTTCTGGTGGCAAAGCTGAATCATATTCGAGTTTATGAGTTTTCACTGGGATTGGGGCCGACGCTGATCGGCTTTACAAAAGGAGAGACCAAATATTCTCTCAAGCTCCTTCCCTTCGGGGGCGCCTGTATGATGGGGGAGGACGACGAGTTTGACACGGCCGATGAAAGGGCGTTTAACAACAAGTCCGTATGGGCGAGAATGGCAGTGGTTTTTGCCGGCCCCTTATTTAATTTTATTCTTGCCTTTCTCCTTTCCCTGTTCGTGGTGGGAATGGCCGGTTACGATCTGCCGGAGGTGCTGCGGGTAGAGGAAGATTCTCCTGCGGCGGAGGCTGGCCTGAAGGCCGGGGACATGATCACTTCCGTAAACGGACACGGCGTTTCCCTTTCCAGGGAGGTTTCGCTGGAAACGCTGCTCCATCCGGAACGGGAGCTGGAGGTTACCTACCGGCGGGCGGAAGACGGCGGTGAAAGTACAGGGATCGCCACCATCGTTCCGGAATGGGTGGAATCCTACAAGATCGGTATTTATGTGGGAGAAGGCCAGCAGGAGGCCACTGTTACCGGGCTGACGGAGGAAGGCCCCGCGAAAGAGGCCGGTCTGCTGGAAGGCGACAAAATAACAGAAGTGAACGGCGTATCGGTGACTTCCTCAAAGGAGCTCGTCCAAAATATCGGAGAGAGCAAAGACGCCCATATCAGCCTTGTGGTCCTCCGTGACGGGGAAGAAATGAAATTTGAGATGACCGCAGACAAAACATCCTCTTACTATAACGGCATGTATCTGGATTCAAATTATCGTTCCAGAGAGGGCGTTCTGTCTGTGATAAAATACAGCTTTCTGGAGGTAAAATATTGGATCTCCACGACATTTAAAACACTGGGGATGCTGTTTACCGGCGGAGTCAGCCTGAACGATCTTTCCGGCCCCGTGGGTATTGTGGACACCATCGGGCAGAGTTATGAAGAAAGCAGCCGTGTGGGACTGATGTCCGTTATCCTGACGATGATGAATCTGTCCATTCTGTTGTCCGCCAATCTGGGCGTGATGAATCTGCTGCCCATTCCGGCGCTGGACGGCGGCAGACTGTTGTTTTTCATTATCGAAGCGATCCGGGGCAAACGGATGAACCCGGAAAGAGAAGGTATGGCCCACATGATCGGATTTGTCTTGCTGATCGGGCTGATGCTTATCGTACTTGTCAATGATGTGAGAAAAATATTTTTTTAGGACGGCTAAGTGGTAACCACGTCTCCTGAATGGAGGAAAAGATGAAAAATCTGAAAAACATGGGATTGATCGTATTGTCGCTGCTGATCCTTGCGTTGGCGGTGGGCGGCCTGTTTGCCTTTCGGCAGGTTTTCAAAAAAAGCGACGCGCAGGTGCCTACACCGGAGCCGGTAGCGGTAGAGACAAAAACCGAAGAGCCGAAAACAAACTTCTCGGAAGAACCCGCTCCCACTGCGGCAGCGCCGGGGGTCACGGAAAACCCGGAAGGAAAGGATCTCCGTGAAAAAGTGGAACGGGTCATGGCTTCTATGAGCCTGCAGGAAAAGATCGGGCAGATGTTTATCGTGGATTTTTCTCAGCTGGGCGGCAGCAGCAACACCTCGATCAATCAGAGGACAAAAGATCGGCTGAATGTTTATCCGGTTGGGGGCATTTTGCTCAGCAGCAGGAATATAGTCTCCAATACCCAGGTGACTGCCTTTATACAGGAGCTGCAGAGAAATACGGCTACGCCCCTGTTCATCGCGGTAGAGGAGGAAGGCGGCGATCACACGGTACTGGGTTCCAATTCCAATATTGAAATTCCTCAGGTAAAAGGCGCCGCGGCGCTGGGCGAAGCGAAGGATCTGGAGGGAGCAAAAACGGCGGCGAGCCAGATCGGCACGGCGCTGAAGGAGATCGGCTTTAATTTCAATCTGGCGCCGGTGGCGGATGTGATTACCGTGGAGGAAGGTGCTGTTTTACAGAACCGTTCCTTTGGAAGGGACGCGCGGTTTGTAAGTCAGATGGTAGAGGCGCAGGTTGCGGCCTATCAGTCGGCAGGCATCAGCGCCTCCCTGAAATATTTTCCCGGATACGGCGGCGCTTCCCAGAGTACGCAGGAGGGATACGTGGAGACGCTCCGCACAAAGGAAGAAATGAGCGCCCAGGAGTGGCTGCCTTATATCACCGGGATCAAGGCGGGGGCGGACAGTATTATGATGTCCAATATAGCGGCGCCCAGCCTCACAGGCGGACGGACGCCCTGCTCTCTGTCAAAACGGGTGGTGACAGAGCTGCTCCGTGGAGAACTGGGATATAACGGGATGATACTTTCCGGCCCTCTGAATGAGACTGCCATTACCAGATATTACAGCAGCAGCGAGGCTGTGCTGATGGCTATTGACGCAGGGGTGGATGTGATGTTTCTGCCGGCCAGTCTGGACGGTACATACGCGGCAATAGAATCTGCCGTGAAAAACGGTACAGTATCTATGGAACGCATTGATCAGTCCGTCAGCCGGATTCTGGCGGTTAAGATCGTAAGAGGACTGATCAACCCGGAGGATTACCCGGAGATCAAACCCACTCCCGATCCGGAAGAGCAGAACTGGTCCGGGGAAGACGAGCAGTCCGGGGAAAACTGGTCTGAAGGAGACTGGTCTGGGGAAGACGGATCCGAAGAAGACAGATCCGAAGAAGACAGATCCGAAGAAAACGGATCCGAAGAAAACGGATCCGAAGAAAACGGATCTGAAGAAGAATCCGGAGAAAACCAGCCCGAAGAAAACGCCGGATCTTCTCAGTGACGAACAAAACAGACGCGAATATCAGAAACGGAGCAAGCCATGAGGGAACGGACGAAAAAAGTAAAAATCGGGAACCGGATGATCGGCGGCGGAGAGCCGGTACTCATCCAATCCATGACCAATACAAGGACAGAAGACGTGAAGGCTACCGTAGCCCAGATTCTGGCGCTGGAAGCGGCAGGATGCGAGATTATCCGGGCGGCAGTGCCTACGATGGAAGCGGCGGCCGCATTGAAGGAGATCAAAAAGCAGATTCATATCCCCCTTGTGGCGGATATTCATTTTGATTACCGGCTGGCCATCGCCGCCATGGAAAACGGCGCGGATAAGATCCGCATCAATCCCGGCAATATCGGAAGCACCGATCGGGTACGGGCGGTGACGAATGAGGCAAAGGCCCGGAACATTCCTATCCGGGTAGGAGTAAACAGCGGTTCGCTGGAAAAGAAATATCTGGAGCGGGACGGCGGCGTCACCCCTCAGGGACTGGCGGAGAGCGCGCTGGAAAAAACCGCGATGATCGAGGACATGGGTTATGACAATCTGGTGATCAGCATTAAGTCCTCCAATGTCCCGGTGTGCGTCAGGGCCCATGAACTCATTGCGCAGCGGACGGATCATCCCATCCATGTGGGCATTACCGAGGCGGGTACCCTTTACAGCGGCAGCATCAAGTCTGCGGTAGGTCTGGGCATACTCCTTTATCTGGGGATCGGCGATACGATACGGGTATCTCTTACGGGAGACCCGCTGGAGGAGATCCGAAGCGCCAGATTGATCCTGCGGACATTGGGCCTGCGAAAAGAAGGCGTGCAGGTGGTATCATGTCCTACCTGCGGGCGTACCCGGATCGATCTGATCGGACTGGCAGGCAGTGCGGAGCAGCTGATTGCCCGGATGGAGCCCAAGCTGCCGCCTGATCTGAAGGTGGCGGTGATGGGATGCGCCGTGAATGGGCCGGGTGAGGCGAGAGAGGCTGATCTGGGCATTGCCGGCGGCGTCGGCGAAGGCCTGTTGTTCAAAAAAGGGCAGATTGTGCGGAAAGTGCCGGAGGAGCAGCTTCTGCAGGCATTGCAGGAGGAGCTGGAAGCCCTCTGTAGATAAAAAGGAGAGATATATGGAACCGAAACAGTTTTTGGAAGTGTTCCCAACTCTTTCATTGGAAGCATCAGTAAGACAACTCCTGGATCATGTGAAGGTGACGAGAATCGTCTCCGATCATGTCGGGAGTTCTCTTCGTATATATATAGAAAGCAGCGTTCTGCTGTCCCGGCAGCAGGTGCAGGGACTCCGGAAGGCGATAAAGGAGCAGCTCTTTCGGAAAAAACCTGTAGAGATACAGCTTGTGGAGCGGTTCCGGCTGCAGGAGCAGTACAGTCTGCCCCGGCTGTGGGAGGCTTACGGGGACAGCGTGCTGGCCGAATTGCGTGAAGAAAACCGGCTGGAAAGCCAGATGCTGGAGGCGGGACAGATCACGGTCACCGAGGCGGGGGAGTTTCTCCTTTCTCTTGAGGACGGCCGGCTGTTCCGGCGCGCGGAAAAAGAGCTGCGGGAGCATCTGACGGCGATCTTTACAGAGCGCTGCGCGGTGTATGCAAAGGTGAAGATCCAGTATCATACCGCGAAGAAAGAAAAAGAAGAGCCCCGGGAGGGGTATGAGGAAGAAGCACGGGTGATCCGGGAGCAGCTGGCGCCCATGGAAAAGACCGGAAGGGCCGGAAAAGAGGCGACACCGCCCAAAGAAAAAAAACAGAGCAGGCCCGCATACGGGCAGAGATTGAAAAAGACGCCGGATCTGCTCTGGGGCAGACAATTCGACGGAGATCCGGTGCCCATCAATACCGTTACGGAAGAAATGGGAGAAGTGATCGTACAGGGGAAGGTCATTTCCTTAGACAAGCGTCCCATTCAGAACGGGGAAAAGCTGCTGGTACTCTTTTATCTCACAGATTTTACGGATACCATCGGCGTGAAACAGTTTTTAAAGCCGGAGCAGTGGGCGCCCCTTTCCGAGGAAATCGTGCCGGGGGCGTTTTTAAAAGTGCGGGGACTGACCGCCATGGATTCCTTCGACCATGAGATCAACATTGCTTCGGGAGTCAGCATCAGGAAGATCCCCGATTTTACGGAGCGCCGCAGGGACAATGCGCCGGAGAAGCGGGTAGAGCTTCACTGTCATACGAAAATGAGCGATATGGACGGCGTGACCTCCGTTACCGATCTGATCAAACGGGCGGTCTCCTGGGGGCATCCTGCCCTTGCCATCACCGATCACGGTGTAGTTCAGGCATTTCCGGAGGCGTTTCATACCATGCAGAAGCTGAAGCCGGAGAATTTTAAACTGATCTACGGGGTGGAAGGGTATCTGGCGGACGATCTGAAGCCTGTGATACAGGATGAAAAAGGACAGCCGCTGGATACGGATTATGTGGTGTTCGATCTGGAGACCACGGGCCTTCATTCGGATCAGGATGAGATCATAGAGATTGGCGCCGTGAAAGTGCAGAATGGTGCGGTTACAGACCGTTTTTCTACTTTTGTAAATCCCGGCAAGCCCATCTCCTACCGGATCGAGGAGCTGACGGGCATCAATGACGCCATGGTGGCGGACGCGCCGTCTGTGGCGGAGGCGCTGCCAAAGTTTCTGGACTTTTGTGAGGGCTGTGTGCTTGCGGCTCACAACGGGGAATTTGACATGGGCTTCCTGGATGAAAAAGCCGGAAAGCTGGGCATGGAGCTGGATTTTTCAGGGCTGGACACACTGGCGCTGGCCAGAGTGCTTTTGCCGGAGCTGCGGGGCTATAAGCTGGATCAGCTGGCCAGGGCGCTGGGCGTGCCCCTCTATCATCACCACCGGGCGGTGGACGACGCCGAATGTACGGCGCTGATCTTCATTAAATTTCTGGAAATGCTGAAAGGACAGGGAAAGAAAACCCTTGCGGAAGTAAATGAGATGAGCAGACGGAGCCTTTCGGCAGTGAAAAAAATGCCCACCAATCACGTGATCATACTTGCGCAAAATGAAACGGGGCGGGTGAATCTGTACCGGCTGATCTCCGCTTCCCATCTGGAGTATTATAACCGGCGGCCGCGGATTCCAAAGAGCCTGCTTCAGAAGCATCGGGAGGGACTGATCGTGGGTTCCGCCTGTGAAGCCGGGGAGCTGTTTCAGGCGGTGCTGCACAACAGGAAGCGTCAGGCACTCAAACGGATCGTGGACTTTTACGATTATCTGGAAATCCAGCCCATCGGCAACAATGCCTTTATGATGCGGGACGAAAAATCCGGCGTAAAGACAGAGGAGGATCTGCGGAATCTGAACCGGCAGATCGTGGCGCTGGGAGAGCGGTACAATAAACCGGTGGTGGCTACCTGCGACGTGCATTTCATGGACCCGGAGGACGAGGTGTACCGGCGGATCATCATGGCGGGCAAGGGCTTTGCCGATGCGGACATGCAGGCGCCGCTGTATTTGAGGACAACGGAGGAAATGCTGGCGGAGTTTGCCTATCTGGGAGAGGAAAAGGCAAGAGAGATCGTCATTGAAAATCCGGTGCGCATCGCCGACAGCATTGATCAGATCGAGCCGGTGAGACCGGACAAGTGTCCGCCGGTGATTCCCGGCGCAGAGGAAGATCTCCGGAATATGTGTTATGAAAAAGCCCGCTTTATGTACGGAGATCCCCTGCCGCCCATTGTATCGGAGCGGCTGGAAAAGGAATTACATTCCATTATCAGCAACGGCTATGCGGTGATGTATATCATTGCCCAGCGCCTTGTGCAGAAATCGAATCAGGACGGTTATCTGGTGGGCTCGAGAGGTTCTGTGGGCTCCTCCATCGTGGCAACCATGTCGGGGATCACGGAAGTAAATCCCCTGCCGCCCCACTATTATTGTAAACATTGTCACTACAGTGATTTCGACTCGGAGGAGGTAAAAAAGCATGCCGGGGGCGCGGGATGCGATATGCCGGACAGGGATTGCCCTGTCTGCGGGAATCCCCTGACAAAAGACGGCTTTGACATCCCGTTTGAGACGTTTCTGGGATTTTACGGAGATAAGGAGCCGGATATTGACCTGAACTTTTCCGGGGAATATCAGAGCAACGCCCATGACTATACGGAGGTGATCTTCGGCAAAGGACAGACCTTCCGCGCGGGAACCATCGGCACGCTGGCAAGCAAGACGGCTTATGGGTACGTGATGAAATATTACGAAGAACGAGGAATCCATAAGCGCAAGTGTGAGGCGGAACGTCTCGCGGCGGGACTGGAGGGGATCCGCCGTACCACGGGACAGCATCCCGGCGGCATCATCGTACTGCCTAAGGGGGAGGAGATCCATTCCTTCACCCCGGTGCAGCACCCTGCAAACGACGTGAATTCTCCTACGATCACCACCCATTTTGATTACCATTCCATCGATCACAACCTGCTGAAGCTGGACATTCTTGGTCATGATGATCCTACCATGGTAAGGAGGCTGCAGGATCTCACCGGCGTGGATCCGGTCACGATCCCGCTGGACAATCCCCAGGTGATCAGCCTTTTCCGGGGAACGGAGGCGCTGGGCATCACGCCGGAGGACATCGGCGGCTGCCAGACAGGAACGTTGGGTATTCCGGAATTCGGAACGGATTTTGTGATCAAGATGCTGCTGGATACCATGCCGGAGAATTATTCGGATCTGGTATGTATCTCCGGATTTTCCCACGGCACCGACGTGTGGCTGAACAACGCCCAGACGCTGATCAAGGAGGGCAAAGCGACGGTATCTACCGCGATCAGCACCCGTGACGACATCATGCTCTACCTGATCCGCAAAGGGCTGGAGCCGGGCACTGCCTTTACCATTATGGAATCCGTCCGGAAGGGAAAGGGCCTGACCGAGGAGTGGGAGCATGAGATGACCGCCCATGATGTGCCGGACTGGTATATCGATTCCTGCAAAAAGATCCAGTATATGTTCCCCAAGGCCCATGCGGTGGCCTATGTGATGATGGCATGCCGGGTGGGATACTATAAAGTGTTTTATCCGCTTGCTTATTACGCCGCTTTTTTCAGCATCCGCGCCACAGCCTTCAACTATGAGCTGATGTGCATGGGACGGGAAAGGCTGGAGCATTATATCCGGCTATACCAGACGAAGGAGGAAAAGCTGTCCCAGAAGGAGGAGGATACCCTGCGGGATATGAAGAGCGTACGGGAAATGTATGCCAGAGGCTTTGAATTTATGCCCATCGATCTGTATCGGGCCAAAGCCATGGATTTCCAGATCATAGACGGAAAGCTGATGCCTTCCTTTAACGCCATTGACGGACTGGGAGAAAAGGCCGCTGTTGCCATTGTGGAGGAGGCGGCGAAAGGGCCGTTTTTGTCCAAAAACGACTTCCGGCGCCGGTGCAAGATCAGCCAGACCGCCATCGATCTGATGAGCCGGCTTGGTATTCTGAGCGGGCTGCCGGAAAGCGACCAGTTGTCACTATTTGATATATGAAAAGTCTCGTTTTATGAAATATGCACAAAATATCAAAAGGCGCTTGCAATTCAGTCTGGTTTTTAGTAAACTAAGGTTGATGTATTATAGCCATCATTTCAGAAAGGAAGGGAATGAAAATGAAAAGATTTCATTTTGGGACTGCAAGGCGCAGTGTTTTCAGGACAGTTCTCTGTGCGGCTCTGGCACTTGCGATGGTAGTACCCGCAAATGTATTTCAGCTTCCCGTGATCGCATCTGAAGAGACAGTTGCGGAGGCGGCAGATGTGCCCGATCCGATCATGACTGTCGATTTTGATAAAGGTATTGCGGGCGAGGCTGCAAAGAATGGCGCAGAAGTAAAGAAATACGACGGCATTCTGCAGTTTGAGGAGCTGAAAGATGAAAAAGGCAATTATTTGACAAATGCGGATGGAACATATAGATATGAGCTGGTAACGGATGAACCGTTCATCGAGAACAGCGCATATAAATATGGCGATGACGGCAATCAGCCTACTACATACTGGGATCCGCAGTACGGCAGCGTGCTGATGCTGGATCACACGAAGAAATACAGAACCGATTTCATCAAGACCAAATCCGATGAGCTGGATGGGGAGCATCCTGTATATACCGGCGGATTTGACGCGGAAGGCAACGCAACAGGTACGGTTGATCCCAACTCGGTCCTGATGAAGAAGACCAACACCCACAGCGCGTTGATCATCAACAACCCCTTCAAGGGAATGGACTTCTCTGAGCCCAATCAGGAGACCACTGATTACGGACGTCCGATCTGGACAAAGGGTATCACGATCGGTTACTGGGTAAAGGCAGCTGTGTATGAACTGTCTGATGAGCAGAAGGGCGACGCGGTTCAGAAGAACGACTCCATTCTGTTTACGTTCCAGAACGATTCTGAGGAAGAGGTTTACAATGTAAACGACCTGATGAAGTATGAGGCATGTATGGGTTATGACGCCACCGTGACAAACGGGGAAGAGAGCTATACAGGACCTTATTCAGGGGATACCTATACTGCGGATATGTATGATCTGGGTGATCGCACCACAGTTACCGATCCCAAGAGCGGCAAGAGCTACTCTGTGGCCAGCAATTACGGCGTGCTGGTACGCTTCAACAAGGATTTTGAAGGCAGCTCAGCCCAGAAGGTATACTTCTTAGATCCTAAGAAGAGCTCAGGTGAAGCTGTGAAGTTTGACGACGCCGACGGCAATACCGTGCGTCTGTTCGATCTGGAGTATCAGCTCTATGACAGCTATCATACAATGGACATGGATCAGGGCAGTCTGATCAAGCGAGGCAAGCTCAATGGTTCTCTTTCTATCGCAGCGTCCAACTCCTTTGCGTTTAAGGAGGACGACTGGCGTTCAGAGGCCCAATATGACGAAGGCAGCACCACGCCTCGTTATGTAGCGGTGGAAGGTCCCACACAGGACAATCCCAACGCAGATGAGTACGGCGAGATCACACAGTTCAGACATTACAATATGTTCGCTTTCCAGGGCGACGGCAGCGTTCTCTGGACAGAGACGGACGCAAACGGTCAGGAAGTGACGCAGTGGCATTATGTAACCTGCGTGATCAAAAATGACTGGGTAGACTTTTATGTAGACGGCGAGAAGATGTATGAGGATGACTGGTACTATTCGCCGACAAACGGTATTTCTTTCAATCCTCAGTGCGCAGGCAAATACTTTAACGGCGGCTGGGGCATCGGAGATGATTTCTATTATCTGGATGGCAATATTTCCGAGTGGAGCGCAGACGGTACCGCGAAGGAATCCCCTGCAAACAAGGTAGCCCGCAGCATGCTTGACTGGATTGCAGACGACGAAACCGTTCTGATGATCGGCGGACAGGGTTCTGCGTCTGAAGGTCTGGACGGACAGGATATCGGCAATGCAGACGGCACCCTGATCGACGATGTGACCTTCTATGATGTTCCTCTTAGCGAGGATCAGGCGATTGCCCTGTATGAGCAGGCTTCCGCGGACAGAGAAGAAAAGGCTGCGGCAAAGCCCACTCAGCTGGCAAAATATGATTTTACAAGTGATACAAACCATAAAATGCCCGCAAACATGCAGGCGGCGTCTACAAACAAGGATTCCGTGACAGCTCCTGAGGTTGTCAATGATTCCAAGCGCGGTCACGTGCTGAAGGTTTATCCCGGTTCCGCATCCTCTACCGCGGGCGTGGAATTTACCAATCCCTTCGCAGGGCAGGATCTCACCGGCGCTACTGTTTCCTATTGGTATAAGGGCGTAGCGGAGAAGAACGGCAGACTGAAGTCTTCCATCAATCTCAGCTTTGTGGATGAACCCAAGATACTGGAGCACAACAAGATCCAGGATGCCCAGAAGGAGACAAAGTCACGTACCGGTCTCTATACGGAGACATCCCTGAATGCTACCTTTATGGCAGGCTATGATACGCAGGTATACGGTTCCCTGAAGAACCAGTATATGGCTTCCACCAAGATGGGCGTGTTTGATGTAAAAGGAAAGCCCGGATATATGGAAGAATCCGAGGCGGCTACCACGGAATGGAATGAGCGTACCCAGTCCTTCCTTGGCACATGGCATTTTGTTACTATGGTTGTGAACAACAGCGGCATTACCATGTATTATGACGGCAAGCAGCTGCCCAACCGGATCATTGATAACCAGAAGATGCCGTCCTTCTACGGACCTCGTTTCTTCGACGGTTATTATCAGCGTGTAAACGATGGCTTTGCTCCATATAAGCTGTCTTCCAACAATCAGGGCGCAACGCCGCTGATGACCTTCCTGACACAGGCAGATACAAAGGCTTCCATCGGTGTTGCTTATGCGCTGGGCGTACAGAGCTTCCAGAGTACCAGCCAGGGTTACTATGACAATATTACCTACTATGCAGGCGATATGAATGCAGAGCAGGTAAAAGAGCTGTACGATGCAGAGCTGGAAGAGTCCAAGACTTTAGGGCCGGTTGAAGGCGAAGAAATTGAACCTGACGTCGTTAATCCTACTGAATCCGAAGATCCCAACCCGAAGCCTACGGAAGAAATAGTGACTCCCAGTGAAGATCCTGAGGGCAATCTGGTTGCAGAAGCAAATGGCGTTAAGGTAAAAGCTCCCAAGGGTTCCATTCCTGAGGACGCGCAGCTGGTAGTAGCCATTCTTGGCGAGACGGAGGATGCAGATATCTACAAGAATGCAGATTCCGTACTGGCAGGCATCAACGGGCTTCAGGTGAAGAACAGAGTGCTTTACAACATCTACTTTACCAGCGGCGGACAAGTGGTACAGCCCACTGCAGAGGTAGAGGTTTCCATTACACCGCCCAGCGGTTACAGCCCGGATAAGGTCAGTGTGGTGAGTGTGGACGGCAAGAGTCTGCTGAACACTTCTGTATCCGGCGGAGCGGTCGTATTCAAGACCCAGCAGCTTGGCGTATTTGCACTGGTACAGGTACCTGATGGTGTAACACCTCCTGGAAATCAGGGTGGTTCTCCTATCAACGGTACGACTACCGGCGGCAACAATTCCAATACGAAGACACCTTCTGCAAGCGGCAATGTAAACGCAAGCAAGACAGGTGATGTGACAGACATTTTGCTTCCTGTTATGCTGTTGGCAGCAGCCGCAGGCGCGATGATCCTTGTTCGCAGGAAACGCGTTGAGGAATAAGCAGAAGAATATCTGGATCAAGAAGTTTAAAGAAAGAGGGAGCGTCCCCTATGGGGCGCTCCTTTTTTGCGGGATTGCCGCTGCTGCATGGGGGACGCTCCGGCAAGAGGTCCCTCCGGGAATAAGCGATCACTTTGTTCCCCGTATGACTTGTATTTGAGGAAGTGATATGTTAAAATTAAAAAAATGTGTTAAACTGAATATCATATAAAATATAGAAAGGATAAGCAGAATGACTTTCTCAAATGTAGACAAAAAACGAGTGTCAAAGAATCTCATCTATTTGCTTTTGGCGGCGCTGCTCCTGCGTTTGGCGGCAGGCGGGCTGTACAGAGGTTATGATCTGGATATGAACTGTTTTATGGGCTGGGCGGACAGGCTCTTTCAGGAGGGTATTCCTTCCTTTTACGCAGGACAGGGATTTAACGATTATCCCCCCGGATACATGTATATACTCTGGGTGCTGGGCGCGCTGAGAAGCCTGTTGAACCTGGATTATACGTCCGTGCTTTCCGTGGTGCTGACAAAGCTGCCGGCTATGATCTGCGACGTGGGCGCCGCGTATCTGATCTATCTGCTGGCAAGAAACCGATTCAGCGAGAAGCATGGACTGATCTGCGCGGCGCTGTATGTGTTTAATCCTGCGGTGCTGATCAACTCTACCATCTGGGGACAGGTGGACGCGGTAACTACCTTCTTTATGCTGCTTGTATGTTACTTCATACAGAACAAAAAGCTGCCCTTTGCTTATATTGCCTTTGCCCTTGGATTTTTAATGAAGCCTCAGATGGCTTTTATTTTCCCGGTGCTGGTGATGGGCATTATCGATCAGGTATTTTTAGAAGGCTTCCAAATGAGGAAGTTCCTGATCAATCTGGGAACCGGACTTGCGTCGATTGCCGGTATGTTCCTTCTTGCCATGCCTTTTGGCATCTCTTATGTAATTCCCCAATATTTTGATACCGTGAATTCTTATCCCAAGGCTACGGTGAACGCTTACAATTTTTGGGCGATGCTGGGGCTGAACTGGCATGATCAGACGGAACGTTTTATGGGTCTGGCATGCAGCACGTGGGGAACCATTTTTATTATTCTGATTTTTGTCATGGCTTTTGTATTTTGGTTCAAAAGCAAGAAAAATTCCAGCAAATACCTTTTTATTTCCGGTTTTATCATTGTCGGCATCTTTACCCTGTCGGTGCGTATGCACGAGCGGTATATGTTCTATGCGCTGGCGCTGTTTATGGGGTTATATGCGATGCGGCCGAGGAAGTCCTATCTGGCGGCCTATGTGGCGCTGAGTATCGTGCATCTGATCAATGTGGCTGATGTTCTCTTTTACTATGATGCGGCGAATTTTGACTGGGAGGATCCCCTGTCAAGAACGGTGGGATTCTTTATGGTTGCTACCTTTATCGGCATTGTATGGCTGGGATGCAGGTATTATATGAAGGAAGATCTGTCCCAGGTGAAGGAAGAAAAGCTGTCCAAGATTGCGGGACGGGTCGCAGGAGGCTTTGAAAAGAAGGCCTCCAAAGAAAAGAAATCTCCTATCCGTCCTTCTGAGAAGGCAGCGCCTATAACAAAGTGGGATGTATTGTTTATCATATTGATCTGTGTGGTGTTTGGTGCAATCACACTCCATGATCTGGGAGACAGGCAGGCTCCTGAGTCGGGCTGGGAGTCCCATACGCCCAATGAACAGATCCTGCTGGAATTTGATGATTCCGACACGATTGCGGAGATTCACTATTATCTGGGCAATTATCACAAGCCCAAATTCGATATTGCCACTTCCGCCGACGGAACGGATGAAAGCACATGGAATACCATCTATAAGGAGGAAGAGTTTGTTTCCGTATTCAAATGGCAGGAACTGAAACCAGGCTCGGTGATCACTGATCCCTATCTGCGTTTTACTTCCCTTTCCAATGATGCGGCAATCTGGGAGATGGTATTTCTTGATGAGAAGGGCAACCAGATTCTTCCGCTGAACGCGAATGAGTATCCGGAACTTTTTGATGAACAGGATCTTTTTCCCGAGCGCACCACAAATCTGAACAGCACTTATTTTGATGAGATTTATCATGCCCGTACGGCTTATGAGTATATCCACGGATTGTACAGTTATGAGAATACCCACCCGCCTCTGGGCAAGATCCTGATCTCGCTGGGTATACGGATCTTTGGCATGAATCCTTTTGGCTGGCGGATCATCGGCGCATTGTTCGGCATTGCCATGCTTCCTTTTATCTACCTGTTTGTGAAGCGGATGTTCAAATACAGCTGGCTTGCCGTGGCGGTAACGCTGTTGTTTACCTTTGACTTTATGCACTTTGTGCAGACCCGTATTGCCACTATTGATGTATATATTACTTTCTTTGTCATTCTGATGTATTATTTTATGTACCGCTATTCCAGAATGAGCTTTTACGATACGCCGCTCCAGAAGACTTTTGTACCTCTGGCTCTGTGCGGCGTCTCCATGGGACTGGGGATTGCCAGTAAATGGACGGGCGTTTATGCGGCGGCAGGGCTGGCGATCGTGTTCTTTACGGTCATTTACCGCCGGTATAAGGAATATGTGTATGCCAAGGTACATTTAAAGGGAGAGACGGAAGGAATCTCCCATAAGGAGATCGTCCGGAAGTTCCCGATATACACAAGAAAGACGATCCTGTTCTGTTGTATTGTATTTATTGTGATCCCGGTGTGCATTTATATTTTGTCCTATATTCCCTTTAACGACAATTCTGATGCAGGCCTGATCACCAGAATGGTCAATAACCAGAAAACCATGTTCAATTACCACAGTAAGCTGGTTTCCGAGCATGACTTCTCCTCCCGCTGGTATCAGTGGCCCATTATGACAAGGCCGATCTGGTATTACAGCGGTAAGGTCAGCGATACGGTGTCGGAAGGCATCAGCGCTTTTGGCAATCCCCTTGTGTGGTGGGCGGGGATTCCCGCATTTGTCTATATGATCTATCTTGCCATTGCAAAGAAAGATCGGCGGGCCCGTTTTCTGATTATCGGTTATCTTGCGCAGTATCTGCCATGGTTCTTTGTCAGCAGGACAACTTATATTTACCATTATTTCCCCAGTGTTCCTTTTGTCACACTGATGCTGGGATATGTGTTCTATCAGTTTGCCAAAGAGAAAAAGTCCCGCATTGCGGCAGTGTTTGTGTACGTGGCGGCGGCTGTCGCGCTGTTTGTCCTGTTCTATCCGGTTCTATCCGGGCATGGCATTGATAAGGAGTTTGTATTCTCCTATCTGCGCTGGCTGGACGGCTGGGTGCTGGTGACCTGATATCCGGGTATCAGACAATCCCATGGACAGAAAAGGGATCTGCCTGTTTGCCTGTATTTTACCTGTATTCCCCTGACGGCACAGATGGAAAGAGGGATCTTGTGAAAAGAAAAAAATGGATATGGATATGGGTATTTGCGGTGCTGTGGGCGGGGTTACCCGCCGCGGCACCCGCTGTTTATATGACGGAAGCCTCGGAAGGGACAGGGGATCTGACAGAAGCCTCTTTGCAGGCGGCTGCCGCTGATCCGGCGGAGGAAGAAGCCCTGCCGGCAACGGACGCCCGGATCACAGATCATGGGGACGGGACGGTGACGCTGACAGTGACGGTAGACGGAGCGCTTTCTTCTTTTGATTATGGTGTGGCCTATTCTCCCATGGAAGCGGAGCTGCTCTCTTATCAGTTTACGGATGCTTTTTTCGCAAGTTACGGGGAGAATATGGGCAGTGGGATGACACATTCCTTTGAAGAAGGGGTCCGTGTATCGGAAAATGCCCGATATGTAGTGTTTGGCGGTATGGCAAAAAAAGGGACTGCCTATCAGGGAGATTTCTTTACGCTGACGTTTCGTCTGAAGCAGGGCGCCGCCACGGTGGCGCTGGTCCGCGATTCCGCCTCTTTTGATAATGCGGAGCAGATTCTGACTCAGGGTACGGCCTACAGGCTGGAGACGGCTTTGGTCTCTGCTCCTGCAGAGACGCCCGGGAAAGATGCCGGGGAAGATGCCGGGGAAGATGCCGGGAAAGATACCGGGGAAGATGCCGGGCAGGAACAGGAACCCTCCCGGGAGACTGCAAAAACCCCGGAAACGCAGAAGGAAGATCAGCTTCAAAATTCCGCAGCCGTCGGAAGGGATCAGACAAGAGACGGAGAAGATGCGGCGCAGGGGAATCAGGCGGATCGGCCCAAAACCGGGGATGACGGAAATCCGGAGGGGTGGATGCTGCTATTTGCGGGGGCATTTCTGATGATTTTGTTGAATATCAGAAGCAACAATGCTATAATGAACGGCGAAAACAGGATTCCCTAGGCAGGATGGGAAGCGATAGAGAAAGAAGAGAGGAGAATCATTATGCCATTTGTTACGACGGAAAAAATGCTGTTGGATGCCCAGAAGGGCGGGTATGCCGTTGGCGCGTTCAACGTGGAAAACATGGAAATGGTGCAGGCGGTGGCGGCAGCAGCAGAGGAGCTCCATGCGCCTGTCATTATGCAGACCACCCCTTCGACGGTCAGCTATGCCGGACTGGATTATTATTATGCCAATGTAAAGGCTGCTGCGGAGAAGGCCAGCGTGCCCATCGCAGTACATTTGGATCATGGAAACAGCTTTGAACTGGCTATGCAGGCTCTGCGGACAGGGTATACATCTATTATGATTGACGGCTCTCACAGCGTGTTTGAGGAAAACATTGCGGTGACAAAGGCGGTAGTGGACGCCTGCGCGCCTTCTGCAGTTCCGGTGGAAGCGGAGCTTGGCAAGGTGGGCGGCAAGGAGGATGATCTGGACGGGGGATCAGGCGGCTACACAGTGCCGGAGGAAGCGGCTGAGTTTGTGGCGCGCACCGGCGTGACTTCCCTTGCGGTAGCCATCGGCACCGCTCACGGCGTTTATGTGGGAGAGCCGAAGCTGGATCTGGACCGGCTGTCCGAGATCCGCAAAATCGTCTCCATTCCCCTTGTGCTTCATGGCGCATCCGGACTGACGGACGAAGCGGTACGGGAGAGCATCCGTCGGGGAATCTGCAAGGTGAATTTCGCAACGGAGCTGCGCATCGCGTTCAGCAACGGCGTGAAACAGGTTCTGGCCGACGCGCCGGAAACCTTTGATCCCAAAAAGTACAATGCTGTAGGCCGGGAAAACGTAAAGCAGCTTGTGATGAACCGAATCCGCGTCTGTGGCAGCGACGGAAAGGCTTGAGGATATGGCAGAATTATTATTGGGAATTGATATCGGTACTTCCGCCTGCAAGGTAGCAGTTTTTAATACGGAAGGAGAAGTGCTGGCTCAGACGAATCAGCCCTACCCGCTTTATTATCCCAAGCCGGGCTGGGTTGAACAGGATCCGGAGGAATGGTGGCATGCGATATGCAGGGGGATCCGCTCTCTGTGGGAGGTTCCGGGCATCAGTCCGAAGCATATTGCAGGCATCGGCATTGACGGCCAGAGCTGGTCGGCCATTCCGGTGGATAAAGAAGGAACGTGCTTACATAATACGCCGATCTGGATGGACACCAGAGCCCGGGATATTGCAGAACGGGTAACGGAGGAGATTGGTTTTGAGCGGATCTTTCAGGTGGCAGGCAATGCGTTTCTGCCTTCTTATACCACCCCAAAGATGATCTGGTTTCAGCAGGAGCATCCGGATATCTATGAAAATACCGCACAGTTTTTGCAGAGCAACAGCTATATCGCCATGAAGCTCACCGGGAAGATGACCCAGGATCTGTCTCAGGGTTATGGCATCCACTTTTTTGATATCAGAAAGGGTGTCTATGACCGGGAATTGGCAAAGGATCTGGGCCTGTCTGTGGATAAGGTGCCGGAGCCGGTGCCCTGTCATCAGGTGATCGGTGGCGTGACAAAAGAAGCTGCGGCGCTTACGGGACTGAAGGAGGGAACCCCTGTTGCGGCGGGCGGACTGGATGCGGCCTGCGGTACGCTGGGAGCAGGCGTCTGTAAAACAGGACAGACGCAGGAGCAGGGCGGTCAGGCCGGAGGCATGAGTATCTGTACGGATCAGGCGCTGTCCCATCCAAAACTGATCTTAGGCAACCATGTGGTGCCGGGACTGTGGCTATTGCAGGGCGGCACAGTTGGCGGCGGCGGAACGCTGCGCTGGTTCAAGGAGGAACTGGCGGATGCGGATGAGAGCTTTGATGATCTTACCCGTCTGGCGGAGAAGGTTCCGCCCGGATCAGACGGCGTGCTTTATCTGCCTTACATGGCGGGAGAGCGTTCACCGATCTGGGATCCGGACGCAAAGGCGGTGTTTTACGGAATTTCTTTTGATAAAACAAAGGGACATCTGGTTCGCGCGGTGATGGAAGGTGTTGCTTACTCTCTGGAGCATAACCTGCGGGTGGCAGCGGAGACCGGCGTGGAGGTGAAGGAGCTGATCGCCATGGGCGGCGCGTCCAATAGTGTACTATGGACCCAGATCAAGGCGGATGTCACCGGAAAGACGATCAAGGTGCCTACTTCAGATACGGCCACCACGCTGGGAGCGGCTATGCTGGCCGGCGCGGGCGTAGGGATCTATGAAGATTTTGATCAGGCGGTGGAGCAGACCATCGTCATCACCAGAACCCAGGAACCAAACCGGCGGGTGGCGAAGATTTACCGCCATGCCATGGAAGGGTATCTGCAGTTATATGAGAATTTAAAGGACATGTTCCATACATATTGATACAGAAGGAGACGATGAGATTGAAAATGAAAGCAGGCGTTGTACACGCAAGAGAGGACGTTCGGTTCGAGGACATCGAAAAGCCTGTTCCCAAAGCGGGACAGGTGCTGATCAAAGTAAAATATACAGGGATCTGTGGCTCGGACATTCCCAGAGTCAACGGAGATGCCTGTCACTATTTTCCAAACGTGCTGGGGCATGAGTTTTCCGGCACTATCGAAGAAGTAGGAGAGGGTGTGACCAGCTTAAAGCCGGGTGACAGAGTGTCCGGCGTGCCCCTGATCCCCTGCATGAAGTGCGAGGACTGCCAGAAGGGAAATTATTCTCTGTGCAAGCATTACAGCTTTATCGGTTCCAGAGAATTTGGCAGCTTCGCGGAGTATGTGGTGGTTCCCGAACTGAACGCGGTAAAATTTGACGACAGCGTTTCCTTTGAGCAGGGCGCGTTTTTTGAGCCTGCCACGGTGGCGCTCCATGGTCTTGAGCGTGTGAATTACAGGGGCGGCGAATGTGTGGCCATTCTCGGCGGCGGCACCATCGGCCTGTTCACCATGCAGTGGGCAAAGATCTTCGGCGCCAAAAAGGTGGTCGTATTTGATATCAGCCCGGAGCGTCTGGAGCTTGCAAAGAAGCTTGGCGCGGACGCGGGCATCAACACGCTGGAAGAAGATTTTATGGAGCAGGCAATGGCGCTTACCGACGGCAAAGGGTATGGTTTTGTCTATGAAACCGCGGGCAACACCATTACCATGCACATGGCCTTTGAACTGGCGGCCAACAAGGCGGGAGTGTGTTTTATCGGAACCCCTACAAAGGAGCTTTCCTTTACCGTCAGCGAATGGGAAAACATCAACCGGAAGGAGTTTATGCTCACCGGTTCATGGATGTCCTACAGCGCGCCATTCCCCGGCCACGAGTGGGAACTTGCCGCGCATTATTTTAAGACAGGAGAGCTGAAATTTGACGAATCTTTGATCTTTAAGAAAATGCCTTTGAGCCGCATTGCAGAGGCTTTTGAAATGTTCAAGACTCCCGGAGCCGTGAAAGGCAAGCTTCTTATTGACAGCGAGCAGTAAATCATTAAAAATATACTGAAAATATATAAAGGAGGTCATCATCATGAGTGAAAACAAAATCCCTTTGGATGCGGTGGATCCGGCGAAGGTCCCCCAAAGAACGCTGTACACCGGCGCAAAGATGCCGGGACTGGGCATCGGCACATTTGGTTCTGACCGGTTCAGCGGAGAAGATATTGCCAATGCGGTGGAGGACGCCGTGAAATCCGGCTATCGTCTGGTGGACTGCGCATCCTGCTACGGCAATGAGGATCTGATCGGGGAAGCCCTTGAGCGGGCTATGGCTACAGGTATCAAGCGGGAGGAGCTTTTTGTTACTTCAAAGGTATGGAACGACATGCACGGACAGGGCGATGTGCTGCTGTCTGTGGCAAAGACACTGAAGGATCTGCGTCTGGATTATCTGGATCTGTACTTTGTACACTGGCCTTTCCCCAACTATCATCCTCCCGGATGTGATGTAGATACCCGAAATCCAAACTCCAGACCTTATATCCATGAGGAGTTCATGGCTTGCTGGAGACAGATGGAGAGACTGGTGGATATGGGCCTCTGTAAGCATATCGGCGTGTCCAATGTAACGATTCCCAAGCTGGAGCTGATCCTGCGGGACTGCCGGATCAAGCCTGCCGTAAACGAGATGGAGCTGCATCCCTGCTTCCAGCAGCCGGAGCTTTATGATTTTTGTAAGAAAAACGGCATTGAGATCATCGGATTCTGTCCCATTGGTTCCCCTACCCGTCCTGACAGAGATAAGACGGCGGACGATATCGCGGACATTGAGCTTCCTGAGATTCAGGCCATCGCTAAGGCTCACGGCGTACATCCCGCTGTGATCTGCTTGAAATGGGCGGTGCAGAGAGGTCATTCTCCCATTCCGTTCTCCATTCACCGGAATGAATATATGAGCAATCTGCGCTGCAGCTTTGAAGATCCCCTGACGGAGGAAGAGCTGGCAGTGTTGAAGACAGTGGATAAGAACTGCCGTCTCATCAAAGGACAGGTATTTTTGTGGGAAGGCGCCGGAAGCTGGGAAGATCTCTGGGATCTGAACGGTGAAATACCCGGATGGAACGGCTATACAAAGAAATGATTACAACAGTGACATTAAACGTGGCCATCGATAAAGCTTATGTGGTAGACACATTAGAGAAGGGTCATGTAATGCGGGTGCAGAAATGCACCAATACCCCCGGCGGCAAAGGACTGAACGTGGCGAAGGTGGCGAAGCTGTGCGGGGAGGACGCCCTTGCCACCGGTTTTGTAGGCGGTCACGCCGGGGCTTATGTAGTAGATATGCTCAACGCTGTGCAGGTAAAGAACGATTTTGTACATACGGAAAACGAGACCCGCAGCTGTATCAATATCCTGGCGGCTGACGGCTCCTCCACGGAATTTCTGGAGCCGGGCGCGCCGGTAACAGAAGAGAATGTGCAGGCGTTTTTGGAAAAGTTTGAGGAACTGGTAAAGATCAGCGACGTGCTTACCATCTCCGGCAGCGTGCCGAAAGGCGTGGATACGGATATTTACGCCAAAATGATTGCGATGGCGAGAGCAAAGAAGAAGCCCATTCTGCTGGACACCAGCGGGGAACTGCTGAAGGAAGGCATCAAGGCGTGCCCCACCCTGATCAAGCCAAACGACGACGAGATCGAGGCGCTGCTGGGCGTGCCTGTTACCAACAGAGAGGAGATCCTTGCAGGGGCGAAGAAGCTGCATGAGCAGGGGATTCCTTATGTGGTGGTTTCTCTTGGCGCGGAGGGCGCCCTGGTGGTCTGCGACGAGGGCGTTTTTCACGGAAAACCGCCGAAGATCGAGACGGTAAACACCGTGGGCTGCGGCGATTCCATGCTGGCGGCCTTTGCGGTAGGTTTCGCCAGAGGGTATTCCATCGAAGAAACGCTGGGGTACGCGGTGGCGGTTTCCGCGGCCAATGCCCTGACTATGGCAACGGGTTATTTTGAAAAGAAAGATATGGAACAGCTGCTTACGCAGGTGGAGGTAACAAAACAGGGGTAGCGAAAGCTACCCCTGTTTTTGAGAATGTACAAGGATCACTGTTTTTCAAATGCTCTTTGGAACATGATTAGTTTATTGCCGGAACAAAAGTAGTAATCATCATGTTTCAGTGCAGCTTCTTCATTATCAGCGGGTAAAAGTGTAACTGAACCATCCCACTCCAATGTAAAAATAAGGATTCCATCATCCTGAAGTTTATAGGAAACGGGAGTTGCGCTTGTAGTTGTGGAATATGGAACATTAAGACAAATATAAATCAGAAGTTTAAAAAAAGATGATCGTCATTGACGCATCTTTTCTTTTCTGATACATTATAATTATATTATAGATGGCAGAAACAACCAAGTTATGGTAGTGACGGGAGAGGGCGTAGGAGGTTCTCTCCTTGTTTATAAAGTTTCAGAATGTTTTGGACAGATCAGAAACCGAGAGGTGATTTCTATGCCGAGTGCAGTGCAAGATTTGATGAATCAGTATGTGCTTGAAATTAAAAAAATATATGGAGAGCATTTGCGTCGGGTGATTTTGTATGGATCTTATGCAAGAGGGGACTTTCATGGGGATTCAGATGTAGATATTATGATTTTGTTGGATATGTCAGATTTAGAGTTAAAGGCGTATAGTCAGCGGCTTTCTTATATGACCTATGATTTTAATCTGGACAATGATCTTGAAATCAGACCGATTGCGAAGAACGAGGCGCACTTTAAAAAATGGGTAGATCAATACCCGTTTTATGCAAATGTCAATAAAGAAGGGATCGTATTATATGGAGCAGCGTGAAAATGAAGTCGGTACAAAAGAAGATCTGGTTTGTTACAGACTACAGACTGCGAGATCCGATTTACATTCAGCGGAAATTTTGCTGGAGGCCGGCGAATATAAGGCAGCAAATAACCGCGCCTATTATGCTGTTTTCCATGCGATCAATGCAGTTCATGCACTAGATGGAAAAATGTATAAGCGTCATAAAGATGCAATTGCTAATTTTAATAAAATATATATTAAGACTGAGATTTTTCCAAGAGAAATTGGGCGTAAGATAGGAGAGATTGAAGAAATACGTCATGCCAGTGATTATGATGATTTTTACATTGCAAGTAAAGAAGAAACGGAACGGCAGGTGTCCGTCGCGAAAGAGTTTTTAAACTTAATGGAAGAACATTGTCGAAAAAATCTGACAGGAAAATGAGAAAGACTCCCTTCCGGGCAGACAGGCGAAGTAGAAAACCTGCTGCTTGAAGGGAGTTTTGTCGAAGTCGGATGATTATCCTTCCACGATCTCCTTCTCTGCGGTGAGTAGCAGGATGAGGTAACGATATGTTTCCTTCGTAGTCCAGCTCATCAGCCTCGTCATAGACGGTATACATGGAATAATTGTGGTGTTTCAGGCAGTTTCAGTATACAGAGGAACCTTTAACCAGAGCTTAAAGAAACCGGTGTAAGTGTGTATACAAATAGTAAAAGCTGATAGAAACTACTTGATGTTCATAAAAGAGTGCATATAAAATAATAGGAGAAATATTTCTTTAAATTTTTTATATAGTGGGTGGATTCACGGTTAGCATGTAGTCTCTCACGATGATGCACTTATGTATCCGAATCATGACTACAATTAGTGTACCCTGCGTGGTGATTTGTGGTAATAGTGTTATGTCAGCCAAGAATAGAAAACAAACTGAAAAAACTAATGTTATACGGCTTTTTGAACTGAAAAAGTGGTTCCCCTTAAGCTGGGAAAAGTCAGTGTTTACGGAAACACCTGACAGAAATACAGGATATATTAAAATGTATACAGTACATAAAGAAGAGATCTGCCAGATTCATCGGCAGATTTTTTTTGTGATATGGGAAATTTTGTTTTATGCCAATTGACAGGCATGCGGTAAGCGTCCCGCCATACAGGAAGCGCAGGTTACAGGAACGGAAAAAGATGCAAAATGAAACGGAAATACTTGACAGAGATAAATCACAACAGTATAATATATATATGTAACATATATTGAAGTGTTTGTGCTAGTAGGGGGTTAATTGGAAGAAGAATGATTTAAAGTAAGTAATAAGGAGGGAGAAAAATGAAAATTATTCATTGGAAATGGTTGGTTGCGATTATTTGTATTGGATTTTTATTGTCAAAAGGCAATTTTTGTTATGCTGACACTGAAACCGATCGTCTTATTGATGCTTGTACAGGAGAGTATTTGGATGGAATAGATCCGGCATTGTACGGTATTTCGCTGTTTAGGGCATCAAATTACCCGGGGGCATACCTAAATGAGGTGGATCATTTTATTGAGAGTCTTACAGATGAGAATGGAAACTCGTATGTAATCAGTCCAATAGATGAACCAGCAGAACTTCCTGATTATGTGGATAATACAGCACCGTTTGTAAATAAAAAGACGAACAGGACATTCGTTCCGTTTCCCCCGATAGAAACTCAAGGTGAATTAGGGTCTTGCCTTGCTTTTACGGCAACTTATTATCAATTTACACATGAAGTGAATTTAATGAACGGGATTGACTCATCATATATTGGAAATCAGTATTCTACTGCATATACATATAATTATTTAAATCATCCAACTGAAAAGATAACGCGGTCAAATGTCGGCGGTACAGGGGCTATTTTTGATTATTTGACAGAAAGAGGTTGTGTAAAGCGAACTGAGTTACCGTATATTACTTACTATCAGAAAACAGATAAAGATATTGAAAACGAAATTAATATCAGAAATGCAGAAATTGATGAAATTAATAAACAGATAGGTGATGTAAGCCAATATAAACCACATATTACGAGTTTATCAAATGAGCAGTTAAGCCAGTTGCATTTGAAGGCTAACACTGAGCGGTGGTTTGATTTTAATTCTTTGTCGGATGCAATAATAGCACATGATGCAATACGTAAAGCATTGGAAACCAGAGTAGATAGTTGGTATGCTTATCATGTAAAAAATACTGGTGGGGAAGATGGGCTGATTGAGGGTCCCGACTCAGAAAAATTAACCGATATAAAAAGGCTTTTAGCTAG
Source organism: uncultured Lachnospiraceae bacterium (assembly GCA_947625135.1). Taxonomy (GTDB): domain Bacteria; phylum Bacillota; class Clostridia; order Lachnospirales; family Lachnospiraceae; genus CANQUC01. The sequence continues at coordinate 64,281 of CANQNE010000007.1, forward strand.
AGGAAAAGTCTTGATGGGTCATTTGTATATTGGATGGCAGGACACACTAGAAAATCCTGGCTATGTCGATCCTAAGTATAGAAGATACGCAGAAAAAGATACAGATCTGTATAAACAAGATAATAGGGAATTCATAATTTGTCAGTTAAGAAAAAGAGATATTAACGGCAAGACATTTCCGGGTCATTCTGCTACGATAGTAGGATATGATGATAATATCTGGGTAGATTTAAATGGTGATAATATTGCACAGGCTGCAGAAAAAGGAGCGTTTAAGGTAGTTAACAGTTGGGGAAAAGATAATGAAATGGCAACATTTTGGGTATTATATGATGCGTTGAATCCGGAGTCTGCACTGGAACACAATGATGTGTGGTTATCATTGGGTAATGATAGAGCTGGAGCGTTTGGCGCTCCATACAATGGAGTATATTATAATCGTTTGTTTTATATAAACGTGGCTAATAAAAGTGTTAAGGTTGTTGCCGGGGTTAGTAGCTATTTAAGTCATAGGTCATTGGCATCTGTAAGTATAAGGGCGACTGTCTATAACGAAAATGGTACACAGGAAAAGACATACAGTAAAGAATTAGTACAGAGAAATAATGGTAGAGCTCCGTTGCTGGAAGTTTCCTACTTTGATATTTCATCTCTGATAGACCCATCTGATATAACAAAAAGAATAAAATGGGAAATACAAATCAAAAAGGATGATTATCAATTGGAAGAGGGTGATCAAAAATGGACGATTTCACCAACAATAAGCAAAGTGGGCTTCAATCTTCGTGACAATTTGGGTAACATATTGGTGGATGAAGTTTATTATCCAGATGGGTTTGATGCGACAGGTAATAAAAGGATTAGTTTATACACAGACTTTTTAGACAAGGATATCGATTTGGATGGTAGCATTACTAACAGTGATCTTGAATTAATTGATGATTATCTTAATAACAGTGTGTTGCTTTCAGATTTACAGATTTACCTTGCAGACATGGATCATGATGGAAAAGTTACGCAATATGATCGTGAGATCTATCTCAGGTGGTATATGGAAAATCGATGAATTTGTAATGATGAAAATGTAAGGGGGAGATTCAATGAAAAAACGCAAAATGATTTCACTGTGTACCGCATTGTTGATGCTGGTACAGATCTTCGGGCTGCAGCCGACGCAGGCGGCAGATTCGGATTTTGTCATTGAAAATGGTGTTCTCAAAAGCTATACGGGAGCAGAGGAAACCGTCACCGTACCGGAAGGGGTAACGGAGATCGGGGATCTTGCTTTTGCGGAAAATGCAACGGTGCGGCAGATTATTCTGCCGGAGGGCGTTACACAGATTGGAGAAAAAGCCTTTCAAAACTGCGCTGCCCTGACACAGCTTTCGCTGCCGGATTCTCTTACAAGGATCGGCTACGGTGCGATCAGCGGATGCGAAAGTCTGGAAACGCTGACACTCCCTGTGGGAATCAAGACACTGTATACCAACATATTTTCAGAGGTGGTCGCTTATCAGTTTTCTACGCCGGGTCCGGATCATCCCGAAGTTGCCCAGTTCGGAGATTCTTATGTAAAGGAACTGACCATTATGAATCCCAATTTTCGCCTGTTCACGGATGAAGATCCCGATCATTTCGATCTGGGAGATCTGATGGAAACATGGCCGCAAGCCCTTGTAAATCTGCAGACGGTGTACGGCTATCTGGAGTGCGATGCGGAAATTTTGGCAAGACAGAGGGAGAGCGGTTTTGTTCCTCTGGAAAAGACTTATCAGGATGCTGGCACATATTACAATAATAAAAGCCAGTATTACGGCGATGTAAACAATACGCAGAGTGTGACTGCCGAAGATGCCCTTCTGATTTTGAAAGCCTCAGTGGAGCTGGTGACTGACCTGCCAAAAGCGCAGGCAGATGTAAACGGCGACGGTGCGGTGGATGCGGAGGATGCGCTGCAGACCCTGTACTATGTGGTGAAGCAGATTCCATTGGAAGTGGTTTCGCCGGAAGCCTTTGAGATACGGAGCTTTGATGACCGCATGGCTACTTTGCCTTATCCGCTTCCGGAGCCTGTAGAAGACAGTCGGACAGAATATGTGCTGGATAATGCGGCGGATGCGGCGCAGTTTGCGGAAACGGTTTTAAAGCCTTGTATTACGAAAGAAAATACGGTTTATTTTTCCGGAGCGCTTCTGCATTTTGCCTCTTTGGATGAGGAGTATTTTGAAAAAAATATTTGTGTGGTGATAGTGGAGAAAGATGATTCCAGTATCAGGAAATATTCGGTATATACGCTGGAGGAGGACAGGACACCGCCTGACGGTGAGAGCGCAGGCAGCAGGCTGCTGCTGCATGTTGACAGCCAGTATTATTTGCCCCGTCAGGTTACCTGCACAAGTGTAGAAAGCATCACAATACCACGGGAAGCCCTTCATAACGGAAAGATTTCCAGAATCAGCTATTATAGGGGATATTATTAAGTAAGTACGGTGAACTAGAAGCCGGCGAGATCGGATATCCGCTGTTCTTATACTTCTGTATTCCAGAAGATAGGGACAGCCGGATAAGCCAGATCCCGCCGGCTTTGTTTTTTTCAATAAGAAACTGGCAGGATCGCCCGCCGGTTGACACCTGTCATAATTATATACTATAATAATAAAGTTAAAAAGAACGTATATTTTGCAGCGATGGAATGGAGATTCAGGAGGGCGTATATTGTGAAAAATCTCAAAGCATTACTGGAAAGACTGGAATATACATGCCTGCAAGGTACTGTAGAGCAGGAGATTCAGGATATTGTCTATGATTCAAGAAAAGTAAAGGAGAAGGATCTGTTTGTCTGTATCAGAGGCACCCAGAGGGATGGGCACAGCTTTGCGGAAGAAGTGGCAAAGAAGGGCGCATCCGTGCTTCTGGTGGAAGAACCCGTTGGCGTACCGGACTCCGTTACAGTCATACAGGTAGCGGATACCCGCTATGCCATGGCTATTGCGTCCGCTGCTTACTTTGATTATCCGGCGGAAAAAATGCAGGTGATCGGCATTACCGGCACAAAGGGAAAAACCACTACTACCTATATGGTAAAATCGATTCTGGAAAGTGTGGGACATAAGGTCGGCCTCATCGGCACCATTGAGATCATCATCGGCAAGGAGGCTGTCCACGCCACCCATACCACGCCGGAATCCTATTTGGTTCAGGAATATTTTGCCAAAATGGTGGAAGCGGGCTGCGACATAGTGGTGATGGAGGTGTCCTCGCAGGGACTGAAGATGCACCGCACTGCCGGAATCCCTTTTGCGCTGGGTATTTTTACGAATATAGAGCCGGATCATATCGGACCCGGAGAGCATGAGAACTTTGAAGAATATATGGCCTGTAAGGGGATGCTGTTCCGGCAGTGTAAAAAGGGTATTGTGAACATTGACGACGTACACTGGCGTACAGTGCTGGAAGGGCATACCTGCCAGCTGGAGACTTACGGATTCTCGGAGGAAGCGGATTTTCGCGCGTCAGATACGGAGCTTGTCAGCCGCCCCGGCTATCTGGGCATTGCCTACCATGTGCAGGGCAGGATGGAGTTTCCGGTGGAAATCGACATTCCCGGAAAATTCAGCGTGTACAATTCTCTGACAGCCATTGCGATATGCAGTCATTTTCAGGTGCCTGCGGAAAAGATTCAGGCGGCGCTGAAGGTTGCCAGCGTGAAAGGACGGGTGGAGATGGTCAAAGTATCTGACCGGTTCACGCTGATGATCGACTATGCCCACAATGCCATGGCGTTGGAAAGTCTTTTGGGCACCCTTCGGGAGTATCATCCTCACAGGCTGGTGTGCCTGTTTGGATGCGGCGGCAACAGGAGCAAGCTGCGCCGGTATGAGATGGGTGAGGTCAGCGGCAGGATGGCGGATCTGACGATCATTACCTCTGACAATCCCCGATATGAGGAGCCGCTGGATATTATCCGGGATATCCGTGTGGGCATGGATAAGACGGACGGAAAATTCATTGAGATCCCGGACAGGAAAGAAGCCATTGCCTATGCGATCCACCACGGGGAGCCGGGGGACATTATCGTATTGGCCGGAAAGGGCCATGAGGATTATCAGGAGATCAGGGGACAGAAATACCCTATGGATGAGCGGGTGCTGATCGCGGAGATTTTGAAAGAGGACGCAGCACAGAAAAACGGATGATCGTGTAACGCTCCGAAATAAGGATGAGAACGAGGACGCTATGCCGAATTATGCAAATGTGATCGTGGATATCGCGCTGGAAAAACTGGACAGAACTTTTCAATACCGGATTCCCAAAGACATGGAGGATGAGATCCGGGTAGGCGCCAGAGTGCGGATTCCTTTCGGGAACGGCAGCCGGTCTGTGGACGGGTATGTGCTGGAGCTGACGGATAAGCCGGAATACGAGGAGAGCAGATTAAAGGAAATTCAGGAGATCCTGCCGGCAGAAATAGGCGTGGAGCAGCATTTCCTTGAACTGGCTGCATGGATGCGGGAAACTTACGGCGCGACGATGGTCCAGTGTTTGAAGACTGTGACGCCGGTGCGGCGGAAGATCCGCGGCAAGCAGAAGCGGTATGTGCGGCTGAATGTTACAAGGGAGCAGGCAGAAGCCTGTCTGGAGAGTTTCAAAAAGAAAAATGCAAGGGCAAAGGTCAGACTTGTGGAAGCCCTCCTTGAGATTCAGGAGTCCGCAGAGGGAGAAGAAGTCTCTCTGCCCTGTGAGCTCGTTACGGGAAAGCTGAATATTTCCTCCTCTACACTGCAGGCGCTGCAGCGGGAGGAAGTCATTCAGGTGACGGCATCCAGACTCTACCGGAATCCTGCGGTACATTCAGATGAAAAAAGACGGCCGGTGGCGCTCCGTGAAAGTCAGCGTCAGATAGTGGAGCAGGTGCTGGCGGATTATCGGAAAGGGCAGCATGGAACTTATCTGATTCACGGCGTGACCGGGAGCGGCAAGACAGAGATTTATATCGAAGCGGCGGCGGAGATGGCGGCAATGGGAAAACAGGTCATTGTGCTGATCCCGGAAATTGCCCTGACCTATCAGACGGTGATGCGGTTTTACAGCCGGTTCGGGCAGCGGGTTTCCATTCTGAACAGCCGGATGTCGGCGGGAGAGCGCTTCGACCAGTTTGAACGGGCAGGAAACGGTGAGCTTGATGTGATGATCGGACCCAGAAGCGCATTGTTCACACCATTTTTACATTTGGGACTTATTATTATAGATGAAGAGCATGAAAGTGCGTATAAAAGCGAGACAATGCCTCGATACCATGCGCGGGAAACGGCGATACGGCGGGCGGAGATGACGGGAGCCAGCGTGATCTTAGGAAGTGCGACCCCTTCTCTGGAATCCTATACAAAGGCGCTCAATGGGGAATACAGGCTGTTTTCCCTTACGGAGCGGCAGGGAGGCGGCGCCCTGCCTTCGGTGGAGATCGCGGATCTGAGAAAGGAACTTGCGGCGGGGAACCGATCTGTTTTGAGCCGTTCCCTTTATGAAGCAATCTGCGACCGGCTGGACAGACAGGAGCAGATCATGCTGTTTCTGAACCGAAGAGGCTTTGCGGGCTTTGTGTCCTGCCGGGAATGTGGGCAGGTCGTCAAATGCCCCCACTGTGATGTGTCCCTGTCCTATCACCGGGACGGACGGCTCCATTGCCATTATTGCGGGTATCAGACCCCTATGGTAAAGACCTGTCCTTCCTGCGGCTCCCGTTATATCGGGACCTTTAAGGCGGGCACCCAGCAGGTGGAGGAGTATATCAAAAAGACCTTTCCTGAAGTCAGAGTGCTGCGGATGGATCTGGATACAACCCGGCAGAAGGGCGGATACGAAGCCATTCTGGAGCAGTTTGCAAACGGGGAAGCCGACATTCTTGTGGGAACCCAGATGATCGTGAAAGGACATGATTTCAAAAATGTCACCCTTATGGGGATTCTGGCGGCGGACATGTCGCTGATGGTTCCCGATTACCGGAGTGCGGAGCGCACCTTCCAGCTGCTTTCTCAGGCGGCGGGCCGGGCGGGCCGTGGCAAAAGGCCTGGACAGGTGGTGATCCAGACCTATCAGCCGGAGCATTATGCGGTGCAGGCGGCGGCAGCCCATGATTACAGGCGGTTTTATGAGGAGGAAATGGGCTACCGGATGTTGATGGGCTATCCTCCCGCGGCGCATCTTGCGGCAGTGATGGTCTCATCCCGGGAAGAATCAACGGCGGAGGAATTGGCAAAGCTGTTAAAGGAAAGAATTCTGTTCCTTTCCCGGGAGAATCCCGTGGAATGTATGGGACCTGCGCCTGCGGGCATTGCGAAGCTGCGGGATATGTACAGGCGGGTTTTGTATATAAAGGACAGGGATTTTGACAGACTGACTGAACTGCGGAAGGGTTTGGAGGACTATGTGGAACAGCAGCCGGAGTTTCCGGAGGGGTCAGTGCAGTTTGATATGAATCCCATGCAGGAATAGCAGGAGGATCAAAGTGAACATAACTGTTGCAGGGAATAAAGACGGCAGCTGTTGATCATTCAGCATAATAGAAAAAGAGAGGTAATGACTATGGCGATCAGAAATATCCGGCAGTTCGGAGAGGCGGTTCTGAGAAAAACCTGTAAGGAAGTAAAGATCTTGACACCCAGACTGCAGATTCTCATTGACGATATGTTAGATACCATGTACGAAGCAAACGGCGTGGGGCTTGCGGCCCCCCAGGTGGGAATTTTGAAGCGGATCGTAGTGATCGACGTGGGCGAAGGGCCTATTGTCATGATCAATCCTGTCATCACAGAGACTTCCGGTGAGCAGACGGGAGACGAGGGCTGCCTGAGCCTGCTGGGAAAATGCGGCCAGGTGACCCGCCCCAACCATGTGAAGGTACAGTTTATGGATCGGGAGATGAATCTCTGTGAACTGGAAGGAGAGGAGCTGCTGGCAAGGGCGATCTGTCATGAATGTGATCATCTTGACGGCAGGCTCTATTCGGATCTGGTAGAGGGCGAGATCAGGGACGCCGTGTATGAGGATGACGAGAACGATGAGAACGGAACGGCGGAGAAAGACACAGAGACAGAGTGAGGGATTACAATGAAGATCATTTTTATGGGAACGCCGGAATTTTCGGCGGCGGGTCTGGAAGCCCTGATCGGGGCAGGTCATCAGGTAGTGCTTGCGGTGACCCAGCCTGACCGGCAAAAGGGCCGGGGAAAGGCGGTGCAGTTTCCCCCGGTCAAGGAATGTGCCCTTGCCCATGATATTCCCGTGATCCAGCCAAAGCGGATCCGGGATGAACAGTGGGAAGGGATATTGAGAGAATATGATGCGGACATCGGGGTAGTCATCGCTTTCGGACAGATTCTGCCGGAGTGGATCTTGCAGCTGCCCAGACTGGGATGTATCAATGTACATGCGTCCCTGCTGCCAAAGTACAGAGGCGCGGCGCCCATTCAGCAGTGTATCATAGACGGAGAGAAAAAAACCGGCGTGACGATCATACAGATGGATGCGGGAATCGACACCGGCGATATGATCCTGAAAAGAGAAGTGCCTATTGAAGAGGATGAGACCGGCGGCAGTCTGCATGATAAGCTGGCAAGCACCGGCGCGTCCCTGCTTTTGGAGGCAATTACCCTTCTGGAGGAGGGAAAGGCCCGGTTTGAGAAGCAGGAGGATGAGGCGGCAAGCTATGTGGGCATGATGAAAAAAGAGATGGGAAACATTGACTGGAGCAGGGATGCAGTCTCCATTGAGCGGCTGATCCGGGGATTGTCGCCATGGCCCAGCGCATATACGCAGCTGGGCGGCAAAACGCTGAAGCTCTGGCAGGCGGAGGCGCTTCCCGTGGACAGCGATCTGCTGACGGAAGGGAAAAAGCCTGTTCCCGGGCAGATCCTTTCCGTTACAAAGCAGGCGTTTTTTGTGGCCTGCGGAGAGGGTATGCTGAAGATCAAAAGTCTGCAGCTGGAAGGAAAGAAACGCATGGACGCAGAAGCGTTCCTGCGGGGTTATACCATTGCGCCGGGTCAGAAGCTGGGCGGCGGACAATAAGGAGGGGTTTTTGTTGGAGGAAAGAGAAAATCTGCAGGCAAAGATTAAGGTATGTATGAAGATCACCGTCGCCTTTATCATTCTTCTGGTGGTTTCCGTGGCGGCAGAGCTTGTGATCATTCAGTTTTTCGGCGCGGCAGGCTGGGCAAAGAAGATTGTGCGAATGTTGGGATTTTTCGCCATCGCCAGTCCCTTTGGCATTACCATTCCGCTGTTCTTCCGGGTGAATTACCAGAGTAAGCTCCTGATGTTGGACAGAAATGTCGGAAACGGCGGGAAAAACAAAGAAAAGAAAGAAGAGGAATAAAAGTTTCCGTGGCAAGACATGCTTGTAGTAAGAAAGGATAGATGAGTATGGGATATTATGGATACGGTTACAGGGGATTATATTTTGATTGGACTTATCTGCTTGTACTGGCAGGAGTACTGCTGTGTCTGGGGGCGTCGGCGCTTGTGCAGTCCAGCTTCAGGAAGTATTCCAAGGTAAGGTGCCGCAGCGGCATGACCGGGGAAGAAGCTGCCAGAAGGATCCTGATGTATGCGGGAATTACCGATGTACAGGTGCAGCAGGTGTCCGGACAGCTGACGGATCACTACGATCCCCGTAAAAAGGTAGTGAACCTGTCTCAGAGCGTGTACGGCGCATCTTCTATTGCGGCCATCGGCGTGGCCGCACATGAGTGCGGACATGCGGTGCAGCATCACAATTCCTATGCGCCGCTGAATCTGCGGAGCGCGCTGGTGCCTGCCGCTAACATCGGAAGTACGCTGGCGTGGCCTTTGATCCTGGTGGGGCTGCTTCTGGGCGGATTGATGAGCGCAGGGATCGGCGGCATACTGATCAATGTAGGTATCGCGCTGTTTTCATTGGCAGTGCTGTTCCAGCTTGTGACGCTGCCGGTAGAATTTAACGCATCCTCCCGTGCCCTGAAAATACTGGACAACACGGGACTGCTGTCTTCAGACGAATTAGGCAGCGCAAGGAAGGTACTCAGCGCTGCCGCGCTGACGTATGTGGCAGGAGCCGCATCTTCTATCCTGCAGCTTTTAAGACTGCTGATCCTGTTTGGAGGAAGAAACCGTGACTGACAGAAAACAGCATCCTGATGTAAATCTGCGGGAACTGGTTCTGCTGATCCTTTTGGAGGTGGAAGCGGGACAGAACAGCAATCAGGTACTGAAGGATGTGCTGGATAAATACCGGTATCTGCCAAGGCGGGATCGTGCCTTTGTGACAAGGCTGACGGAGGGTACGCTGGAATACCGGATACGGCTGGACGATATGATCGACCGGTTTTCCACTGTGCCGGTAAAGAAACAGAAGCCGGTGATCCGTGAAATTCTGAGGACCGGCGCATATCAGCTGATGTTTATGGACAGTGTTCCGGCGAGGGCGGTCTGCAGCGAAGCGGTGAAGCTGGCGGAGAAAAAAGGCTTTCGAGGCCTGAAGGGCTTCGTGAACGGCGTGCTTCGCACCATGTCCGGAGAGTGGGAAAAGATCGATCGTCCATATCCGGAGGAACAGCCGGTAAAGGCGTTGTCCCTGAAGTATTCCATGCCGGAATGGATCGTAGAAGACTGGCTGCAGGTTTATGACCGGCAGCAGGTGGAGAAGATGCTGCAGGCTTTTCTGACAGTGTCTCCCGTGACCGTGCGCTGCCGCTGCGGCGAGGACGGCGTGAAGGAATGTATGGAAGAGCTGCAAAGAGAGCAGGTGCAGGTACGGCGGCATCCCTATCTGCCCTGTGCGTTGGAAATCTGCGGCTTTGACAGGCTGGAGGCGCTGGAGACCTTTCGAAAGGGCCGGATCATCGTGCAGGACGTAAGCTCCATGCTGGCGGGAAGGATCGCCGGAGCAAAGCCGGGAGATGTGATTTTAGATGTGTGCGCGGCGCCCGGAGGAAAAAGCTTTTATCTGGCGGATCAGCTGGAGGGAACCGGCAGTGTGACTGCAAGGGATATCAGCGAGAAAAAGACGGCGCTGATCCGGGAAAATCAGAACCGTCTGGGCATCCGGAACCTGACGGTACAGGTGTGGGACGCTTGTGTGCTGGATGAAGCCTTTGTGGAAAAGGCGGATATTGTAGTGGCGGACGTGCCCTGCTCCGGTCTTGGGGTTCTGGCAAAAAAGAAAGAGATCAAATACCGGATGTCCCGGGAGCAGCAGAAGGAGCTTGTCGGGCTCCAGCGGCGGATCCTGGACACGGTGTGGCGGTACGTGAAGCCCGGGGGCGTGCTGATCTACAGTACCTGCACCATAAATACAGAAGAAAATGAAAAGAATGTGGAATGGTTTTTGGCTCAGCATCCCTTTATCGGGGAAAGCATAGAAGAATACCTGTGCGGGGAGCTGAAAGGCAGCCCCGGCGTTTCGGAAGGACGGCTGCAGCTTCTGCCCGGCATACATAAATGCGACGGATTTTTTATGGCGCGGCTGCGTCGGAAACAGACCGGGAAACATCATTTGGGAACGGAACTGGTATGAACACGGATATGAATGGAAAAACAGAAATCAAATCAATGGATTTTGCGGAGCTTCAGGCATGGATCGAGAGTCTGGGGCAGCCCAGATTCCGGGCAAAACAGATCTATCAGTGGATTCATCAAAAGCATGTGGATGATTATGAGCAGATGACCAACCTTCCCGCGGGACTGCAGAATACCCTTGGGGCCCTGACGGAATGGGTCAGCCTGAAAACAGAGAAAAAGCAATGCTCCGCACTGGACGGCACGCGCAAATATCTGTTTGCCTTAAATGACGGCAATATGGTAGAAAGCGTACTGATGCGGTATCATCACGGCAATTCCGTGTGCGTTTCTTCTCAGGTGGGCTGTAAGATGGGCTGCCGTTTCTGCGCCTCTACGCTGGACGGCTGGGTGCGGGATTTAAAGCCGTCGGAGATGCTGGAGCAGGTGTACCGGATCGAGAAGGATCTGGGAGAACGGATTTCCCATGTGGTGGTGATGGGAATGGGAGAGCCGCTGGACAATTACGACAATCTGCTGAAATTTATCAGACTGCTGACAGATGAAAACGGGCTGCATATCAGCCAGAGAAATGTGACGGTGTCCACCTGCGGGCTTGTGCCGCAGATGAAAAAACTGGCGGAGGAGGATCTGCAGATTACCCTGGCGCTGTCTCTCCATGCCTCCAGTGATGAAAAGAGAAAGGAACTGATGCCGGTAGCCAACCAGTATACCATCAAAGAGGTGCTGGAAGCGTGCGATTATTATTTTGCCCGTACCGGCAGGCGGATCAGCTTTGAATATAGTCTTTGCGGCGGCGTCAACGACAGCGATCAGGACGCGGAGGCGCTTGGAACGCTGCTGAGAGGAAAAAACTGCCATGTCAACCTGATCCCCGTAAACGCGGTGCAGGAGCGGCATTTTTTTGCTTCGGAACAGAAGGTTGTCAGGGAGTTTAAAAACAAGCTTGAAAAATTGGGGATCAATGTCACGGTAAGAAGGGAAATGGGCCGGGATATTGACGGCGCCTGCGGGCAGCTCAGAAGAAGATATCAGAAAAACGCCGAAAACCCTGACAACTGAAAGCGTGTTGTTAAATGGTTCTGTTGCCGATGGGACTGCTACGGAGCTGTCAGATCTGGATATACTTGTGCCTGGGCAAAAAAACGAGTTTGTCTCAAAGAGGATAGACGGTATTTTAGTTGAGATACATTATATGACTTATGATCATGCGGTAAATAAACTGAAAAGCAATCCCATGGAAGTATATAGGTACCTTGATGCAAGGGTAGAATATGATAATGGAAAAATGCGGGAAAAACTGCAAAGACAGCAAATGTGCCTTACGAATATGTTTATAAAACCGCAATGAAATTCTATCTTTGTATGCTGATACGGAAGAATGTCTGATCAGATTGCATGAAAGATATAAGATCGGCGTCATTGCGAATCAATCCTCCGGAACAGGCGTGTATGATCGGAGACAGAATTGACAATGATATTGTCCCCGCAAAAGAGCTGGGAATGAAGACAATCCGCGTGAAACAGGGATTTTACAGATTTTAGAAAGTAAAAAGCGGGCGTGAAAAAGCGAATTATGAAGCTGATAGTTTATCAGAGCTTGCAGAGATGATAGAAAGGCGGTAAAAGATAGAATCTGAAACCGGATGATGAGAGAACATGGGAAGTGCTGGAGTCATGAATTTGTGACCCTTCCCTATAATAAAGAAAAAGCGGTATATGATCTGGCGCATTCGGAGTTTTATGAATATGCACCCTATTGGTGTCGGATTACGGAAAACCTGATCAAAAAAGGCAAGCCATCTCACGGAGCAGTTTTGAAAAAAGCAATGTGGCTTTGCAAGGAAGAGACCGGAAGTTCCATGTGGTACGACATACCGGATAAATTTTGGGAAATGGCGCTCCGGAATCTGGATAAAGGGTATGAGGAAACAAATAAAAGAAAATTTTCCCATTGCCAATACTGAAGAAAAAGTGGATAATATGTTATACTTCATCTGGAACGATCGGAAAAAGATGAAAATACATTGGAATATGGTGTATTTACCAATCATCTGCTGGCGGTTGCCGCCTGCGCGCCGGAAAAAGTCCATGGTTTTGCTCTTAATGACTGTATCATGATCATGTTTGCGGAGAAAGAAGATTCTGAGTTGTATCGGATCATATATCGGTGGGTAATAAACCAGGTTGAGAAAGAGGGCCTGATCCCTTTTGACAATTTTCAGCAGGGGGAGTATGCCAAAGCAAACGGCGGTTTTTGTTCGGAGAAGGTAGGATATACGCTCGTGAACCGGGTATATTGTCTGGAAAGATAGATAAGAAAGCTATCTGGTAATAATGATACAGAGAAAAACCAAAAATAACGGGGCTGGGTACTAATTACTGAACTGCTCCCTGTCAAGTAGACAATTGAAAAATTGAAAAAAGAGGGCATCCCTCAAGTTACTTGACTTTTGGGACACCCTCATTTAGCGCTGGAGATTATCTTTTAATGTTCACTTTCGTAGTAACTAATTCCCCGTTCAATATCATATTGATCTGATGGATCATCGAAAAAAGAATCCCAATATTTTAAACTGGATGTGCCACTTATAATTTGATACATTCCTGCAGCACTTTTTAATGTTGTTGCGCTAAAAACTGCTCTTCCAACATATCCATAATGAAAATTTCCAATAGACTCTCCGCTCATATTGGTTCTTAAATCTTCCATGTAATACATCGTATTTGTGCCCATGTAGCTCTTATAATCCCATATTCCTCCGCTTTTGACCCTTTCTGCAAAATAAATACCCGCAGTAAGACTCTTTGGTGTGAAAACGGCATTATCATATACGTTTTTCAACTCCACAGCATGATTTCGAGCCTCGCTTAGAATACTCGCAACAGGTAGTCGAATAGGTTTTGGGGTTCCGGCAGGAGTGAATACAAAGTGTAATTGCAAGTTGGAATCTAGTGAAACAGCATTAAGTTGAACCAATGTATTTAACTTCTTTATAAATGACAGAAAAATATTTTTTTCTTCTTGGCTCAGTGCCATATTCTGAGATTGTACCGAAATTGTACCATCATCTTCTAACTGAACTAAGTCCAGATGAGAAATGAGATATGAATAAGCACTTTCATCAGAATTTACTGCAACAGGTGTGTTAGTAATTGCTTTTGTATATGCTTCCGCATAAATTTGATCAATATCAGAAATTTTTTCTTTGTCGTTGTTAGTCGCAAATACCGACTGTGACAGACATGAAGTAATTAAGCAAACGCTCATTAAAAACAATATGATTTTCTTTTTCATAATAAAAACTCCTTTCAAATAACCAGAAACCAAACAATAAAGAAATAACTCATTCCGATAGTTGAAAGACCGGTAAGTATCATAGTGACTATCGTTTTTAGTCGATTGGATTTCTCAGGTAAATTTTTAATAGAAAGAATAAATATCCCTATTTGCGTCAAAATGCCTATCCCAGTTATGAGGCCGATTGGAAAAACCCCAAGATACACAGGAGACCAAATATAATACAACAATATGGCAACAAAAATCAAAATAACCGCAACAGATACATAAAGATATTTCTTCTGCATTGGTAACATCCCCTTTCTATAACTATTTTTATAATTAGATGAAACATAATAAATTTGAATACAAAATATCGATTTTATGAATTTTCAACAGTATATATAATTTTAAATAATGAGGTAAAGAGTTAGATGGGAAATTTTTATTTTGTATTTAACAAATATGAGCATTTTTTTGAAAATTTGTATAATAAAAATATGGATATTTTTTATCTATACATATAATATATTAGCATTTTTCTGAAATGTCAATAAATTTCAACATTTTTTTGATAAGTTATTATCAGATAACATTTTTGCCTGACAGCAGATTTTGTAATAATTTTACGAATTACTTAATTACCTCAAATGTTAGATCGATCTTGTAGAGTGCAATCGGCTTGGTCTGAAGCGCTAATAAGAATTTCAATCTTACAATGCTTTCTGCAAGTCGTCGCGTTTTTTACAATAGGAGAGCTTTCATTTTACCCCAAAGACCTAATGGAGTTTATTCGGCCATTTGAAGAAAATGTGGAGAAGATCATTGAGACAGCGTGGGAATCCCAGAGAAGTGAAGCGCCGGGGACGATGAAAGTAAAAATACTGCATGACGCCCATGTGCTGGAGGGCGGAAGGACATATCTGATCGTCAAAACGTTCATAACCGGTTCCCTTCGGCCTGCAGGGGCAGACGTTTCCGGAGACACTGAAATATATGAAAGATCATGTTCTGGATCAAAACAAGTGTTATCTGAAAGAAACCATTCCTCTTTGTGAAGAAATGAACCGGTTTACAGATGAATTTTATGAAGAGCTTGTGAGAGGGGTAAGGATGTAAAAGAAGTTGCACATCATTTAGGAGACTGCACAGGCAATCCACGCTTACAATTTTTGGCAGATTATAAGGCAGACAGATAAGCTGAAACTTAAAGGACGTTCTTTTGAGTTTCCGCAGATTGCAGTAAAATATAGCTCCCATCGGGTAAACGTAAGCAGCTGTCGTTTTTTTGAAAGAT
>CANQNE010000008.1 GCA_947625135.1 uncultured Lachnospiraceae bacterium
TGCCGCCGTTACCGGCAACTTTCACAGATTAACACATCTTTTTCCTGTTGTCAACTGTTTTTTTCTTTTTTCTTCCGTCCCACAGAGTCCCCCCTGAAGCGACGGTGAACTCATTATATAATGCCCTTTCTTAATTGTCAACGGATTTTTTTCTATTTTACCAACGAAAAAAACAACACTAATATATTATGATCAAACAGGAAAGAAAGTACCTGACTTTCCGCGATCATTTTCATACAGCTCTGTCCGAAAGAGGTCTGCAGAACACAGGTCACGATCAGGAAAAATATCCAGATCAGCGCCAGCCCTTCCAGCAGTCCGAAAAGCAATCCCGCCGTTTGATTCAGCTTATGTATAATGGGCAGCTTTGAGACAACATCCAGCGCATGGAGAATGATCCACAGAACCACGCGGATGACAAGAAACGTGATCATATAGCTGATGGAAGAGACTACCGTACCGGCGATTCCGTCCGCAACCGCCGCCCGCGCCGATACCATCTGCCCGTCCATATCCGGCACCATCTTTTCTATGCTGTTTTTCAGAGACTGGGGTATCTCCTGCCTGTTCAAGATCTCCTGAACCATATTTTCTGACAGCTGCCCGCTCTCCAAACCCGAAGGCCCTTCCTCCGCCGTTTCATTCTGTGCCAGAAACTCCTCGCATTTTGCCTGTACCGCTTCATAGATTCCTGTATTTTCCCGGATAACGGTATTGATATAGGGGGCAAGCACTGCAGACAGCACCAATGCCACAATCAGGGAACCGAAGGAAAAAATAATCCTTACGATCCCCTTTTTGTACCCGTAATATGCAAAACCGATCATCCACACCGCCGCTGCGATCAATAACCAGTTCATTGTTTCCTCCGTTTCTCTGCCAAAGACTACAGTTTCATTTTGACTGTTTCCGTCTTATTGGCCTTTACCAGCAAAAACCTGTCTTTGGAGAGCGCCACAATATCAGATACCGGCCCGGACAATTCACAGGGCTTCAGCTTCAGGCGGCCGCCAATGGTATAGATGCACCATTCTTTATCATTGTACATGATGATACGATCCTTTGAGATCTTAATATGCTCGTACTGGAAGTCAAATGCTTTGTCAAGGATCTTATTTCCTTCTGTATCATAAATCTCCATACGGTAGCCGTTATCCTCTTTGAATACCATCCCCGCATACGCTTCATCATAGAATATACTCTGGATCTCCTGCTCCGTCCGGATCTCCTGCAGAACCTCAGGCCGCTGACTTCCCTTGAAAACAGTAAGCTGATGATCTCCAAATGCAAAGGCGGTTTTTGAATCCGCATAATAAACCGTGGGGATCACCGTATTGTCATACTTCTTCTCACTGACAATGTTGTCGATCTCCGCAGCGCCAATGCTGGCAAAGCTGTAAAAGACCACATTACTTTTCGTAATGCCGTCCTCCACCAGCAGGTAGCTGACTGCCAGCTTCAGACCATCGTCTGACAGAGAAATGTCCACGGGATAGCCGCTCTTTTCAAAGACTGCTTTCCCTTCCGCGATCATCTCGCCTTCTCCGTCATAATACTGCAAAAAGTGTTCCCCATTCTTTTCCATGAGCAGCACCAGCGTCCCCTGCTCAGAAATCTGTACTTTTTTGATGGGCATGGTAACCTCAAACTCCGTTGTCTTTCCCTCCAGATTAAACAGGCAGACCTTCATTCCGTTCCGCTCCGCGATCACCATATTTCTGCCGCAGATATCAAGCAGCGGGCTCTCCATCTCGTATGTTTCATTCCATATAATCTTCTTTTTATTCTGATAAAAAGTCGCGCCGTCCTTGGAGTAACGGAGCGTCTTCCCGTAAAATTCCGCATACTGTACGCTGGTTCCGGCAGTGCGGTCCTCGGTGTTGATCACCTTATAAGAGGAATACGCGATCAGGTTCCGAACCACGCATACAAGGATCACAATCAACGCCGCCGCTCCTATGCCACACAAAATGCGCAGCAGCACCATCCGCTTGTGGGCGGCGATCCTTTCTTCATAGCTCATGCTGCTGAGCCGGCGCTTCCTTTTCGAAACACGCTTTTTCCCGGAACGGCCTTTCTCCGGATTGTCTTCAAGATCATCTTTTTTATCAGCAAGATCAAATTCGTCGTCAAAATATTCCGGTTCCATCTTGATGGGCGTTCTTTTTTTCTTTTTCCTCACAGATCCACATCCTTCGTAAAAAATACTTTATTTTTGATTATATCACATTTTTTACTTAGGGTAGTATTATTTTTTGCCCAATCTCTAATTCGTTTTCATTCAGCCCCTGATTCAGTTGTTTGATCTCTTCAATTTTGTCTGTTGTCTGATAAATTTTTCTGCTGATGGAAGCAAGGGTATCTCCCTGCTGCACGATATAAGTTTTTTCCCCGGACACCTGCTGCCCTGTATTCTGGGAAGAGGATGTCCCGTTATCCGTCATATTCTGGAAGATTCCGCTGTCTGCGCCCAAACTGCCTGTCGCTGCGGGCTGCTGCCCGTTCTCAGCGGATGGAGCCGGGCTTTCGCCCTCCTTTTCTCCCGCCGGCATCTCCGTTTCTACAGCTTTCTCTCCGTCCATAATACTGGTGGCGATCGTCTCAATGGTTTCCTGCATCTCATACATTTTTTCATAATTATTGATCAGCGTGATCCCGATCACAAGCACCACGATCGCCAGCACTGTACTGGCGGCATATAAAAATGTGGTCAGTTTGGATGCCGGCACGGGAAACAGGATGTTTTTCGGTTCTGTTTCCTCATAGTCATCAACAAACTGCTCTTCCTGTTTCGTCTCTCCGGCTGTAACGGATCCTTGTCTATGCTCCGTCGTCCAGCTCTTCTGCCTCGGCTTCTCTTCCTCCTGCTTTTCCCTGCAGCTCTGCATGTATGCCTTCATTTCTTCATTTCGCTGATAATAAATGTAATATCCGCTCTGTTTCACCAGCCGGCTCCGCTCCCATAAATAAAACAGCTCCTCGGCTTCCGTGGGATCCTCCAGCAAAAACAGCCTGCTGTTATGTCCGAGGGTGGAGCCATACTTCCCGATCATATCGTAAGCCGGCAGATACCAGCCCAGCAGATTTGCCTCCGGAAAATAGGCTTCCATATCCTCATACAGCTTCGGAAATGACTGCGGCGCAAATTCCAGTGTTTCTCCCTTCACGTGGATTCCCTCCGGCAATATCGCGCCGTTTACAAACAGATACGTGATGTCCTCCATCTGTGATTCTTTTCCCAGAAGCGCTGTGACTACCGGATCGCTTTTTTTCATCTGCCGGTTCAAAAAATTCATGACGCTGTCTTCCACATAAATGCGGGTATTTCCTCCCGCGTTTCCGATCTGCCGAATGTTTTTCAACGCTGCCAGCGTCTCTTCCGCGTGCGTTTTAGGTTTTTTCGTCTCTCCGCTGTAAATCACTTCGATCATGGACAGTCACCTCGCCTGTTATTTTGTGAAAAATATCCTATCACAAACAGTTTGCAGCTTTTGCCATTTACTGGCGATGATTTCTCAGAACTTTACGACAAACTTGTCCCCATACACGCAAATTCTTCTTTGTTTCTGAATCTTTTACGGATTTTCTGCGGTGATCTTTTCGGGATGTTTTTTTTGGTATTTTGTTCCACCTGACGCATAAACTATAGTTGAAGTGGCAATACTTCCATGGAAAAGAAGCAGCCGCACAGGCTTTTGGCTTTTGCGACGGCCTTTTTGATGAAAGGACAGGACCGGATATGAACCATCATATACACTATTTCAACTGCCGCAAACCCTATGCGGCGCTGAATATGAGTACAACGCTTTCTTCCTATCTTAAAAATCAAAAACCCACTCCTTCCGCACTGGTGCTTTTGTGCATAGGTACGGATCGGGTGACCGGGGACAGTCTGGGACCGCTGATCGGTTATAAGCTGGCCCGGCAAAATATTGCAAATATTTACGTTTACGGAACATTACAACATCCGGTCCATGCCCTGAATCTGGAAACTGTTTTCCATGACATCAAAAAGAGGCATCCTCTTCTGCCTGTTGTGGCAGTGGATGCCTCTCTTGGTCATGAATCCGATCTGGAATGTATCACCGTCAGCGCCGGCTCTTTAAAGCCGGGGATCGGCGTAGACAAAGAACTAAGCGCCGTAGGAGATATCTCTATTACCGGAGTTGTCAGCGCCTCGTCCCCTTACGGACAGGCTCAGCTGCAGGCCACCCGGCTGGACACGGTAATGCGTCTTGCGGATGTGATCTGCGACGGGATCGTACAGGCGGCGGCAACGCTGGCGCCTGTATGACCCGGTTATCCTTCATGCAAAACACGAACCCAGTTTAAAAATTCTGTATTTTGCGCCGTTATACTGTCGTAATAATTTGTAAGGGCAGTATGATCTTCTATTTTTTCTAACTGTCTTCTTCTATCTAAAACCCTCATTTTCCAAAAAGATCGCTGTGATTGCCTGTACGTGACAAGGTCAGTACCAACTTATCATTTCTGATATGATAGATCAATATCCAATCCGGTTGGATGTGACATTCTCTGAACCCCACCCAATCACCGGTCAGCTCATGATCCCTGTTTTTCTCCGGCAGTGTCTCGCCTCGTGACAGCGCCCGGATAATATCATCCAGCAGATTGATGTCCAGATTGCGTTTCATAGCCAGCTTATAGTCTTTTTTAAATCTGGTAGTCCAGACAATTTCACGCTTCATCGTTTCAACTCCTGAAGTGCCTCTTCCACATCGGAATAACCCTTCACATTTTCGTCATACGCAAGCCGCGCCGTCTCCATCATGGCAGCAATCGTTTCCCTGTTCATCTTATTTACAGATATTTCAAACGGAATCCCGCCTTCGCGCAGCGCCTGTCGAACGAAAATATTAAATGCCGTTGACAGATTCATTCCCAGTTCCGAAAAGAGCGCATCCGCCTGTGCTTTCAGCTTTGTATCCATACGGATACTGATATTCGTTGTTGATCCCGCCATATCATCATCTCCTAAAATTGATTTATCCTTTGTATTAATTATATTATACATATTTGCACGAAAAATGCAATGATCTGCACGAATATTTTTTATTTCTCCATCAAAATTCCCCTGCCTGACAAACTAACTGCTGCAGGCAGGGGAACAGTCTTCATTTCATAATCTCACGGCAGCAGTCCAGCCGGGCGCTTCAACCCCGTCCGGCCACTGCGCTGCCTTCTTACTTACAGATCTTTCACTGTCTTCACTACATTGTCAACGGTAAAGCCAAATTTTTTGAACAACACACTATAAGGTGCGCTGGCGCCAAAGCCCTTCATGGTAATATAAGCGCCGTCAAGCCCTACATACTTGCCCCAGCCGAAATCGGTAAGCGCCTCAATGGCTACACGCTTGCGGCACGCTTTGGGAAGTACGGATTCTTTATATGCCTCTGATTGCTGCTCATACAGATCCATACAGGGCATGCTGACAACACGCACGTCCATCCCTTCCTTTGCCAGTTCCGCCTTTGCGTCGATGGCAAGAGATACTTCAGAGCCGCTTGCCATCAGAATCACATCCGGCACGGCTTTTTCGCTGTCATCAATGATGTAACCGCCCTTCAACGCTTCTTTGGAAGAACCGGGCAGCTGAGGGAGATTCTGTCTGGTCAGCGCCAGCGCTGTGGGCGTAGTCTGGTTGGTGATGGCATAATACCATGCCGCCGCTGTCTCCGTGGCGTCCGCCGGACGGAAAATATTGAAATTGGGCAGGGCGCGGAGCATTGCCAGCTGCTCAATAGGCTCATGAGTGGGTCCGTCCTCACCCACGCCAATGCTGTCATGGGTCAGCACATAAGTAACTGGCAGTCCCATGATGGCCGCCAGACGGGCCATGGGTTTTACATAATCACTGAATACAAAGAAAGTGGCGATATAAGGCTTCAGACCGCCGTGAAGGGCAAGCCCGTTTGCGATAGCTGCCATAGCGATCTCACGCACACCAAAGTGCAGGTTACGGCCGCTATAATCCGCCTTGGAAAAATCTCCCGCGTCCTTCATGTTTGTCTTATTGGAAGGCGCAAGGTCTGCGGAACCGCCAATGAGATTCGGCAAAACATCCTTGATCCGGTTGATCATGATGCCGGACAGGTTTCTGGTGGCCTCAGGCTTATCCTCATAAGCCCAGAATGATTCATCATCAATGAGACCGTCCGCCGCATGTACGTCATGATACTTGTCCCAAAGGGCCTTCATATCCGGATAAGTCTCACAGTATTTTGCGAACAATGCGTTCCATGCGTCCTCCGCCTTTGCCTTTTCCTTAGCAATGGCACGGTAATTTTCGTATACTTCCTCCGGCACATAGAAGTCCTTGTCTGCCGGGAATCCCAGATTTTCTTTCAGGGCAGCCACATTTTCCACGCCCAGCGGTTCGCCGTGGGCGCTTGCCTTGCCCTGCTTTTCCGGGCAGCCGTAGCCGATCAGTGTCTTCACGGTGATCATCGTGGGACGGGTGGTGTCCGCCTTTGCCTCTTCGATGGCCTTGCCGATCTCCTCCAGATTATTGCCGTCTTCTACAACCAAAGTCTGGAAGCCAAAGGCTTCAAACCGTTTCTGTACATTTTCTGTAAAGGCAATGTCCGTACTTCCCTCGATGGAAATATTGTTGGAATCATAAAGCACGATCAGCTTGGAAAGCCCCAGCGTGCCGGCCAGGGAAAATGCCTCTGAGGAAATTCCCTCCATCATACAGCCGTCACCGCCAAGCACATACGTATAGTGATCCACAACGGGAAATCCTTCTTTATTGAATACAGATGCCAGATGGGCCTCCGCCATCGCCATACCTACAGCCATACCCATGCCGGCGCCCAGAGGGCCGGTAGTAGCCTCCACACCTACTGTATGGCCGTATTCCGGATGACCGGGCGTAAGGGAACCGTCCTGACGGAACTGAGCCAGATCCTCCACAGACAGATTTCCGTAACCGAACAGGTGCAACAGGGAATACAGCAGTGTAGAGCCATGTCCGCCTGACAAGATAAAACGGTCTCTGTTGGGCCATTTGGGATCGGCGGGATTGTGGTTCATGTGTTTTGCCCATAACTCATAAGCCATAGCGGCGGAGCCAAGGGGCAGTCCCGGATGACCGGAGTTTGCTTTCTGCACTGCGTCTGCCGCCAGCACACGGATGGCATTGACAGACATGGTATCAATTTTACTCATAGTGACCTCCTGATTCTGTATTATTCACCGAAAACTGCTTTGTAGTCAGCCTGGAACTTGGCAATGCCCGCATCTGTAAGAGGATGCTTTGTACACTGCTCGATCACGCTGTAGGGAACGGTTGCAATGTCGGCGCCTGCCAGCGCGCAGTCTGTCACATGGATAGGATTTCGGATGCTTGCAGCAATGATCTCAGTCTCAAAGCCGTAATTGTTGAAGATCTCAACGATGTCCTCGATCAGATTGATGCCGGGCTGTGAAATATCGTCCAGACGGCCAAGGAACGGAGACACGTATGTTGCGCCTGCCCTTGCAGCCAGAAGCGCCTGATTGGCAGTAAAGATCAGGGTCACATTGGTCTTAATGCCTTCTGCGGACAGCACCTTCACCGCTTTCAGGCCTTCCACGGTCATCGGGATCTTCACTACCATGTTGGGGTGGATCTTCGCGATCTCTCTGCCTTCTTTGATCATGCCCTCTGCGTCCACTGTGGTGGCCTTTACCTCGCCGCTG
The DNA here is from genome assembly GCA_947625135.1 of uncultured Lachnospiraceae bacterium. Taxonomy (GTDB): domain Bacteria; phylum Bacillota; class Clostridia; order Lachnospirales; family Lachnospiraceae; genus CANQUC01. The sequence goes on from CANQNE010000008.1 coordinate 7,708, forward strand.
ATCGGGCCGTCAACGATGGAAGTGATTTCCTTGATCACCTCGTTAAAATCACGGCCTTCCTTTGCGATCAGAGAAGGGTTTGTAGTCACGCCGCAGATCACGCCCATGTCGTTTGCCTTGCGGATATCTTCTACATTCGCTGTGTCAATAAAAAGTTTCATTTTGCTTTCCTCCTAAATTTTATATTTATTTTATTAAAAAAAATCTTACAGGTAATGCAGGGAATGCCGCGCTACTTTTGTCCGTAATAAGCATTTTCCCCATGCTTTCTCAGAAAATGCTTGTCCATCAGCGGCTGGGGAATTGGTTTGACATCCGGGTTGATACATTCGGTGAAATACGCCATCCTGGCACATTCCTCCAGTACCACCGCATTGTGTACCGCTTCCTTCGCATCCTTGCCCCATGCAAAGGGCCCGTGGTTCGTGCAGAGTACACCGGGTACATACACGGGATTTCTACTGGCAAAGGTTTCAATAATCACAAGCCCCGTATTCTTCTCATAAGCCTCGTCGATCTCTTCCTTCGTCAGGCTCCGGGCGCAGGGGATATCCCCGTAAAAATAATCCGCATGGGTAGTGCCGTAGCTGGGAATACTCCTGCCGGCCTGTGCCCACTGGGTCGCCCACGGAGAATGGGTATGTACGATCCCGCCGATGCCCTGATCCTGAAACGCCTTGTAAAGTTCAATATGGGTGGCGGTATCAGAGGAAGGACGGTAGCTTCCCTCGATCTGGTTCCCGTTCAAGTCCATGATGACCATATCTTCCGGTTTCAGATCGTCATACTCCACGCCGCTGGGCTTGATGGCAAAATAACCGGTCTCTTTATCAAAACCGCTCACATTGCCCCATGTGTAGGTGACAAGTCCTCGTCTGGGAAGCTCCATATTCGCTTCATACACCTGTTGTTTTAATTGTTCCAGCATAATTTCCTCCATTCCGAAGACGCAGTTTGAAGCGCGCAGGCAAAATCTGGATTTTGCCTTGCGGTCACAGGATTTGCGGCGCCTTCGGCACAAATCCAAAAAACAAAGCGGGCAAGCCCGTTTCAGCTCCCCAATCCCTCAGGATCAGGGAAGGCTCAACGATGTTTCAGTCTCACATTTCTTCTAAATGCTCTACTGCCGCATGTTCAATGGCAAGTCCCTCTTTATAACGGACAATAAACTGCTCAAAGCCAGCCACGTCCCCGGGATCCGGCCCCAGAGTGGTTCCCTCTTCACCGGCAAATACTTTGTTTTCCAAAAACGCATCCAGTGTTTCGCCCGCTTCCCGGTTCTTCATATAAGAAGCAAGAAGCGCAATCCCCCATGCGCCGCCTTCTCCGGCAGTCTCCATCACAGTCACCGGCGTATTCACCGCCGCCGCCATAATGCTCTGGCCTACCCCTTTTGTCTTGAACAGTCCGCCGTGGCCCATGATCCTGTCCACCTGTACGCCCTCATTCTCTACCAGAATATCCATGCCGATCTTCAATGCGCCCAATGACGTATACAGATGGGTACGCATGAAGTTTGCCAGATTAAATTTACTGTTGGCGCTGCGCACAAACAGCGGACGGCCCTCGGTAAAGCCGGTAATATGCTCTCCCGAGAAGTAGCAGTAGGACAGAAGACCGCCACAGTCCTTGTCTCCTTCCATGGCCTTGTTATAGAGCGTCCCGAACAGCTTGTTCATATCTGCCTCTGCGCCGATGCTTTCCGCAAATTCCCGGAACAGGTTTACCCATGCGTTGAGATCGGAAGTACAGTTGTTGCAGTGTACCATTGCCACAGGATCCCCTGCGGGAGTAGTCACCATATCAATCTCCTCATAAGGCTTTGACAACGCATTTTCCAGCACGATCATGGCAAACACGCTTGTCCCCGCCGACACGTTTCCCGTGCGCTTTGCCACACTGTTGGTGGCTGTCATGCCGGTACCCGCATCGCCCTCCGGGGGACAAAGGGGAATCCCGGCCTTCAACTTGCCGGACACGTCCAGAAACGCGGCGCCCGCTTCCGTCAAAGTACCTGCCGCTTCCCCGGCTACCAGCACTTTGGGGAAGATATCCAGCATCTTCCATGAATAGCCCTTTGGCGCGATCAGCCGGTCAAATTTCTCTACCATCTCTGCGTCGTAAGTCTTTGTATGGGAATCAATGGGGAACATGCCTGCGGCATCGCCGATACCCTGTACTTTTTCCCCGGTGAGCATCCAGTGGATATAACCCTCCAGCGTACACATATAATCGATCCGGGACACATGCTCCTCGCCGTTTAAAATGGCCTGATACAGATGGGCGATGCTCCAGCGCTGAGGAATATGGAAAGCAAACAGCCGGGATAATTCCTCTGAAGCAGGCCCGGTGATATTGTTCCTCCATGTACGGAAGGGCGTCAGCAGGTTGCCTTCTTTGTCAAAAGGCATATAGCCGTGCATCATGGCGCTGATGCCGATCACACCGATCACCGTCAGCTCTTCGCCATATTGATCCATTACATCTTTTGCCAGACTTTGATAGCAGTCCTGCAGACCGATCCGGATATCCTCCAGACTGTATGTCCAAATATTGTTTTCATACCGGTTCTCCCAATCATGGCTGCCGGACGCGATCGGCCTGTTCTTTTCATCTGTCAGCACTGCCTTGATCCTTGTGGAACCAAATTCAATGCCCAGCGCCGTCCTGCCTTCCAGAATGGCTTGTCTTGCTGCATTTACATCAAGACCCATAGTACCTCCTCCTTTTCTTTGCTTATAATTCCACGCGTCCTTCCAGAGCGCGCAGTAAAGTCACCTCATCGATACATTCCAGATCTCCGCCCACCGGCACGCCGCTGGCGATCCGGCTGACTTTGATGCCGGTAGGTTTGATCAGTTTGCTGATATACATGGCGGTTGTCTCCCCTTCTAAGCTGGAATTGGTGGCAATGATCACTTCCCCCACATCCTGCTGAAGACGGGTCATCAGCTCTTTCAGCCGGATATCCCCCGGGCCGATGCCCAGCATGGGGGAAATGGCGCCGTGCAGCACATGATAAACGCCCTCATACTTGCCGGTTTTTTCGTATGCCGCCAGATCTCTTGTATTTTCTACCACCATAATGGTTCTGTGATCTCTGTTCTCATTGCTGCAGATAGGACACACCTCTCTGTCTGTCAGGGTGTAACATTCCCTGCAGTAACGGATATGTTCTCTTGCATCCACGATCACGTCCGCCAGACGCTTTACATTTTCTTCAGGCTGATTCAGCAGATAAAAGGCCAGACGCTGGGCAGATTTTGCCCCGATGCCGGGCAGGTGCGCAAGCTCCTCGATCAGCTGATTGATCTTACCGCTGTAATATTCCATCAGAAGGGAAATCCTCCTCCAAGGCCGCCGAGACCGCCTGTGATTTTTGACATGGACGAGGCAGAAAGCTCTTCCACCTTGCGCAGCGCTTCATTGGTGGCCGCCACAATGAGATCCTCCAGCATTTCAATATCATCGGGATCCACTACTTCTTCGGAAAGCTTCACTTTCGTCACTTCCCGCTTGCCGGTCATGGTCACCTCCACCGCGCCGCCGCCTGCCGCCGCAGTCACTTCCGATTCTTCCAGCTGCTTGTTTGCCTCCTCCATCTGCTTCTGCATCTTCTGCGCTTGCTTCATCAGATTATTCATGTTTCCGGGCATACCTCCCGGAAAACCCCCGCGTTTTGCCATGGGTCAGTTCCTCCTATTCTTCCACGATTTCCATTTTGATTATATCAGCCAGATCGGGAAATAATTCCCGGCTCCGGTTTTCCTGCTCATTTAAATGAACCCGGCACTGTACCTGCCGCCCGATGGCTTTCTCGATCACGCGATCCAGTTCGCCGCTGCGAACCCGCTCCTCCACCATCCGGTAACAGACGTCGTTTTCCTTTTCATATACAAGGAGCAGCCGGTTGTCACCGTCCAGAGACAGCTTTGCCTGCTGATAGTACATGCTCTCCGGCATAGGCACCTTCTGGCAGATCGCCGCCCAGTTCTTTACCACTTCTTTTACCTCAGCGGGAATCGCCTTCGGGACAGGAGCAGCAGGTGCCTCCTCCCGGCGGCCTTCCCCCTTCTCCGCTGATCCTCTCAACGGCGTTTTTCCGGCGGACTGCTCCGCAGCCGCCGCAAACTGTCCACTCTCTATTTTATGCTCCAGCTGGCGAACCCGTTCCTGAAGATCCAGCGTATCCGATTCCATCTGGGGTTTGCAGAGCCGGATCAGCGCGATCTCCGTCAGCACCCGCTTCTGCGCGGAATAACGCAGCTGGTTGGACAGGTCTGAAAAAATACGGATGTAACGGATCAATGCGCCCGGATCTGCCTGCGCCGCCTCTTCCTTCATCACCGCAAGATTTTCTCCGGAGACATCCAACACCTTTTCGGCGTCATCGGAAATCCGCAGCAGCAGCAGGTTGCGCAGATACCATGTAAAATCCGTCACAAACTGGGACAATTCCCGTCCCTGCATGATCACCTCTTCGATGGTTTCCATCACCTGTGGCACCTGCTCCAGCAGAATGGCCTGCATCAGCCGGTGGAACACCTGAGTGTCCACAGCGCCCAGCACTTCCAGCGTCATATCATAAGTAAGCGTCTCTCCAAAATGATAGGAGATACACTGCTCCAGCAGGCTCAGGGCGTCACGCATGGAACCGTCGGCCATCTTCGCCACATACTGCAAAGCCCGCTCCTCCGCCTGAATCTGCTCCCTTTCCGTCAGCTCCCGCAGATGTCCGGCAATGGTCTCCGCCGTGATCCTGCGAAAATCATAGCGCTGGCAGCGGGAAAGGATCGTGATCGGGATCTTGTGGGCCTCTGTGGTAGCCAGAATAAAAATCACATAAGCCGGAGGTTCCTCAAGGGTTTTCAACAGCGCATTGAAGGCGCCGATGGAAAGCATGTGTACCTCGTCGATGATATACACCTTGTAGCTGCCCTCCGCAGGAGGATAAGCTACCTCCTCCCGTATCTCCCGGATATTGTCCACGCCGTTGTTGGAGGCAGCGTCAATCTCGATCACGTTCATGGAAGAACCTGCGCTGATGGCTCTGCACATCGCACATTGCCCGCAGGGACTTTGCATCTGATCCTCATGACCCTTAACCGCCTGACAGTTCACTGCCCTGGCGAAGATCTTCGCCACCGTAGTCTTGCCGGTGCCCCGGGTGCCGCAAAACAGATACGCATGTCCCACACGGCCGGATCTGATCTGATTTTTTAAAGTTGTCACAACATGCTCCTGTCCCTTGACTTCTTCAAATTTTTCAGGACGGAACTTCCGATAGAGGGTTGTATAAGACATGGCGCTTTCTGTTCCCTTACTCTTTCCATCCGGCCGTCAGTTTCCGAAACTGATGCCGATCATTTTTGCCTCCTGAATGATGTCCGCGTCCGGAGATACCATCTTCAGCCTGCCTGCCACTTCCTTCAGGGGGATCTTATCCATCTTGTCATTATTTACCGTAACCATGTAGCCGTACTGCTTGTCAATGATCAGCTGCGCAGCTTTTGCGCCCAGACGGGTGGACAGCACACGATCATACGGGCAGGGGCTGCCGCCTCTCTGGGTATGGCCCGGAATGGTGATCCGCACCTCCTGACCCGTTTTTTCCTTGATCTGCTCCGCCAGCTCATAAGAAACAGACGGATAATTTGTTTTCTCTTTCTTCTTTTTCAGTTCCTTCTTGGAGAGCTGCGCATCCTCCTTGGAAATGGCGCCCTCCGCCACAGCTAAGATCGTAAAGCCTTTGCCGTTTTTCTTTCTCTTTTCAATGGCTTCCGTGACCTTATCAATATCGTAGGGGATCTCCGGCAGCAGAATGATGTCCGCGCCTGCCGCAATGCCTGCGTGCAAGGTCAGCCAGCCTACCTTGTGCCCCATTACTTCTACAATGAACACCCGGTTGTGCGAAGCGGCCGTTGTGTGGATGCAGTCGATCACGTTCGTCGCGATATCAACGGCGCTCTGAAAACCAAAGGTCATGTCCGTTCCCCAGATATCATTATCAATGGTCTTGGGCAGGCTCACAATGTTCAACCCTTCTTCGCTGAGAAGATTGGCCGTCTTCTGGGTGCCGTTGCCGCCCAGTACCACAAGACAGTCCAGACGCAGCTTATAATAGGTGTGCTTCATAGCCTCAACTTTATCCAGCCCGTCTTCATCGGGAACCCGCATCAGTTTGAAGGGCTGTCTGGAGGTGCCCAGAATAGTGCCGCCCACAGTGAGGATGCCGGAAAAATCCTTGGAGGTCAGCATACGATGCTCGCCGTAGATCAAACCCCGGTAGCCGTCCTCGAAGCCGTATATCTCCACACTGTCCAATTCGTTGCAAAGTCCTTTCACCACGCCGCGCATGGTGGCATTCAGTGCCTGACAATCTCCGCCGCTGGTCAGCAGACCGATTCTTTTCATAAGTATACGCCTCTCTTTCCATTGTTTTCATAATTAAGTTTATTATATAATAATTTTGGCATAATCACAACAAAAAAATACGATTCTGCCCGGCTTCCCTCCCGTGAAAAAAGTCATTTTATTTTTTTCTTGCCAGGAAGCCAAAATCTATGCTACTATAGGTGTGGCTTTATGGAGATGTACTCAAGTGGTCGTAAGAGGTCGCACTCGAAATGCGATAGGTCCGCAAGGGCGCGTGGGTTCGACTCCCACCATCTCCGGTATCTGAAAAACCGCTCCTTTCAGTCAAGCACGACTGACCGGAGCGGTTTGATTTTATTTTTATCCGCGCATTCTGCTTTGAACCTCCTCCATGGACGTTACCTTCACAGTTAACTCGGCTCAGGCGTCCTCACGGCACACAGAAGGTTTTACTTAGTGCTGCTATGTTCCCATCCTGACACGGTTCGTAAATTTCTGTTGCGTAAGACCCAAACGTCAACGCCACTTATGAAGGGCAGCCCCACAGAGCAAGGCCCGAGGCAGAATATCACCCCTGCTGTAGCGGATTGCAGGTACAGGGCACCGCTAACTCCCCGGCTGCGCGGAAATGTTATGACGTTTCCACGTAAATCAAAGTATACCCAATTCGGGCACAGATGTCAAACAGATTTTGCCCTTGCCAAAGATCATTTGCGTTAAAATTTCCCTTCATTTTCCAATGATCTGTGCTATAATAGACACAGCAAACCGGAGGCGCCCCATTGAACGAATGTGGGACAGGCCTCGATACGCAGCCGGAATTTTATTTTCTTCATGGAGGGACAGGATGCTACAGGCATTACTGAAGGCAATGTTTGCCTATTACAACGGCGATCCCCGCAGGATCCAGCATTTTATCAAAGTACATAGCTTTGCTTCCTACATCGGACAGGCGGAAGGCTTGTCAGAGGAATCCCTGTTCATTCTGGAGACGGCTGCCATTGTCCATGATATCGGCATTAAACCCGCCGAAGAAAAATACGGCTGCTGCAGCGGCAGACTGCAGGAGCAGGAGGGCCCGCCGGCGGCAGCAAAAATGCTGGCCGGCTTATCCTTTCCCGAAGAAGTCATCCGCCGGGTTTCTTATCTGGTAGGCCGCCATCACACCTACACCGGCATTGACGGCATGGATTACCAGATTTTGGTGGAGGCCGATTTTCTTGTGAATCTTTACGAAGATCAGGAGAGCAAAGCCGCCGTGCAGGCCGCGCTCTCTCATATATTCAAGACCAAAACCGGAACTGCCCTTTGCAGGGAGATGTTCGGTGTATAACCCATTGACAGGAGGCTGATAATTTGACCGCTGAATTTAAAAAATATCTGAAGATCGGGATCCTGGCGGCAGTTCTTATACTGATCGTCATCTATTTCCCTCAGATCCTTTCCGGACTGGCTTTAGTTCTGAACGCCGCCAGCCCGCTGTTTGTAGGGTGCGCCCTTGCATACATTTTGAACCTGCTTTTAAAAAAGCTGGAGGCGCTGTACTTTCCCCGTTCCCAAAAGCCCTTCGTACGCAAGAGCCGCAGGCCGGTATGCCTGCTCCTCTCTCTTGTGCTGCTGGTATGTATTGCCGGGCTGGTGATCAATATCGTAGTGCCGGAGCTTTCTTCCAGCTTCCAGCTGATCGCCAAGGAAATCCCCGGTGTTATCGAAACGGCCCGTCAATGGCTTCTGGATCATTCTGACCGGCTGCCTTCTCTGCAGAAGGCGCTGAAAGAGCTGAATATCGACTGGGCTTCCCTGTCCCAGAAGCTGATCGGCATTGTAACGGCAGGCGCAGGAGGTGTGTTCAGCTCCGTGATGTCCCTGCTCAGCTCCGCCTTCGGGCTTATCACCAATATTGTCATCGGATTTATTTTTGCGCTCTATCTTCTGCTGAACAAGGAAAAACTGTGCCGGCAGCTCCGCCGGATCATAGAGACATGGATTCGTCCGGCAAGGCAGGAAAAGATCATGTATGTGGCAGGTGTGGCCCATCGCACTTTTTCCGCCTTCATCGGCGGCCAATGTGTGGAAGCGGTGATCTTAGGATGCCTGTGCGCGCTGGGCATGATGATCTTCCGTTTCCCTTACGCAGCCATGACCGGCACGGTGATCGGCGTTACGGCGCTGATCCCCATTGTGGGCGCTTATATCGGCGCGGCAATAGGCGCCTTCATGATCTTGACTATCAATCCCCTGCAGGCCGTATTCTTTTTGATCTTTCTCGTCATCCTGCAGCAGTTGGAGGGCAATCTGATCTATCCCAGAGTTGTGGGTACCTCCATCGGCCTCCCGGGGCTTTGGGTGCTGGCCGCCATCACGCTGGGCGGCGGCCTCCTTGGTATTTCAGGCATGATTCTCAGCGTTCCCACGGCCGCAACCGCATATAAGCTGATCAGAGAAGCCACTGCCAAAAGGGCTTTGCAGCTGCAGGCAAAAGAAGCCGGGCCTTCTGAGGAGCCCCCTCAGGATGTCCCTTCCGGTGAAGAAAACGAAGCCGGGCTTATGGAGCAAACGCCCCAAGCCGGCGCTGACAAAACCTGACAGAATAGAAAAGACCGCTGCCGGAATCCAATGCTCTGGCAGCGGCCTTTTTATGCCGTCAGCTTCCTCTGTATATTTATCCCTTGTAGTAGTTGATCAGACATCCCTTCAGGATAATGGTGCGCTCATCGTCGGTGAGTTCGCCCATTCGCAGCGTGATCTTCCGCAGATCCCCCTTCTCTACCACGTAAGCGGGGATCTCTGTGGCTTTTTCCTCTATAGCCTTGCGGATATCCGGAATAAACAGATAATCCAGATTCCGGAAAGGCAGTTCTCCCTCATCGATCAGGAAAGGCAGCATACCCCAGTTGATCAGATTGGAGCGATAACGCTTGGTGGCATACTCGTTGGCAATATTCGCCCATCCCCCCAGTACCTTCTGACAGGAAGCAGCCTGCTCTCTGGCAGAACCGTCGCCGGGCTTTACCGCAAAAATGGTACTGCCGAAGCCGATGTTGCTCCGGTTCAGATGCGGATACTGTTTCAGGAGGGTCTCCATCACCGGCTTTAACTCAGGGCAGGCCTCGGTAGGCTTTTCTCCATTTACCCGCGCCTTTTCCGCCGCCTGAATTTCCTTTGCCCTTCCCACATAGGCGGGATCCTTTCTGGACAGGGCAAATTCAGCCAGACCCAAAGGATTGGAACGGTAAGAGGAGGTTTCCCCGGAGGGGATCAGCTCATCGGTAGTAGTCACCGGATCATGAATCTCGGAAACAACCTTCAGGATCAGATTGTCTGTCAGCGGACTCATCTCAGGCCAGTCCTTAATATTGGGGCCGAACTGAATCTCCACAGAGGGATCCGCCACGCCCTTGCTGTCAAAGACGCGATTCTCATATATGGTTTTATCAAAATGATATTTCCTGCCGCTGTATTCCACATCCAGATCCGTGGCAGGCGTCAGATAACCCTTGTTGGCCGCCGTCGCCGCAATGGATCGAGCGTCCATCAGCGCAACTGAAGAAATCTGTCCGCTCTGCAGCTTACTTCCCTCACGATTCGGGAAATTACGGGTAGAATGACGGATACTGAGCGCATTGTTGGCGGGAGTATCTCCAGCGCCGAAGCAGGGCCCGCAAAAGGCCGTCTTCATCACCGCGCCGGTTGCCATCAGATCTGCCGCCGCGCCGTTTCTTACCAGCTCCATGTATACGGGCATACTTGCGGGATATACGCTCAGCGTAAAGGCGTCCGCGCCGATGCTCTTTCCCTTTAAGATGTCTGCCGCCGCGCAGATATTTTCAAAGCCGCCTCCCGCGCAGCCTGCGATAATACCCTGCTCCACATACAGCCGTCCGTCCCGGATCTTGTCCCGCAGCTGATACTCCACCGCGCCGTCAAGACTTACCAGCGCCTTCTTTTCCACATCCGCCAGAATATCTTCCAGATTTTCATTTAATTCCTCAATGGTATAGGTATTGCTGGGATGGAAAGGCATGGCGATCATGGGCTTGACAGCGCCGAGATCCACCTCGATCATGCCGTCATAGTATGCCACACTGCCGGGGGCCAGTTCCTTATAGTCTTCAGGACGATTATGAATCTCATAAAATTCACGGATGGCCTCGTCGGTTTTCCAGATAGAAGACAGACAGGTGGTCTCCGTTGTCATCACGTCGATACCGATACGGAAATCCGCGCTGAGGGAAGCTACCCCGTCGCCGATAAATTCCATCACTTTGTTATTTACATACCCGTTTGCAAACACCGCGCCGATGATGGCGAGGGCAACATCCTGAGGCCCCACGCCCTTTGCAGGCTTGCCGGTAAGGTATACGCCCACCACGCCGGGCATGTTGATATCATAAGTCTTGGACAGCAGCTGCTTCACCAGCTCCGGGCCGCCTTCTCCCATAGCCATGGTACCCAGCGCGCCGTACCGGGTGTGACTGTCGGAGCCGAGGATCATCTTGCCGCCTCCTGCCAGCATTTCCCTTGCAAACTGATGGATCACCGCCTGATGAGGGGGCACATATACGCCGCCGTATTTTTTGGCGCAGGTAAGCCCAAATATATGATCATCCTCATTGATGGTGCCGCCCACCGCGCAAAGACTGTTGTGACAGTTCGTCAGCACATAAGGGACAGGGAAACGCTCCAGCCCGCTGGCTCTGGCTGTCTGAATAATACCTACAAATGTAATATCATGGGAAGTCAGCTTGTCAAATTTGATCTGCAGCTTCTCCATATTGCCGGAAGTATTATGCTCCTCCAGGATCCCGTAAGCGATGGTCTGCTTCCGAGCCTCTTCCTTTGCGGGCATAGAACCCAGCTTTGCCTCCAGCTGCTTTGCGCCTTCAGCAGTATCATCGATCAGTTCCTTTTGATTTAGCAAAAACACTCCGCCGTCATGCAATGTGATCATGGTAATCTCCCCCTTTATTTTTGCTCCTGTTCTTTCAGATAGTTCATATAATCGATGACCATCAGCGCGATTCTGAAGGTCATTGCATCTTCAAACACACGGATATCCAACCCCGTCACCTTCTGGATCTTCTCCAGCCGGTACACCAGCGTATTCCGATGTACAAAGAGCTGCCTTGAAGTCTCAGATACATTCAGGTTATTCTCGAAGAACTTGTGAATGGTGTTGAGGGCCTCCTCGTCAATCTCCTCTGGAAGCTGTCCCCCGAAGATCTCATCAATAAACATCTCGCACAAATGCAGGGGCAGCTGATAAATGATCCGGCCGATCCCAAGCATACTGTACGCCACAATGGGCTGTTTTCCGTAAAAAATACGGCTCACATCCAGCGCCAGCCTGGCTTCCTTATAGGCCTTGGAAACCTCTGTCAATTCATGCACCATCGTACCGAACCCGATGCGCACCTTTGCCATAGCCTCCGCGTTCAGCATATCCAGCAGCATTTTGGCAACGGAGAGCAGCTCCTCCTCTCCCGCATCCTTCTGAAACTGCTTGATCACAATAATGCTGTGGGCGTCTACTGTAGTCAGATAATCTTTTTCTTCCAGCAGTCCCTTCACGATCTCCAGGGCACTGTTGTCCGATTCGTCTCTGGTCTCAACCACAAACACGCCCCTGTTGGCCTCCGCATCGATCTTCAGCTGCTTGGCCCGGTTATGAATATCAATCCACAGCAGATTGTCCAGAATCAGGTTCTGGAGAAAATTATTCAGATCCTGCTTATCCTTGTATGCCAGGAGCAGGTTCTCGGCCTGACAGACCGCCACCTTGCCCATAATATGCACATCCTCGCCGGATCCCTTTGCCAGAAGGGCGTAATCTTCTTCGTTGTGTACATGTACTTTGAAAAAATGGACGCCGCCGATCTCCTGTCCCTCCGCCGGAGAATCCAGAAACGTCAGCACCGCTTCCTCCTCCTTTTCCGAAAAGGACTGGGTCGCGGCCATCAGCTGGGCCTGCCCGTTGTACAGCTGAAACTCCACCTTCGTGATATTTCTCAATTCATTCAATGTTTTTTGAATGGCCTGATTGGTCTTCAACAGGATCACTCCCTCTTTTCCTCATTCGTCAACAGCTGCTTCATCAGATATGCGTAAACAGACTGATTTTTTTCCTCAAATCTGCGGCAGATCAGATCCGCCTGCTCCTCTGTGGGCACTCGCAGGTTCAGCCGCATCAGATCATTTCCCTGTTCCCTGATCCGCATCTGTACCTCATATTCCCGGCCGGATCGGTCATAATTCGCCAACACGGAAACCTCCTCCCGCAGTTCATACTCATTTTCCCGCAGGAACCGGTGGATATCCTCCTTGATGGCGCTGGAAATCTTCCCCTGAAAATAATGGCAGGTCTCTCTTCCCTTGTCCTGAATAGTGTAATAGGTATTGTTTCGGATCTGCTCTCCGTAGATCAGATCAGACTCCAGCAGCTCAGACATGGTCTGCTGAAACTTGAAATAATCCGTATATTCCTGTGTCAGAATAAAATCCGACAGCTGGTCGTTGGTCATGGGAAAATTCACCTTGTCAAGAATATACAGCACGATCAGTTTATAGAGTGTCAAAGGCTCTGACATAAGTACCTCCTTAAATGTGGCTCTTCACCGCCTGGCTGACCGCCTCCGCCACTCTGGGATCAAAAGCGTCCGGCAGAATGTGGTCCTCGTTCAGTTCCTCGTCGGAAACCAGCCCCGCAATGGCAAGCGCCGCAGCCAGCTTCATCTCCTCTGTGATCTGCCTTGCCCGTCCTTCCAGCGCGCCCCGGAAAATGCCGGGAAACGCAACCACGTTGTTGACCTGATTGGGAAAATCACTGCGGCCGGTTCCAACCACCTTTGCGCCTGCCTCCTTTGCCAGATCCGGCATGATCTCAGGCACCGGATTTGCCATGGCAAACAGGATCGCGTCCCGGTTCATGGAACGTACCATCTCCTTGCTGACGATGCCCGGCGCGGACACGCCCACAAAGATATCTGCGCCCTTCATGGCATCTGCAAGCGTTCCCTGCTGCCGCTGCAGATTGGTCACCTTGGCCATCTGCCGCTGCATCCAGTTCAGGTCTTCCGTATCCACAGAAATGATTCCGCATTTATCGCACATGGTGATATTGGGAAATCCATAGGTAAGCAGCAGCTTTGCAATGGCGATGCCTGCGCTGCCCGCGCCGTTGATCACGATCCTGCAGTCCTCCTTCTTCTTTCCCGTCACCTTCAGCCCGTTGATAATACCGGCCAGCACAATGATCGCAGTCCCGTGCTGATCGTCGTGGAACACAGGGATGTCCAGCATTTGTTTTAACCGTTCTTCAATCTCAAAACATCTGGGCGCGCTGATATCCTCCAGATTGATACCGCCGTAAGCCGGCGCGATGGCGGCCACGCAGCGGATGATCTCCTCGGTATCCTGGGTGTCCAGACAAATCGGAACCGCATTGACGCCGCCGAATTCTTTAAACAGGATCGCCTTTCCTTCCATTACCGGCAAAGCCGCCAGGGCGCCGATATTTCCCAGGCCCAGAACCGCGCTGCCGTCAGAGACTACCGCTACCGTATTTGCCTTGCCTGTATAAGTATAAACCGCCTCCGGCTTCTGGGCGATGACCTTGCAGGGCTCCGCAACACCGGGGGTATAGGCAAGCGCCAGATCTTCTCTTGTCTTTACCGGAACCTTGGAGACAGTCTCCATTTTTCCGTTCCATTCTTCATGGAGTTTCAATGCTTTTTCATTCACTGTCATAGGTATGATCCTTTCGTTCCGTTACTTCGAGCAATTTCAGCCCATAATCCTTTGTTCATTTTATCACTTTTGAAGGCTTGGTTCAAGAAAAAATAATCGTAAATTTGCCTGATAAACCTTGCGTATATTCCGCTCGTCCCTTTTCATATACTTTTCCATGAAGAATTCAATATTAAAACCGACCCTCTTACTGTTTCTGGTCATCTCTCTGCTCTTTTCCGGCTGTTCTCCCAAAACTTTAACTACAGCGGGCAAAGCCAACGCAGAATTTGACAAATTTACCGACGAGCTGTTTGTCAGGGAAGTTTCCGGCAACACCTTAAACCTTCATTATACCTTATCGGACCCGGAAAGCTTTGGCATTAAGGAATATCCGCTGACGCTGGGGCATTATTCCCTTGCGGCAATGGAGGAAAGTATGACTGCCGCAGCCAACTGTCTTTCTGCCATGGAATCCTTCCCTTATGATTCCCTAAGCGACGACCGCCAGCTGACCTACGACTGCATTTATGAGACACTGAAAACGGAGCTGCAGGCAAAGGATCTGCTGTCCTACCGGGAGAGTTTAAGCGCCGTCACCGGCTTTCAGGCCCAGCTTCCAGTGCTGCTGGCGGAATATACCTTTCATGACCGGCAGGATGTGGAGGATTATCTGGCGCTGCTGGCCCAGGTACAGCCTTATTTCCGGCAGATTCTGGCCTTTGAGCAGGAAAAGGCCGCGAAAGGGCTGTTCATGCCTGCTTACGCAGTGGAAGATATCATTGACCAGTGCAGCTCTCTGATCGCGGATCAGGAAGATCATTTTCTGATCTCCTCTTTTGAGAACCGGCTTGACGGGCTTTCCCTCTCAGAAGAAGAAAAAAGCGGCTACATTGCCCGGAACAGGCAGACTCTTCAGCTGCAGTTTTTTCCGGCATACGAAGAACTGATAGAGGGGCTTTCCGCTTTGAAGGATCAGGGGCGCAACCCCTATGGACTCTGCTATTTTCCTGAAGGCCGCCAATACTACTCCTATCTGGTGGCTTCCGGAACCGGCTCTTCTTTTTCTGTAGATGAGCTGAACGGGCAGATCCTGTCCTCTCTGTCGGAAGCCGAGAATGCGTTTTCCAAAACGCTTTCCAGACTGTCCGTTCCAAGCCCCGGTCCTGAATCCGCCGGTTCTGCAAGCCCTTCTGAAGAATCCGGCTCCTCCGGCGCGCCTGCAGTCCCCACGGCACAGCTGACCACTCCATCCGCCGCCGAAACGCTTTCAGCCGAAAGCAGCGCCGGAGCGCTGTCCGCCGCCTCTGTGAATCCCAAGGAGTACCTGACCGATCTTCAGGAGAAGATCAGCGAAGATTTTCCCTCCATTTTTCAGGTGTCCTACACCCTCCATGACGTTGACAGCAGCTTAGAAGCATACCTGAGCCCGGCTTTTTATCTGAAGCCGCCTCTGGATAACCCGCAGAATAATGTGATCTATGTGAACCGGGCCCACAATTACACGCCGCTGTCCCTGTACACAACGCTGGCTCACGAAGGATTTCCCGGCCACCTGTACCAGAACGCCTACACCCGAACGCTGAATCTAAACAAGATCCGCGCGCTCTTCGGCACCACCGGATACGGCGAGGGCTGGGCAACTTATGCGGAAATGCTGTCCTACCGGTATGCGGATGCAGATCCTGACATAAGCGATCTGTACCGGTTAAACAATCAGATCTCCCTTGGCGTTTCCGCGGCGCTGGACATTGGCATCCACTACAATTACTGGACGCCCGACGACGCATACGATTTTCTGAATACTTACGGCTTTGCGGACCGAGCCTCCTCTGACGCGCTGTACCAATACATCGTGGAAGAGCCTGCCAATTATCTGAATTACTATGTGGGATATCTGGAATTTATGCGGCTCAGGGATCTGGCAGAAGAAACGCAGGGCAAAAACTTTCAGCTGAAAAAATTTCACAAAACACTTCTGGATATCGGAGAGGCCCCTTTCTCCGTGGTGGAAAAATATTTGAAAAAAGCCATCTAAAAACAGAAACAGGGCTGCTGCAACTGCATCCGGAAAATCCTGATCTTTCCTTGATACTTTCGTATATCAGGATCTCACCGGCGGCAGTTTGCAGCAGCCCGATGCTTTCTTGATCTATCGCTTTTTCATCTGTCCTGCGGCACTATTATTTCTGAATCTTCACCACAGCCTGCAGGATTGCCAGCGCGTCATTGGCATTGATCTCTTTGTCTCGATTCATATCCGCCACATCCAGCACATTCTGATCTGTGATCACCTTCAGCTTTACAACATGCTGCAGAACCAGCAATGCGTCGTCCGCTGTCAGGCTTCCGCTGTTATCCACATCGCCGTAGATCCCGGAAGGGGATTCCGTGGGCACTACCGGATCTGCCGTGGGCTCGACGGGGGCAAAATTACCAAATGTATAAGTTTCCCCTTTTACTGTTTCGAGAATATAGTTATTATTTTCATCCAGATCAAAGGAAACCGCGTGTCCGGCAGAATCCCGAACCCCTCTCAGCGAGCAGCCGGAAAGCACCAGCCTGCCGCCTGCGTTGGCGGTGATCGTCAGATCCGTGACTGCCTTATCCGCCCACTTCATGGACACTTCAAAATTGCCTCTGGCTACAAGTCCACTCACCGAACCGGAAGACCATGCGTCGGGAAGGGCCGGGAGCAGCTCCACCTTGTCCTCGTGACTCTGGAGAAGCATTTCTGTAATGCCCGCCGTACCGCCCAGATTTCCGTCGATCTGGAAAGGCGCATGGGTGTCGAACAGATTGTCGTATGTGCCTGTGGCAAGCAGGGAATTGACAATGTCGTAAGCATGGTTGCCGTCGCCCGTTCTCGCCCACAGATTCAGCCGGTGCGCCAAACCCCATCCGGTGGAATTATCAGAACGCCTCTGCAGCACTACCCTGGCTGCATCCATCAGCTCCTGATCATCCTTGCGAATGTAATTGCCGGGATACAGCGCCACCAGCTGGGAAATATGACGGTGGGCCTCGTCGCCCAGCTTGATGCCTCTTGAGGTTACCGCATACCTGGCCTCCTGAGGCCACTCCTTCACCTGTCCGTCCTCACCGATGGCAACAGGATCCAGCCGGTCAAGGGCATCCTGCAATCTCGCCATCAGCTTGCTGTCATTATTTAAAAATGTATCGTTTCCTTCGTCCGCCATATTCACAGCCGGCGTAATGCCCAGATCCTTCATCGCCTGAATGGTATCGTGGAAGATCTGCCATACAAGCTGCTGGTCAAAATAGGTGCCGACTGTCCAGGGACCCTGCTCGGAAGACCAGGAAGGCGCTACAAACAATTTATCCCTGTCCTCCTCTGTGCGGCCCGCCTCCAGCGTCTGCAGATAAGAGAGGCAGGACTCCCGCAGGTAAGGATAGATGGTAGTCCTCAGATAATCCAGATCCTTTGTATACGCATAGTAATCATAGAGGTTCTGTCCCATGAATGCAGTTGCCGTCTGGGTAAAGGAAGCGTTGGAATCAATGTTTCCCGTAAAGCCCAGAGGATTGGTGCTGCAGAAGAATACAAAGCCGTCCTCTGTGTCCAGATCGATCCTGGATTCATCTTTGTCATATCCGATGCCGTAACTCTTTGCAAAGGTAAGACGGCCCGGTTTTCTTAAACTGTTTGCAAAATCTACCAGCGCTGTCGCGGATTCCGCAAGGTTGGTGGATTCTGCAAGCCAGTAGTTCATCTGCACATTGATGTTGGTATGATAATCGGAATTCCATGCAGGGCCGTCCGTATCGTTCCAGAGTCCCTG
Source organism: uncultured Lachnospiraceae bacterium (assembly GCA_947625135.1). Lineage (GTDB taxonomy): Bacteria > Bacillota > Clostridia > Lachnospirales > Lachnospiraceae > CANQUC01. Next base: position 25,611 of record CANQNE010000008.1, read on the forward strand.
CAGATTGGCGGGCAGGCCCCCCTGACGGGAGCTGGATATCAGCAGGTATCTGCCGTACTGGTAATACAGCGTTTCCAGATATTTGCTGTAACCCTCATCATATTGATTGCCGTTATAGTTCGCCTTATAGTTTTTCAGAAGCACGTCCGTGGTTGCTTTTTCATTTAAAGTGCCGTCCAGCTCCAGCCGGACACGGTTAAACAGCTCCTGATAGTCCGCCTCATGATTTTCATAAAGCTTCTCATAACCAAGGGCGGCGGCATCCTCCACCTGCTTTTCCGCCCGGTTCTCCACCTGCTCCAGTGTCTCGCCTGTGGTATAATCCCGGTCAAAATCATTTACATAGTCTGTCATCAGGGAAACGATGATATAGGCTTCGTCCGCATTGCTGACGGTGATCCGTCCGTTGTCCGTACCGCCCTGTGCCAGCACGTTATTTACATCGTTGTCCGCCTGCATCTGCCCGCCGGTGGTCACTACCTTAAACTTGCCTGCGAACTTCATGCCGTTGTGATCCAGAGAACCGGAAAGGGTAATGGTATCGCCCTCAGCCACTACCGTACCGGTCTTGCCGTAATGATTGGCGCCGTTGTTGGCGGTCCCGTTATAACGTCCTTCATAGATTCCTTTATGTGGGATCTCAGGATGAAGCACAAAGCTGACCTTTCCCTTCTCGGATGCGGAGATCTTGTAGACCATGACATTATCCGGATAGCTTGCAAACAGATCTCTGTCATAATGCACCCCGTCGTAATCATAAGCAACGCAGCTCACCGCTTTGTTCAGATCCAGAGAGCGGGTATAATCCGACACCTGACTCTGGTCGTGGTTGAAATCCAGCTTCATCTCGCAGAAGCTTTGATAAGCGCCCTCCTGCTCCCGGTCATTGGGCACAAACCCGTTATAGTAGGGTGAAGCCGCATAATCGTTGGGTTTGTAGCCGGTTTCCATCGTGCGGTAATATTCCGTAAAGGCGCCGTCGATCAGATCCGACATCTGCTTTTCCGGGTCTTCGAGATTCCGGTTGCCATACACATCCGCGTTATTGTCCGCTTCCAGCTTATCCGCGCAGTTCGGCCCTCCGGTCCACAGTGTATTCTGATTCATCTGTATGATCTCCGTATCTGTGTACCCAAAGGTCATGGCTCCCATATTGCCGTTTCCTACAGGAAGGGCATGCTTGGCCCACGCAACGCCCTGTTCAACGGCGTCCGTCACCCACCATGTCTCTCCTTTTACCGGAGCGCTCGTGTCATCCTTGTGACTGATCCCGTCAGAATAATTCTGGGCGTCATCCCGGCCAAATTCCAGCCAACCGTCGCCGTTTCTGCCGATGAACTTAAACTTGCTGGAAAAAATCTCATAATAGCCCGCTGTAGCCGGTTCATCATACCACAGCTTCAGATCGTCAATGGCAGATTCCGGCTCCGCTGCCTGTACCTCTTCGGCAGACGCAGCGTCAAACAGCTGTATGCCTCCGAAGCTCCCTGCTGCCAGTGCTGCCGCAAGCGCCACGCTTCCTATCTGTCTTTTGATTTTCCGAAAAGCGCCGCTCCTTCCGCCTGCCAGCCTGTTTCCTTTTCTCATGGACAAAACCTCCTCCTTTAAGATTGCCGTAACAACTCCTGTAAAAAGTATAGCACCCGCCCGCAGTTTGCGCAAGAAAAAATGTACTCATGAACAAGGTTCCGAAACTCTATCACCCTCCGGGTTTAAAGACTGAAAACCCTTATCCGCCATGCCGCTGTAAAGAGCTTCCCCGATGCCGCTCCACAGTCCCACGATCTCATAATAGCCATTGTTGGGCATGCTCTCATCCCACACAAAGGCGAACCGCAGACTGCACTCCTTTCCGTTGACAGCCCGAGGTGCTTCAAATACGGCGATCTTCGTCTCTCCGGCCACCGTGAGCGTCTGGCTGTCATTTCCGCCCTGCCTGGCTCTGGCACATTCCTGCCGCGCAGGCCAGGGACAAAAAAACGGATGCCGCATTACCGGCATCCGTTTTTCACTATCATTTTTCTGATAAATCTCATTTCTCTTCTTCCTGCATTTCCTTTTCGTAAGCGTCTAATATTGTCGATTGGATCATGTTTCTTGTCTCAGAATTGATAGGATGTGCAATATCGCGATATTCCCCGTCCGGAGTCTGACGACTGGGCATTGCCACAAACATGCCGTTGTCGCTTTCAATGATCTTGATATCATGCACTACAAACTCATTATCCAAAGTGATGGATACAACCGCCTTCATCCTGCCTTCCTTGGCAATTTTCCTGATTCTAATATCTGTTATGTTCATACATTTTTCTCCTCTTTCGATGTTTCTGAGATGAATTCGGTCTTTCCCTAGATGTATTTACACACAGCATCTCAAACAATACTTTTATAAAAGGTATCTTGAATTTTGTTCTACGACTACCTTTACGCCATGTTCCCCGCAATGATAGGAGTTAGCTCGTATTGTGTCTCGACTTTCAACAATGCAGTTTTCAATGACGCAATTATCGCCTAGATATACATCATTTAAAATGATGGAATTGCGCACTACACAATTGTTTCCAACAAAAACTTTTTTAAACAGTATGGAATTTTCGACTGTTCCATTGATGATGGAACCGCTGGAGATCAAGCTGTTCTTGACCTTGGAGCCCACATTATATTTCGCCGGCGGAAGATCATCTACCTTGGAATAAATATCGGGATACTGATTAAAGAAATAATCCCGCACCTCCGGTTTCAGGAAATCCATGTTTGTCCGGTAATAGGATTCCTTAGTGGAAATGTTGCTCCAGTAATCCGTCATTTTGTATCCATAGATCCTCTTCAGCCCTCTGTAGCGGACCAGGATGTCATTTACAAAATCATAGCGGCCTTCCTGTGCGCATTTCTCGATCAATTCGATCAAAGGCCTTCTGCGGATAATGTAAATACCCGTGGAAATCGTCGTTGCATTGGCCACTACCGGCTTTTCTTCAAACTCAACAATGCGGGAATCCTCGTCCATTTTGATCAGGCCGAATCTGGTGGGATCTTCTCCCGGCGGAAGCTGGGTGCAGACCACCGTGATATCCGCTTTTTTCTGAATATGATACTCCAGTACTTTGTTGAAATCCAGTTTATAAACTCCGTCACCGGCGGCAATCACAACATAAGGTTCATGGCTGCTCTTCAAAAAGTCCAGATTTTGATAGATCGAATCCGCAGTTCCCATGTACCAGTTGCTGTTCTCAGCAGTAATCGTCGGTGTGAAAACATACAGACCACCCTGTTTACGTCCGAAATCCCACCATTTTGAAGAACTCAGATGCTCATTTATGGATTTTGTATTATATTGGGTAAACACAGCTACCTTCTGAATGTGAGAGTTCGACATACTGCTGAGAGCAAAATCAATGCCGCGATAGCTGCCTGCAATAGGCATTGCCGCAATGGCACGCTTCTTAGACAGTTCGCCCATTTTCTTATTATTGCCGCCTGCCAAGATGATTCCTACTGCTTTCATGCTTTATCACCATCCTTTACAATCGCGCCTCCGCTCTCCAACTGCCTGTCAGGATAGTCTTCCAGCGTTGTTTCACCGGAGATCGCTGTATTTTTGCCGATCTGCACACCGTCAGGGATCACAGAATTCTCGCCGATGGTCACCAGATCGAAAGCATACACTCTCGGATCCAGCTTGCTCGGCGCAAAAGAGCCCGTACCGATCTTGACGCGCTTGCCGATCTTTACTTCTTCGGCGATGATTGCCTTTTCCACAACGCAGTCCTCGCCGATGGTAACACCGTCCATTAGAATGGACTCTTTTACCACTGCGCCTTTGCCGATCTTGACATTGGAACCGATCACAGAATTGCGCACCTCACCCTCAACAACCGTACCTTCGCCGATGATGCTCTTCTCAACAAAGGAAGAATCCGCAAGATACTGGGGGATGATGGTGTCGGACTTTGTATAGATCTTCCAATATTCTTCGTACAAATTGAATTCCGGAATGATGTCAATCAACTCCATATTGGCCTCCCAATAGGAACCCAGCGTACCTACATCCTTCCAATAGCCATTATACTCATAAGCAAACATTCGCTTTCCATTCTCATGGCAGTAGGGAATGATATGTTTTCCGAAATCACAGTTGCTTTGATCCGACATGGTCACAAGAGCTTCCTTCAGCACCTTCCATGAAAAGATATAAATACCCATGGAAGCCAGATTGCTGCTGGGCTTTTCCGGCTTCTCCTCAAATTCCCTGATGGCTCCGTCCTCGTCCGTCACCACAATGCCGAAACGACTGGCCTCCTCAATGGGTACCGGCATAGCCGCAATGGTAATATCCGCATTGTTGGCCTTATGGAAATTCAGCATCACCTCATAATCCATCTTGTAGATGTGGTCGCCTGACAGGATCAACACATAGTCCGGATTATACATCTCCATGTAATTCAGATTCTGATAGATGGCGTTTGCCGTTCCGGTGTACCACTCACTGCTTGTACTCTGCTCGTAAGGGGGAAGTACGGTAACGCCGCCAATGTTCCGGTCAAGATCCCACGGAATACCGATACCGATATGCGTATTTAAGCGCAGCGGCTGGTACTGGGTGAGTACACCCACCGTATCTACACCTGAGTTGATACAATTACTGAGGGGAAAGTCTATAATACGGTATTTGCCTCCAAAGGCTACTGCCGGTTTGGCTACCCTTGATGTCAATACGCCCAGTCTGCTGCCCTGCCCACCTGCAAGTAACATGGCTATCATTTCCTTTTTAATCACGCTATCACCTCGTCCTTTTTCATATATGATAGAATTATAGCATAGTTTTTTAAATTAGTGAACAATTTTTACAAAAAACATTCCATATTTTTCTACATTTTATGACATTCGCCAAACCCATTACTTGTTTTTTGCGTTTTTCTTCATGATTATTCACAAATGTCACAAAATTTTAAAGAGGCAACTTTCATTTTCCTATTGGAATTTTAATGAATTCCGATTATAATAAGAAAAAAACTATACCCACAGGGAGACGACAGGTATGTATCAGATAGATTTTGGAACTCCGATCCACGTTCACTTTATCGGGATCGGCGGCATCAGCATGAGCGGTCTTGCGGAGATCCTTTTAAAAAGGAACTTCACCATCACCGGCTCTGACAATAAGCGCTCCGATCTGACAGATAAGCTGGAGAAGCTGGGCGCTGTGATCCAATACGATCAGAGAGCAGCCAATATTACTCCGGACATCGATCTGGTTGTTTACACGGCGGCCATCCATCCCGACAATCCCGAGTTTGCCATGGCGGCGGACAGCAAGATCCCCATGCTGAGCCGGGCAGATCTCCTTGGCCAGATCATGAAAAATTATCATACTCCCATTGCCATTTCCGGCACTCACGGGAAAACCACCACCACATCCATGCTCTCACAGGTACTGCTCTATGGAGATGCGGATCCCACTGTTTCTGTGGGCGGGATCCTGCAGTCCATCGGCGGCAATATCCGCGTAGGCAAGTCGGAGCTGTTCGTCACGGAAGCCTGCGAATATACCAACAGCTTTCTCAGTTTTTACCCGAAGATCAGTGTGATCCTCAACGTGGAGGAGGATCATCTGGACTTTTTCAGGGATCTGGCAGATATCCGTCATTCCTTCCGCCTGTTTGCCCAGCGTCTTCCGGAAGACGGTCTTCTGGTGATCAACGGCCACATCGACAATCTCCGGGAGCTGACCGACGGCCTCCCCTGCAGGGTGGTTACTTACGGACTGGACGGTGATTTTGACTATACGGCTGCCAACATCAAATATGACGACAGAGCTTGCGGCAGCTATGACCTCATACACGACGGCAAATGTCTGGCTTCGATCCGGCTTTGCGTACCCGGCTGCCACAACGTTTCCAACTCTCTGGCTACTGCCGCCGTCGCTTTGGCGCTTGGCTTTTCTCCGGATGTCATCGCCGGAGGGCTCCGGTCATTTCGCGGCACAGACCGCCGGTTTGAGCTGAAGGGAACCCTTCACGGCCTTACGGTGGTGGACGACTATGCACATCACCCCACAGAAATCCGGGCTACCCTGACTGCTGCTCAGAAGTTTCCACACAATACCTTCTGGGTGGTGTTCCAGCCTCACACCTACACCCGCACAAAGGCTTTTCTGGATCAGTTTGCCGAAGCACTGGCGCTGGCGGACAAGGTGGTGCTGGCGGACATCTATGCGGCACGGGAAAAGAACACCATCGGTATTTCCTCGCTGGACCTGAAGGCGAAGCTGGAAGAACAGGGCAAAGAAGTCTTCTACTTCCCCTCCTTTGATGAGATCGAGAACTTCCTGCTGGAGAACTGTATGCCGGGTGATCTGCTGATCACCATGGGAGCCGGAGATATTTTTTTAGTGGGCGAACATCTTTTAGGAAAATAATTATCCACACTATCCACATGTTTATCAACAGAAAATCCTGTCGAAACATGTGGATTTTTATTTTCCGGAGCCAGATTCGACAGAAACCCTGAAAACCTTTGATTTTACAACATTTTTCTTCCTCCGGCACAGGGACGGCCCTCATGAAAATAAAAAGTTATCCACATTTCCCCCAAGTTCTTTTTTGTATAAATGTGGATATTTTGCACAATAAACACCTGTTTATCCACAAAGAAAACCCCTAAATCCGGGCATTTTCACCAATTTTTTGAAAAAATAATGCTTCTCATTTCCCGCAAGACATGCTATAATAATTCCGCTGAATAAGGAATTTTTAAGGAGGAAGCGTTATGGGTGATCTGACCATCGGCATGAACAGCTACATGGACACTACCGTGGTATCCAACCAGTTTATTGATCGTTATATGCCGTCTGCCAACGGCGAATATGTAAAAATATATTTGTATATGCTGCGCTGTGTCAATCATAACGCATCCACTTTTTCCCCGGAAGCTATGGCCCGTCAATTCGACCATACCGTGTCTTATGTGATGACCGCGCTGAAATACTGGGAATCACAGGGACTTTTAAAGCTGTTTTACGACGAGGAAAACACGCTGACTCATATTGATTTTCTGGATCTGAGCAGACCGGACGAGGGAAACGGCGGTTCATCCCGTTCCGAAAACGACACAGAGCCCGGGGCGGCGGAACCTTTTGTCGTTCCCGGAGAGGATCCCACGCTCCGGCGCCATTCCTATACGCTGGATGAAAAGCGGCAGTTTGCGGAGGATGAAAATTTTAATTCCGCCAAATTTGTGACGCAGACCTATTTTGGCAAACCCCTTGGCCCTTCCCAGCTGGAAAATCTGATGTACATTTACGATGGGCTGGGCTTTGACAACGATCTCATTGATTTTCTGGTGGAGCATTGCGTCAGCAAGGGCAAACGCAGTATGCGCTATGTGGAAGCCACCGCCATTGCATGGGCAAAGCAGGGCATCAATACCGTGGCCCTTGCCAGAGAGCGGCTTGCTTCCTTCAGCCAGCTCTCCGTGGCGATCATGCAGGAATTCGGCATCAGCACCCGTTCTCTCGTGGCGGAGGAACGGGCTTACATAGACAAATGGACAAAGGAATATCATATACCGGATGAATTGATCATCGAAGCCTGCAGGCGCACCATGCGGGCCACCAAAAAGGGCAGCTTTGACTATGCGGACACCATTCTTACCAACTGGAACAAGGAGGGCATCCGCACCATGGAAGATGTGCAGAAGGCGGATCAGGCCCATCGGCAGAAAACCGCCCGCAGCGGGCAGGGGGCAAAAAAGCCCGCCAAAAACGCTCCTTTCCCCCAGCGGGAATACGACATGGACTCCCTGGAGCGGCAGCTGCTGCACATCAACTGATCGTTTCAGGAGAAATATCCTCTAAAACACAAAGGCTAAGGCAGGGAAGGGAGTACTTTTCGTGGCGCTGAAAAATTTTCAATTTGATTCTATCATGCGGGATTACAACCGCAGGCAAATGGCACACAAGCATCTTCTGGACGAGCATATCCAACATGCTTATCAGATACTCCCCCAGCTTCAGGAGCTGGACGCTGAGGAGGCGGACGCCTCTGTGGAATATGCCGCCCGAATGATATCCGGGGATACAAAAGCGCCGAAGCAGTTAGAGCAGCTGTTGTCATCGATCGACGAGCAGCGGCGTCAGCTTCTGGCCTCCGCCGGTCTCCCGTCGGACTACCTGACCCTCACTTATGACTGCCCCCTCTGTAAAGACACCGGTTTCGACGAACAGGGCCGCAAATGCAGCTGCTTTTTTAAGGCGGCCGCAGATCTCCTTTACAGGGAATCCAATCTTCAGGAGCAGTATGCGGCTGAAAACTTTGACACTTTTTCTCTCGACTATTACAACAAAGAGGAGCCGGAACCCAAAAGCGGCCTGACTCCTTATCAGCTGGCACAAAAAGCCCTGCTTACCGCAAAAGAATACGCGGATGAATTTTCCCGATCCCCGGGCAATCTTCTGATCTACGGCCCCACCGGCGTAGGCAAGACCTTTTTGTCCAACTGTATCGCAAAAGAACTGATCGAAAGCATCCACTCCGTGGTACACCTCAGTGCCATTGACTTTTTTGAACAGCTTGCCGCACACCAGTTCCGTCAGGAGGAGGAAGAACTGGTATACGATTCCATTTCTCAGTGCGACCTGCTGATCATTGATGATCTGGGCACGGAGATCGGCAACAGTTTTGTCGTCAGCAGTCTCTGTCAGGTCATTGACCAGCGGCTGAAAAATAAACAGGGCACGATCATCACCACAAACCTGGAGCTTTCCGATCTGAAAGACCGGTATCTGGACCGGACGTTTTCAAGAATGATCTCCGGCTACACGTTTCTCCGTTTGGCCGGCAGTGATATCAGGTTCCTAAAGGTGCGGCATTCACAACAACAGTAGAAAAGAGGTCACGATGGAAGTAAACGAAAACATGAACACAGGCGAATCAAAAGTAATTGAGACCATTCCGGTAGGACGTCTTGGCATTATCTGCCTGAAAAGCAGCGAAGCCCTCGGCAAAAAAATCGACGACTACATTGTGCAATGGCGTGAGAAACGGGAACATGAGCATAAATCCACCCTTGCATGGGACGGATATCAGCGGGATACCTTCCTGCTGCAGTGCGAAACACCCCGTTTCGGCTCCGGGGAAGGAAAGGGACTGATCAAATCCTCAGTCCGGGGCGACGACGTATACATCCTTCTGGATGTATTAAACCACAGTCTGACATATTCTCTCCGGGGAGAAACCAACCACATGTCCCCTGACGATCATTTTCAGGATCTGAAGCGGATCATTGCCGCCATCGGCGGAAAGGCCCGCCGGGTCACTGTCATTATGCCTTTTCTGTATGAGAGCCGCCAGCACAGACGCACCGGGCGGGAATCTCTGGATTGTGCCCTTGGGCTTCACGAGCTGATCAATATGGGGGTAGACAATATCATTACCTTTGACGCCCACGACCCCCGGGTACAGAACGCTATTCCCCTGAAAGGCTTTGAAAATGTGCAGCCCGCTTACCAGTTTATCAAAAACATCCTTCGGAATGTATCGGATCTGAAGATCGACAGCAAGCACATGATGATCTTAAGCCCCGATGAGGGCGGCACACAGCGGGCTGTTTATATGGCAAATGTGCTGGGTCTGGATATGGGTATTTTCTATAAGCGCCGGGATTATTCCCAGATCATTGACGGGCGCAATCCCATTGTAGCCCATGAATATCTGGGGCCCTCCGTGGAAGGCAAGGATGTCATTATTCTGGATGACATGATCTCCTCCGGTGACAGTATGATCGACGTAGCTACAGAACTGAAGCGCCGGAAGGCCAAACGGGTTTTTGTCACCGCAACCTTCGGTCTGTTTACCAACGGGCTGAAAAAGTTTGACAAGGCTTATGACAAGGGGCTCATCGACTATGTGGTAACCACCAATCTGGTGTATCTGCCCCCTGAATTGTACGAGCGCCCCTATTTCATCCTTTGCGATATGAGCAAGTACATTGCCCTGATCATCGACACACTGAATCACGATGAATCCATCAGTCATCTGCTGAATCCCATTAAGCGGATCCAGAAGCTGGTAAAGAAGTATAAGGAAGACCCTGAAAGTCTCGGGATCTGATCAGAAGGCGGGGCAACAGCGCCGGTAGAAAAAATGAATGAGAGAATGGTGAACGGCAAGGCCCGCTATGGGAGCCTTGCCGTTCTTATTTTACAGCCGATCTGATATTTTGATATTTTTTATTCTGTGCGCAGGGCGACAACCGGATCCTTTCTGGCCGCGCTTCTGGAGGGAATGATCCCCGCAAACAGCGTCAGCATCACGCTGATCGCCACCAGCACGATGGCTGCCGGGACAGGCAGGTAAGCATTCACCTGTTTGATACCGGTGAGCGCATGGATCACCCAATTGACGGGCAGGCAGAGCAGCGCCGTTACAAGCACGCCCAACAGCCCTGCGGCAAATCCGATGATCATGGTCTCCGCATTGAACATACTGGAAACATCCCGCTTGGATGCGCCGATGGCGCGGAGAATACCGATTTCCTTGGTGCGCTCCTGTACGGAGATCAGAGTGATCACACCGATCATGATCGATGACACGATCAGAGAGATCCCCACAAACGCAATCAGCACATAGGTGATCGTATTGATGATGGTCGTCATGGAGGACATCATCAGCGCCACATAATCCGTATATTCGATCTGAGACTCTTCCTCCACGGAATCATTGTACTTCTCGATCTCATCCGAGATCACGTCTTTATTTTTAAAGGTGGAGGCATACAGATTGATGGCGGAAGGATTCTCCTGCTCTACATACCCCAGCTCTTTCAGATTGTCTTCATAAGTAGACTCGGAAAACTGATTGATCAGTACCTCGTCAAAATAAAAAGCACACTGCGCCGGGGTAAAGGCAGGCAGCTGTGCGTCCAGTGCCGCCGCAAGTTCCTGAGGAGAACTGCCTGAAAGTCTGGTTACCGTTTCCTGAGCGACCTGCATCCTGACCTGCTCTTCCATCATGGCCGTATAGGTTTCCTTCTTCTCCTCCTCGCTCATGGAAGCAACATAAGCGGCCACTTCTTCCTGATCCATGCCCATCTGGGCAGTCAAAAGCTGCACCATGGACGCTTCCATTTTTTCCGCCGTCATGCCGTTCATGGCCTGCGCCACCGCGGCATCCAGCTGCTCCTGAGTGGGAACGCTCATGATCTGCACATAAAAGGCGGCCTTTCCCGTCTCATCCAGACCTGCGGCATAATCCCTGACCGCCGCTTCCTTCTCCTCGTCCGTCTGGGCGCTGGCATTTTCCCGGAACAGCTGGCCGGTAAATATATTTTTGGCGCTGTTTTCAAGCTGCGCTTTTACGGCATCGGATGTATTTCCCTTTTCGATCACATAATCGGTCAGTTCGCTTGTATAACCGATGGAACCCGTCAGCATAGCGGCCTGCGTATCTTCCTTTGGACGGATCACGCCGGATACGGTGAGATCCATTCCATTGTCATACACATACTGCAGCCCCGCGTCGGTTTCTCTCAGATCCGTGTACAGTCCGGTCTTCTCGTCATAACGATAACAGTCTGCATTCAGGATCAGTCGATAGGGCCTGCCGCATACCTCCTCATAAGTCCACGTGGTTTCTTTTTTCTCCAGATCCCCGCCGTTCATTGCCGCGTCCATGATCTTGTCAATGTCTTCCCTTGGCTCCAGACCCAGCGCATAGAGGGACATATCATCCAGCTCATTGTTTTCATCCAGCACAAGAACCACCTCATCATAACGATCCGGCCATGTGCCGTAAACCACTTCGTATTGATTTTTCAAAAGATCACTGACAAGAGCGCCGTCCTCTCCCGGAAGCATCTCCTGCCATAAATCGGAGCTGCTCTGGCTCATCATCGCCATGGGAGAATACTGCATAACGCCGGACTGCGCGGAATCCATCATGGCTTCCATATCAATGTTCATATACTCCATCGCCAGTTCCTGCAAAAGCTCCCTTGCGTCAGAGTGTACAATCTCGCCGTCCACATTTTTGGTATAGACAAGCAGATCCAGATCATACATATACTGTACGCCGCTGATCGCGGTGTGCAGCGGGCTGTCGGCCTTTTTCCGTTCCTTCTCCATGTAGGTTTTGAAGGACTTCAGATCATTCTCTGTGGTTTCCAGATGATTCATCGCATTGATGATATCGTAAATAGCAGGCTTCGTATATACTTTATCTTTTTCGTGACTGGCATTTTCGTCAGTGGCCCCCATAAACATCCTCATCAGGCCGCTCATATCTGTCACCGAGGATTCCAGCGTCAGGGGATAAGAAGACAGGGTTTCTTCCTGAATCGTATCGATATAAGCGGTAAGTCCCTGAGAAATAGACAAGATCAGGGCAATGCCGATGATGCCGATACTTCCTGCAAAGGCAGTCAGAAACGTCCTGCCCTTTTTGGTAAACAGATTTTTCAAAGAGAGCGAACACGCAGTGAAAAAAGACATAGAGGGTTTTCGTTGTTTTTCCTCCGCCAGCCGGAGCGCCTCCTCGCTTTCCTTCTCTGCCATCCGCTCCTGCTGGGATAAAGGCGCGGAATCGTCTGTGATCACGCCGTCCAACATTCGGATGATCCGGGTAGAATACGTATTGGCCAGATCCGGATTGTGGGTAACCATGATCACCAGCCGGTCCTTTGCGACCTCCTTCAGAATCTCCATGACCTGCACGCTGGTCTCTGTGTCAAGGGCGCCGGTAGGCTCATCTGCCAGAATAATATCCGGATTGTTTACAAGCGCTCTGGCAATCGCCACCCGCTGCATCTGTCCCCCGGACATCTCTCCCGGCTTTTTGTTCAGCTGGGAACCCAGCCCTACATCCTCCAGCGCCTGCTTCGCCCGGGCCCTCCGCTCAGTCTTAGATACGCCGGAAAGCGTCAGCGCAAGCTCCACGTTCTGCAGTACAGACTGGTGGGGGATCAGATTGTAAGTCTGAAACACAAATCCGATGGAATGATTCCGGTAAGTGTCCCAATCCCGGTCTTTAAAATCCTTTGTGGATTTTCCGTTGATGACCAGATCTCCTTTTGTATACTGGTCCAGCCCGCCGATGATATTCAGCATCGTGGTTTTCCCGCATCCGGAGGGTCCGAGAATAGACACAAATTCGCTTTTGCGAAATTGCAGGGAAATTCCCCTCAGCGCATGAACCGCTCCGCTGCCTGTAAGATAATCTTTATAAATCTCTTTCAGTTCCAGCATAATATTCTCCATTCCGCGTGACGGTTATCCGATCACATCCCAATCCATATTTTCATCATCATCCGGATTGTCCGTCATATCCGGCTCCGGTGTGGGCTCCTGCTGGGGTTCCGGCGTGACCTCGGGCTCCGGAACAGTGGTCTCAGGGGGTTCCTCCGTGTCAGGAACCGTGGTCTCAGGGGGTTCCTCCGGTACGGGAGTGTCAGTAATCTCCGGCGTTTCCGAAGGAGCCGGTGTCTCTGTGGGCGCCGGCGTCTCCGTGGAATTGGGTTCCTCCGTCAGATCGATCTCATTGGCGTCTGTTTCATCGTCAGGCGCCTCATATTCTTCAAATTCCTTATAGGGCAGTCCTTCGTTGATCTGCTCCATAAACAGCTTCCAGATTTCTCCGGGGTAAGACGCCCCCTGCAGTTCTGAAAGCTTTCTTGGCATGTCATATCCCACCCACACTGCGGTAGTATAATAGGGGGTAAATCCACAGAACCAGCCGTCTTTATTGTCGTTGGTAGTTCCGGTCTTACCTGCGCAGGGCATGTTTTCCAGCCTCAGCTTCTTACCCGTACCGTCGGACATTACCGTCTGCATCATGCTGGTCATCATCAGGGTGGCATTGCTGTCATAGATCCGCTTTTCCTTACTCTTTGCGGAGACTATCCTGCCGCCCTCTGCATCCAGTATTTCCACAATACAGGTAGGGGTTCTGTACTCGCCTTTGTTTTCCAGGGTGGCGTAGCCCGAAGCCATCTCCACCGTGCTGCATCCGTTGGTAAATCCGCCGAGAGCGCTGGAAAGCGTCCGATCCTTTTTATCCAGCTTGGAAAAATTCATTTTTTCCAGATATTCCAGACCTGCCTCCGGCGTCAATTCCTCGAACAGCTTCCATGCCACCGTATTTTTGGACTGTGCCACAGCCCAGCGCAGGCTGATATCTCCATCATAAGAGCCGTCGGAATTGGAAGGCCCGTCCTCTTCTTTCTCGTCATTGACGATGCTGTTTGGCGTATATCCGGTCTCCAGAATGGGCGTATACACAAGCAAAGGCTTGATGGAGCTGCCCGGCTGGCGGAAACTCTGATAAGCGCGGTTCAGGGAACGCCCCGAAAGCCCCTGATCTCTGCCTCCTACAATGGCGATCACCTTTCCTGTCTCATTGTCTATACAGGTAGCGGCCCCCTGAAAGGCAAAAATGCCTTCCTCGTTTTTCTCCTCAAATCCGGCCAGTGTTTCATCAACCGCCTGCTGCAGAAGCTCCTGTTTCTCCATGTCTATGGAGGTATAAATGCGGTAGCCGCCTGTGTACAGAGACTTCTGACAGGTCACATACATATCCTGATATTCTTCTTCGTAAGCCTCTTTTTCCTTGTCGTTGCGGAAGGAATACCGGAATTCAAAGCCGCTCTGCTCCATAAACGCTCTGGTGGCACAATAAAATACAAATGTTTCTACAGAGTTATTATTCGCCTGCTCCGGCTGATCCAGCACGATCGTTTCCGCAACCGCCTCATCATATTCCGACTGGGTGATGCTGCCTGCTTCCAGCATGACCTTCAGCATCCGGTCGCGCCTTTTAATGGTATTGTCCGGATTATCCACCGGATCATACAGGGTAGGGTTATTCGGGATGGCGCACAGAAATACCAGCTGGGACAGACTCAGGTCTGTCACATTCTTATTAAAGTACCCTATGGCCGCCGCCTCGATCCCATAGTACCCGTTGGCGAAATAAATATTGTTGATATAAAATTCCAATATCTGCTTCTTATCGTACTTTTTCTCCAGCTTCGTGGCAATAAAGATCTCCTCTACCTTTCTCTGCCATGAAACTTCATGAGACAGGAAGACATTTCTGCTCAGCTGCTGGGTAATGGTACTGCCGCCCTGGGTAATGGCGCTGTTTTTCACAATAGACTGCACCGCCCGCAAGATGGCCCGCATGTCAAAACCGTGGTGGCTGTAAAAACGCTTGTCCTCCACATCCACAAAAGCGTCCTTCACCGCTTCCGGGATCTGGTCAAACTCCAGATAATGCACATCCTTTTCCCCGGAGGCGCTCATGATCTGATTGCCGTTCACATCATAGATCAGGCTTGTCTGGCTGGCACGGAATGTTTCCGGCGTGGATGCCTCCACCAGCTTTTTGGCGTCTTTATACAGATTGATCACCTGTCCTCCTACGCCGCTTGCAAAAAACACAACAATTGCCAGAATAAACAACCCAAGAAAAACAAACAATGTGGTCAGAAGAATCTTCATACGGCGACGCTTTTTCATGATTTTTTTTCGCTGTTCGGCCTTGTTCAGCCTGCTCATTTCTTCGTTCATCTAATTCCTCCCGCCATAGTTCGAATCACAGAGCCGTACTCTGTCATCGCTGTGGGTAAACTGTTGGTACTTCCGGCTTATTTCTGTAAAAACAGGTGTCTCGGAATACCGTCAACCTGTACCGGAAGCAGCTCGCCCTGGATCAGGGGCTCAATATAAGAAATAAATTTCTGGGTCAGATAAGTGCCGTCCCTGGAGATCCAGTCTCTGGGAACCAGCTTTTCCACATTGGAGATCTTGTGTACATCGCAGATATCGGTTGTACATTGATAAGGATCATCGGAAACTCTCTTCAGCACGATCATCTTTCCGGTGTCTCCCTCCACTGCCGCCTTCACCGCGGCGCCGCCTACCTGAAACGCTTCGTTCACATCAATACGGGAAGCCAGATGGGAAGCGCTCCTCTGCAGTGTTGAAAATTCAACGGCACGGGTCTTGCAGCCGATCTCCGCCGCTACCAGATTTGACAAAAATGACGCGGTGCCGGCCAGCTGCCTGTGTCCGAACGCGTCCACATAATCGGAGGCGTTTCCATATTCGCAGACATATTTGCCTTCTTTTGTCTTAATGCCTTCGGAAACCGCAACCACAACAGATTTCTTCTTTTGCAGGAGTTCCTTTACCCGCTCGATAAAGTTGTCGATATCGAAAGCCAGCTCCGGCAGATAGATCAGATCCGGCCCGTCACAGTCCTCCCCTTTGGAAAGGGCTGTCGCGCCGGTAAGCCATCCTGCGTTGCGGCCCATCACTTCGATAATGGTCACAATGTCCGTATTATATACAAGGCCCATGGCATCCCGGATCACTTCCTTGGTGGCAGTACCGATATATTTCGCCGCGCTGCCGAATCCCGGAGTGTGGTCTGTCAGGGCAAGGTCATTGTCGATCGTCTTGGGCACGCCGATAAATTTCGTGGTCTTTCCGGTCACAATGGCATAGTCCGACAGCTTCTTGATGGTGTCCATGGAATCGTTTCCGCCGATATAGATAAAACACTCGATATCCAGCTTGTCCAGAATACCAAAGATTTTTTCATACACCTCCCGGTCCTCATGGATCTCCGGGAGCTTATAACGGCATGAGCCCAAGAATGCACTGGGTGTGCGCTTCAACAACTCCACATCCAGATCCGTCTTGATATAGTCGGACAGATCCACATATTGCTCATCCAGAAATCCCTGAATACCGTGGAGCATACCATATACTTTTTTTGCACCTCTGTCTTTGGCGGTCCTGTATACGCCCGCAAGACTGGAATTGATCACGGCGGTGGGCCCGCCGGATTGGCCTACGATTACATTTCCTTTCATGACAATGTCCTCCAGCTTTTTTCTTTTTATTATTTCCATTGCCGCGGCCCGACCTTGCAGGCCGCCACTTCGCATCCATTGTACCAGCTTTTTCCTGTGAAAACAAGAGGTTATCCGTGTACAATCTATGTCCTATTTCTTATATTTTTATCTGTTTTTTGTGTTTTTTGCTTGACTTCATGGACAGAAAAAGGTAGAATGGCGATTGCGTGGCTATATGTGGACATAATGAGTCAAACAAAATATTTGTTTACGTTAGGAGCTATAAACCAATGAATATTTCCATTCGTTATTATTCTCCAAATGAAAAATCAGACATCAGTACAATAACTACGGCAATTTCCGACGTACTCAGCGTAGAATCCCGTCGATTGATCGTCCCTCTTACGGAAGACACCGACATTTTATTTCTCGGCTGTTCCGTGGGCACGCCGGGATTCAGCCGCAACCTGAAAAAATTTCTATCCAAAAACAATGTATCTGTCCGGATCATTGTAAACTACACGACCAATACCTTTTTCAAAAAAAGATCCACCTATAAAAAGGTTCGTAAAATTGCCCGGCTTTATAATATCCATGTCTGCTCAAGAGAATTCCGCTGCCGGGGATCGTGGGGTCCCTTTTTCCGAAATCGTCCAAACGAGATCGATATGAAGGAAGCGGCGGCCTTTGCACAGGATGTTGTCACTTATATCCGTGAGCGAATGGCAGCGCCAAAAGAGCCCGTGAACAAATAAAACTTCTTATGTTCCGTCATTTGTATACGCCATGCTCTGTCTTACTGAAGACCCTGATCTTGCGGGCTTTCAACAGACTATCACGGTGAGTTCGAGACCTTCCTCACCTAAAACAAAACTAAAGGAGAACTGAATATGCAAAACAAAAACATCCTGTTTCTGACACAGGCAGCGATGATCGCTGCCCTCTATGTGGTGCTCACAATGATCGCCAACAGTCTTGGTCTGGCCTCTCAGGCCATTCAGGTACGCTTTTCCGAAGCGCTCACCATTTTACCCTACTTTACTTCCGCTGCCATACCCGGTTTGTTTATCGGCTGCCTGATCAGCAATATTTTTGCAGGCGGCGTGTTCATCGACATCCTCTTCGGCAGCATCGCCACGCTGCTTGGCGCTCTTGGCACCTATACCATCGGGAAAGCGGTACATCATGGAAAAAACAGCGCCGGCGGAAATTCCCAACATTCGCCCATCCTTACCCCCAAAAAATTACTGCTGCCGATTCCGCCTGTTCTGGCGAACACCCTGATCGTTCCTTTTGTGCTGAAATACGGATACGGGAATCCTGCTCTTTTGTTCAACGCCTTAACAGTAGGGGCGGGAGAGGTGATCTCCTGCGGGATTTTAGGGCTGCTGCTGTTGTATGTGCTGGAAAAACGCAGCTTTCAATTTTGATCTCTGACCTATGGCTCCTATAAATACAATACCGGGGCGGCATCCTCAAGGATGCCGCCCCGGTGCTTTACCAAAACCGCAGCTGTCAGATTCCTATATTTCTCATGATCCCGAAGGCGCAAAGCGCCACCGTATAACAGATCGTCAGCCGGTCGTTCCACCGGGGAAGACTCTTTCCCCTGCTTCGAAGGACCACATAATAAACAAGTTCTCCCAGCAACAGCGGCGCCGTCACAAACAAGAACGGATTTGCGGCAAATGCGCCGGAAAAATCCAGCTTTGCCGACCGCATGATCATGGTGGTAATGCCGCAGCCCGGACACCGCAGACCTGTTATTTTTCGAAATATACAGGGAATGGGGATATGCGTGATCTTAAGCCAGAAAAAATAGCTGATCCCCAATCCCAGCAAAACAAAGAAAATTGTCTTTTTCTTCATTATTTCCCGACTGCCGTGTTGATCGTATCCTGAATGAGGCACCATGAAATAATGCTAAAGCCGATCAGGCTCAGGATCAGATATAAAATGGCGGAGTTGCCATTTACACCCTTGATCCGTTCACACCGCTCTCCCATCTTGTATATCCAATAAAGTTCATAAATACCACAGGTGATAATAGAAAACAGCAGCACCATACCGCCGGTGGTGGCGTTTTTCTCTCCTGCCAGCGCATTTACTTCATCATTCAATTTTATGATCCAGTAAAGGCCGTAAATACCGCAGGTGACAAAAGAAAGAATAATACATACCGCTATGTTTCTGGGCAATATGCTCGCCGAGGTGCTTCCCTGTCCGCCTGTTCCTGTCTGACCTGCAGTGTTTACGCCATTTCCCCCTAACTGCGCGCCGCAGGAAGGACAAAATTTCTGATCGTCTTCGCACTGTGTACCACATTGACTGCAAAACTTCATAACTTTTCCTCCTTATAATATTTTATTTATGAAACAATGGGGCGGCGTAACCGCCGCCCCTATTGCCGCATTTTATATCCAAAATATTATTTTATCTGTTGTATACACTTAATGGCCTTAGCTTGACTGCCATCTCCAGCACCGCCAGCGCATCATTTGCATCAATTTCCCCGCTGTGATCCGCATCTGCAATGGACAGAGCCTGTTCATCCGCAAACTGCTTCAGCTTTACCACGTGCTTTAAGATAGCCAGCGCGTCATCCGAATTCACGGTTCCATTTTTATCAGCGTCTCCGCAATAATACTCACCCGGCTTCAGATCCTGTATGGGATCTCCAATCTTATCATATACAACACACAGATATTTCATTCCCCATTTAGGATCTGAATAAAAGAACCCGGAAACATTTCTTCCTCTAGCATACCCTTCAGGTCTGTGCGCTTCCTCATAATCGTCAGGCTCAAAGGCCCCAACAAAATCTGTAGCAATCCTGTTTTCAGGCTTTACGCTTCCTTTATAATACTGAATGTACATACCTAAATGATCAGCATGATCTTCAGGCAGCTGATAGTAGCAGAGCTTATATACTGAAAGCCCGTTTTCATCTGTCATATACTTGCGGGATTCATAGTTTGCTGTACCATCTTCATTCATCTCCCACTCTTCTCCCTCAAACAGACTGTGAGCATTGTAGCCTTCAGCCTGCATTGCTTCAATCTCTGCATCACAGGGGAAGTATTCCTTCTCAATATAAGGAAGGTTCACATACAGCTTCTTTACGAACGTACCCTCTGTCGGGCTGTCCTTCCAGATTTCAAGGGTACTCTGATATGAATTCTCATCACAGAAAATGACATCCTGATACTGCACCAGCTTGTCTACAGGGAAGTAATTGATGTAGCAGGTAGCGTCACGCTCTTTCAAATTCTCCACAAAATCAGGGTCATAGAGGAAGGAATGCACAGATGTATATTCGCTTGAACGAGCATCTATCATAAAGGCAAAGCTACAATACTCTTCCTTTACAAGATACGGGAACATAAGAGAGTAGTCAGCATAACCCTCTTTCCAGTGTTTTGCATAACCTTCATCAATGTCGGGCAGATAGTAATACAGCGTATCAAGGTTGGGGGTGAGAATAGGGCTGTCAGCAGTTACATGGTAAACGCTCTCATCGATCGTCTTGAAAGAATTGAACACCAAAGCTCCGGCATCATCTGTGGTAGGATTCCACTCACGATATACAAAGTGGATATCGTGGTATTCTTCAGAGGGATCTTCACCGGGCTCTTCTGTGGAAGAAGGCGGCGCAGCCTGCGTTTCCGGATAACGGGTCATCAGATATGTTGCGTTTTCCGCCTCTGCGGCAGTCAATATCCGGCCCCAATGTATGGAATTGTTGTAATTGCCTTCCGCGATCACCAGGCTATCCTGTTTGACTTCCAGCACAATCACTGAATGGGTATCGTTATTTACCCGCAGAATATCACCTACCCGGATATCGTCAAAGGAAACCGGTGTGATCTTTCTGGCCGGCAGATCTCCAAATGCTTCATCGCTGAGCATAAAAGCAAATCCGGCACATCCGTAACCCCCTGAATAGATACCGCCCCGAAAGCTGTGGTAATTGTCGTTGGTCCATGTCATTCCCTCCGGATAGCTGTCTTTCATTGCGATCATACGTTGATAAACTTCTGACTCATCAGGCGCTTCAGATGCCGCATAGGTTATGGTGGCAATCCCTGCTGAGAAACAAAGCACAAGTATAAATACAAGCAGCCGCTTCATTCTGGTCATTTTTATTCTCTCCTTTGTTTTATTTATAAGCTGTCGCTCTGCAGAAAACTTTCTGTTTCCGCAAATATTATACACAGATATGGCCATGATGTCAATGAACAGGACCCTGACACATTCTGTAAACAATGGAATATACCAAAGCCTGCTTTTTTCTTATTTCAGATTTTCAGGATTGAGGCAAGTCAGCTCCGGAGCCACAAACAGTCCGTCCTTGCGGATCAGCACATCGTCAAAATAAATTTCTCCGCCGCCGTATTCCGGACGCTGGATCAATACCAGATCCCAGTGAATGGCACTCCTGTTGCCGTTATATGCGTCATCATAGCAATTTCCCGGCGTAAAATGAATACTGCCGGCGATCTTCTCATCAAAGAGGATATCCTTCATAGGCTTTAGTATATACGGATTTACCCCGATAGCAAATTCTCCTACATACCTGGCCCCTTCGTCTGTATCAAACACTTTATTGATCCGCTCCGTATCATTTGCCGTAGCCTTTATGATCTTTCCGTTTTGAAATTCCAGACATACATTTTCATAGGTAACGCCTTCATTTAACGATGGTGTGTTGTATGTGATCACGCCGTTGACTGACTCTCTCACCGGCGCGGTGTATACCTCGCCGTCGGGAATATTCATGTGGCCGGCGCAGGGTACCGCCGGAATATCCCTGATAGAAAAACTCAAGTCGGTTCCCGGCCCCACAATACGCACCTTGTCCGTCCGGTTCATGTAATCCACCAGTGATTCCATTGCTTTTCCCATCTTCGAATAATCCAGATTACACACATCAAAATAGAAATCCTCAAACTGCTCTCTGCTTGTATTTGCCAGCTGTGCCATGGCCGCATTGGGATAGCGCAGCACTACCCATTTTGTTTTCGGCACCCGGATCTCATGATGCACCGGCGTGGAATACAGCTGATTGTACAGCTGCATCTTCTTCGGGGGCACATCAGACAGCTCCGCAACATTGTCCGCACCCCGCAGACCGATGTAGCAGTCCATCTTTGACATTTCCAGCCCGTCGATCTCCGCCATCAGCTTCATCTGCTCTTCACTGCAGTGCATCAGCACTTCCCGAAGTATCCGATTGTCGGTAAAATGCACAAAGGGAATCCCCTTTGCCCCATATACCGCCTTCACCAGCGCCCGGGCCAGATCCTCTGTATCTTTTCCGATGTAATGAATGTATACCTTTTCGTTTTCCTGTACCCGGCATGAATAATTCACCAGATTATATGCCAGTTTTTCAATTCTTGCGTCCATAGCTGCCTCCATCCTTATTTATAAACAAACAATACAAACCGTTCCGAACTGCTGATATGCCGCATCCGCCTGCGCCCTGCCCAGCTGCAGGGGCTGCGCCGAAATCGGGTCATACAGATCCACCGTGTCTTCGGTAAAGCCCATCACAACCCTGTATGCGCCTGTTCCTGTCTGGATCAGCACTGTCTTTTCCTGCTGAACCAGATTCAGCACCATGTCAAAGGTGATGCCCGTGGCGTCCAGCACCCTGCCGTCGTGTACCTGATCCTGCCATTGGGACACGATCCCGTCAGAAGCGCCCTCCTTTACCGTCTGTAAAAACGAAAAATCAATCTCAGGCGGCTGTTCTCTCTCATATTTTTTATCTTTTCCCGCCTTATAATATAAGATACTCTGGTCGTTGTCCTTTATCATCCCGCTGTTTTTTTCCGCGTATACAACGGCGTCTCTGGACAGACGGAAACGGGCGGCCAGTCTGCCTTTCACATACACATAATAATCGTTGGCCCTTTTTTCCTCACTGTGTTCCAGCGAAATGGTTTCTACATAATTGTTTTCTTCCGCAGTATACAGCCGGATTGCCGAGGTTCCGAATCCATTTGAGACCTTTAACCCCTGCTGCGTCTGTTTCTTTTTATCCTCGGTTGCCGTCAGCGTGACTACCGGTTCCTCCTTCTCGCCGCTGCTGACGATCTGATGGGACTGCGCCGCCACATAACCGGTGCCTCCCGGCGCCTGCGTCACTCTTTCCAGATTGATCATCTCATCTGTAGTATACCCGCCGGTCACAAGCAGCTGTTCATTTGCATATTCTTTGATCTTTTCATTTTTTTCATTAAAGATCAAAACCGAATACATGGGAAACCAAAGCTCCCCGGCGGCAGAACGGACCACCTGATTCATTTTTGCCTTTCCGCAGGCAAAATCCTTCCCGATAAACCCGATGGGACGCAGATACTCCGTCACTTCTCCCCGGATTTCCGTCTTCTCTCCCGTTTTCAGATCCATGCGGTGGATCCTGTCCGCCTGATCCAGATCATCCACCCATGCAATGCTGCGCCCGTCCTCAGAGGCAGCCAGGGCATCCATATCCAGATCCGCTATCAGCTCATCAATCTTTCCCGTACTCAGATCCACGTGCCAGATGGCGCCCTCCTTATAGAAATAAAAATCCATGCCGTTCAGATAAGTAAGCTTTTCCACTTCCTGACAGAGAATATCCGCCTGACGGGGGTCCTCCAGCACATACCGGACCTCATAGCTGTTTGCGTTTTGTGCATAGTGGCAGAGGAGCAAACCGGTCTTTCCCTCATAAGCGCCCCGATTAAAATAACCGCAGACTACAAAATCCACATTTCCGTCCTTATCCATATTCAGAATATGAATGTCATAATCCTGCATAAAGGAACGCTTGTCCTCCCGGTTGGTGTCCTGCAGACTAAAGATCTTATACAGCCTGCTGCCGTCGGAGAAAAACTGCCACAGCTCTCCCGCCTGCTCCCAGCAGACAATATCGCCTTTCTCGCTGTAAACATACTCTATATCTTCCGGCAGGATTCCCAGATTCACCGTCTGTCCCGTGAACGCCGGTCTGGCGGCCAAAAAAGTCTGCGTCATCTCCCGCTCAAATTCCAGCAGATGTACTCTGTATGCGGATTTTCTCAAACGGTAATACTCATGGATCAGATAATAGGAATTGGTTTCCTCATCCTCCTGCACCTGCACCTGATAATCCATGCTGATGATCGCATTTTCCCCGTCGATCACCAGAAGATCGGGAACCGGGTCTCCGCATACACGAGGATTCAATTCCCCCCATGTGATCTGATCATAGCTGGAATGGATATTTACCTGCTGCAGCGTGGTATTGTTTCCGGTATTGTCCGGTTCAATATAGATGCTGATCTTATCATTTGCTTTTTTATTAAAGGTATTGTTTGAAAATTCTTTTGCAAACGCAAGAAATTCATCGGCTTCGATGCCGGAATCCTGAATCACTCTTGTGTAATAATATGAAATATTCCCGTCTTTGTCTTCCAGTCCCATCTCCAGCAGATACTGTTCCTCTTCGGAAACGGATCCGGAAAGATTCAGGACCGCGCTTTTCCCGTTCTCCTCTTCCCGAATCTCCTCGGTCCGCCGGTTTTCCACGATCTCCTTGTCCGCTTCCCTGTATATCGTATAATTGACGGCCTCGATATCCCGATCTGTCCCATCGCTGCTGCTGTTGATCAAAATCATGATATTTCCGCTGCTTTCCACAGGGGTCAGTACCGTATCCAGCGCGTTTCTGTCCCGCTGCTGCGCATATCCCTGTATGCAGTTCAGGCTCTGCTCCTTATAAGTCATCGTAACCGTTGGGATTGATGCCGCCGGCAAAGTGGAGACGCTGGATTCCTGCTGCTCTGTTCCCCTCATAAATGCCCGGACGATCACAGCCATCATCAGCAGGATAACCAAAATCAGTATAATCGTAAACTTATACGTCCTTTTCACCGTCATTCTCCTTCATTTCATCCAACAGACGGGCCAGCAGCGGCTCCGCCCCCAGAAACGCCCGCAGTTTCTCATATTCCTCCGTCCGCTGTCCCGCACCTTTGCCGTACACACCGCGGATCAGGATATTCTTCGGCGTATGCTCCATGTCGATAAATTCCAGCAGCTGTACCTGATACCCCATGCTGCGCAATAGCTCCGCCCTCATTCCGTCCGTAAACAACGCGGCCGTCCGCTCCCGGATAATGCCGTACCGAAATACCGGCTGCAGCAGGCTGCAGTCTATTTCCCTGTTCAGCTGATGCTGACAGCAGGGCACCGAAAGGATCACTTTGGCCTTCCACTGCACCGCCTTTGCCAGCGCAAGATCCGTTGCGGTATCGCAGGCATGAAGCGTCACCACCATATCCGCCCGGTCAACCCCGTTGTATTCTGCGATATCTCCCTGAAGAAACTGCAGCTGATCATAATGAAACGATCCTGCCAGTTCATTGCACTTTTCGATCACTTCCCGCTTTAGGTCCAGCCCTGTCATGCGCACATCATATCCCTTTAAGATCCGCAGATCATAATACATGGCAAAGGTGAGATAGGATTTTCCGCAGCCAAAATCTATAATGGTAAGGGGCCGATCCTTTGGAAGCGCAGGCAGCACATCCTCCACAAATTCCAGAAACCGGTTGATCTGCCGAAACTTGTCGTAATGGCTGTTTACTACCTTTCCCTCCGGCGTCATCACACCCAGCTCCGTCAGAAACGGAACCGGCGTGCCCTCCTTCAGGATATAGTTCTTTTTGCGGTTGTGGGAAAGCGCGGACGAATCCTGCTTTTCCTGCCGCTGCTTCTTTTTCACCGTGACAGTGCCCCGTTTCCCCACAAGCGCAGTGGCGTGACAGGTTTCCGTATCCAGTTCCAGCTGACGAAAAACGTCCTGCATCCACCCTGTCACCGCTTCGGGTAATTCTTTTTTGTCATAGGTTTTATGAAACACCTGCCTGTTCCGGTAAAGTGTTTCCTGAAACTGCAGTTTTCCTTTTTTCATCACCGGCCGGACCGTGATCTTTTCCGCTTTTTCTTTGTCTCTGGATCCGCTGATGATCAGGCGGATCAGATTTTCATCCAATGCTTCCTGCAGTAATTGTCTGAGCTTGTCCATGCTCCGCCCCTTTTTATACAGTCAAAGACAGAGGGAGCCTCCTATGCCGATCAACAGAATGCCCCCTCCTTGTGCTTCCGGTCATATTTACAGTTCTATCTGCCGCCTTTGCAGAAAGCCGTCACTGTCTGCGGCAGCATTTACATTGATTGTGCCTGCATCTTCTGGAAAACATCTCGTGATACATCAGCACATCGATCAGCTCCTTTAAGTACCTGTCATCCCGTTCCTGCCCTTTCGGCGGCAAAAAGCTGGTAGCAAAGATCTCATCATCCGCATACAGCTCCTCCTCTTTTCGTCCGGAATACGCTTCTGAACCGGTCTGTCCGGACTCTTTCGCCTCTTTACAGACCCGTTCATATATCCTGTCGTTTAACTTCCGGCACATATATTTATCCGGAAATTCATCGTACATACGGCTCCCATTGTATTCCAGCCGGTCACATTCCTCCTCGATATAAGGCAGGATCTTCCTGGCGGTATCGGGATATAGCTCTCTTAACAGCCGGTCATCTCTCTCTATACTCCATTCTCTGACCATGACTACTCCCCCAGCATTTTATATGTTTATCTTATGCCGGGGTATCTGATCTGTTCCTAATCCAGTTTATCGGAAATGTCTTCTGCGGCTTCTTTTACAGCATCTGTCACTGTCTCTTTTACATCTTCAGCCTTTTCCGCCGCGGACTCCGCAGTTTCTTCGACCTTTTCCTTCACGGCATCCGCAGTCTTCTTTACGGCATCCGCCGCTTTCTTTTCCTCATTTTTGGCAGCAGCCTTGTGCATGGCTTCTTTTGCGCGTCCGCTCAGCTCCTCTGCCGCATCCGCTACTTTTACGCCTACCTCAATGGCAATGTCTTTTGCCTTACTGCCTATATCGCCTGCTTTTTCTTTTGCTTTGGAAATAAACTCCTTTGTCTCCTCGGAGTCTTTGATCTCCTCAACCTTGTCCCCGATCTTTCCGATCCCGCTCTTCACGGAACCTACGATCTCATCTACTTTTCCCATAAGATACTTCTGCTCCTTTCTATTTTTTCATAAGCCCGATCCTTGTCAGCGCTCTGTTCAGTGCCATCTCCGCACGCAGCACATCCACATTTTCCCGTGAACTGCCAAGGCGCTCCCTTGCTCTGGACTCTGCCTTGCGGGCCCGCTCCAAATCAATTTCCCGGGGCCATTCAGCCGCCTGCGCCATGATCGTCACTTTTTCCTTCAGCACTTCCGCAAATCCGCTGTGAAGCGCGGCCTGCAGCTTTTCCCCGGGCGTCGTGATGGTCACGATGCCTGAACGCAGGATCAAAGTCTCCGGCACATGATTTTTATAAATACCAACCTGTCCTTCCGACGTATTAAACTCGATCATAGAGGCCTGTCCCTCATAAAACGGATGATCGGGACAGATGATCTCTACCTCAAACAAATCCTTCTCGGCCATACGAATCCCTTCAACTCTTCCTGTTTACTTCTGCGCGTCCTCATATCTCTTGCGCACATCGTCGATAGTTCCCGCATTCATGAAATAACTCTCCGGGATCTCATCGTGCTTGCCCTCCAGAATCTCCCGGAACCCCCGGATGGTCTCGCTGATCGGCACATAAACGCCGGGCAGGCCCGTAAACTGCTCAGCCACATGGAAGGGCTGGGATAAAAATCTCTGTACCCTTCTGGCTCTGGCTACAACCAGCTTGTCGTTCTCCGAAAGCTCATCCATGCCCAGTATCGCAATGATATCCTGAAGTTCACGGTATCTCTGCAGGATCTCCTGTACCTCTCGGGCCGTCTGATAATGCTCCTCGCCCAAAATCCTCGGGTCCAGAATCCTGGAGGTGGAATCAAGGGGATCCACAGCCGGATAAATACCCAGCTCCACAATAGAACGGGACAATACGGTGGTGGCGTCCAGATGGGCAAAGGTTGTAGCGGGAGCAGGGTCCGTCAAGTCATCCGCAGGCACATAGACCGCCTGAATGGATGTGATGGAACCGTTCTTTGTGGATGTGATCCGCTCCTGCAGCGCGCCCATCTCTGTCTGCAGCGTGGGCTGATACCCAACTGCCGAAGGCATACGGCCAAGAAGCGCGGAAACCTCGGAGCCCGCCTGTGTAAAACGGAAAATATTATCAATGAACAGCAGCACGTCCTTGCCGCCTTCATCTCTGAAGTATTCCGCCATAGTCAGGCCGGTGAGGCCCACCCTCATTCTGGCTCCAGGGGGCTCGTTCATCTGCCCGAACACCATTGTAGTCTTTTCGATCACTCCGGATTCTTTCATTTCATAGTATAAATCGTTGCCTTCACGGGTACGCTCGCCTACGCCGGTAAACACGGAAAATCCGCCGTGTTCCGTGGCGATATTACGGATCAGTTCCTGGATCAGCACCGTCTTTCCCACGCCGGCGCCGCCGAAAAGCCCTACTTTACCGCCTCTCTGATAGGGACACAGAAGATCCACTACCTTGATGCCCGTCTCCAGCATTTCTGTCTTGGTAGACTGCTCGGCAACAGTAGGCGCCTTTTTGTGGATAGGCGAACGCTTTGGCGGAAGTTTATCCATCCCCACGGGGCCCATTCCGTCAATCGGATCTCCCAGCACGTTAAACATTCTGCCCAGCGTACATTCTCCCACCGGAACACGAATGGGGCCGCCCAAAGCCTCTGCCTTCATGCCCCGCACCAGACCGTCTGTGGGCCCGAGGGCAATACAGCGCACGATATCGTCTCCCAGATGCTGCGCGGTCTCCACCACCAGTCTCTCCCCGCCGGGCGCGTCGGGAATCTCGATGGCTTCATTCAGCTCCGGCAGCTTTCCGTCGTCAAATTGAATATCCAGAACCGCACCGATGATCTGTGTAATGTGACCAATATTTTTTTCAGCCATGCTATTCTCCATTCCGGAGCGTATTCACACTCCGCTCCTCTTATTTCTGTTCAGGATACCGGGCTTAACCGATCGCCTCGGCACCTGCAATGATCTCCGTCAATTCCTGTGTGATGGAATTCTGTCTTGCGCGGTTATACAAAAGCGACAGCTCCTCGATCATTTCTTCCGCATTTCCGGTGGCATTATCCATGGCCTGCATCCGGGCGCTGTTTTCGCTTGCAACAGACTCCATCATCGCCCCGTAGATCAGGCTGTTGATATACAGGGGGATCAATTCCCCCAGCACCGTCTCCTCGTCCGGCTCATAATTCATAGGCGTCAGCTTCTCTGTGCGGTCCATAGACATCTCGCCGGGATCCACAGGCAAAAGCTGCATCACCGCCGGTTCCTGAGACACGGTATTTTTAAATTCCGTATAGACCAGATAAAGCTCTCCCGCCTTACCGGAAGTAAACGCTTCCAAAATATCGCCGCCGATCATCTCCGCATCCCCATACTTCGGATCATCGATGACGTCGGAATAATCCTTTTCCAGCGCATAACCTCTGCGGATCAGATAGTCTCTTGCCTTGCGCCCTACCGCATACAGCAATACTTCTTCTCCGGAAAATCCGTAATCCATCAGTTTTCGGGCCACATTGGCATTGTAGCCTCCCGCAAGTCCTCTGTTGGAGGAGATGATCACCACCGCTTTCTTATCCGACTGGCCTTTCTGCAGATACGGGTGCCGGATCACACCTGTTCTTGCCAGAATAGAATGGATGGTGTCATACATCCGATGAAAATAATGATCACAGTTTTCAGCACGCATCCTTGCCTTCTGCAGCTTCACAGTCGCCACGAGCTTCATGGCCTTGGTGATCTGCTGGGTACTCTGGATGCTGCTTTTGCGCCGCTTGATATCTCTCATGGAAGCCAAAACAATCACACTGCCTTTCCTGTGCCTGCAGCGGGCCCTTTATTCGCGGAATGTATTCTTAAATTCCGTAATGGCCTGCGCAAGCGTCTCCTCAAGCTCTGTCCCCAGATCCTTCTGCTCTTTGATGGCTCTGGGCAGCTCGGGATATTTGGTGTCGATGTATGCGAACAGCTCCTTCTCAAAACGAAGCACATCCTCCACCGGAATGTTTAATAAATATTTCTTCATCGCCGCATAGATGATGATGACCTGATATTCAACAGGCATAGGCTGATACTGGGGCTGCTTCAGCATTTCCCGAATCCGTTCGCCCTGGGCCAGCTTTTCCTTGGTGTCCGCGTCCAGCTCGGAGCCAAACTGCGTAAAAGCCTCCAGCTCCCGATACTGGGCCAGCTCCACACGAATGGGGGCCGCCAGCTTCTTGATGGCCTTGATCTGAGCCGCGCCGCCTACCCGGGACACGGACAGGCCGGCGTTGATCGCGGGGCGGAAACCTGCGTTGAAACTCTCCGTCTCCAGATAGATCTGGCCGTCTGTGATCGAAATCACATTGGTAGGGATGTAGGCGGAAACGTCGCCCGCCTGCGTCTCGATGATGGGCAGTGCCGTCAAAGACCCGCCGCCGTACTCGTCTGCCATACAGGCCGCCCGCTCCAGCAGTCTGGAATGAAGGTAAAATACGTCGCCGGGATAAGCCTCACGTCCCGGCGGACGGCGGAGCAGCAGAGAAAGGGTTCGGTAAGCTGCCGCGTGCTTGGACAGATCATCATAGATGATCAGCACGTCCTCGCCCTTTTCCATCCATTCCTCGCCCATGGCACATCCGGCGTAAGGCGCGATATATTGCAGCGGCGCCAGCTCACTTGCCGTAGACGCCACCACGGTTGTATACGCCATTGCGCCGTATTCATCCAATGTCTTAACGATAGAGGCAATGGTGGACGCTTTTTGACCGATGGCCACGTAAATACATTTCACGCCCTGCCCCTTCTGATTGATGATCGTATCCACGGCAATGGCCGTCTTACCGGTCTGCCGGTCGCCGATGATCAGCTCTCTCTGCCCCCGGCCAATGGGTACCATGGCGTCAATGGCCTTGATCCCTGTCTGCAGCGGCACGCTCACGGATTTTCTGGTGATAACGCCGGAAGCAACACGCTCGATCCGGCGGAATCGATCTGTTTTCACGGGGCCCTTGTCGTCCACCGGTTGCCCCAGACTGTTTACCACACGTCCGATCAGGGCGTCGCCTACCGGTACTTCAACCACACGTCCCGTAGTCTTTACAATGTCGCCTTCGCTGACGCTTCTGGCATCGCCCAGCAGCACCGCGCCCACATTGTCTTCCTCCAGATTCATGACCATGCCGTACACTTCGCCGGGAAACTCCAGAAGTTCTCCCTGCATGGCCCGGTCAAGGCCGTGGATCCGGCAGATTCCGTCAGAAGTCTGGATCACTGTACCTACATCGGAAACATCCATTTTTGTACTGTACTGTTCAATCTGCTTCTTGATCACCGAACCGATTTCTTCGGGTTTTAAATTCATAGGGCTCTCACCCTCCTTTTTTAGTCAGTAGCAAGCTGTAAACGGCTGAGGGTTCTGGTCAGCTGATCCAGCTTGTTTTTAATGCTTCCGTCCACCACCCGGTCGCCAATACGGATCACGATCCCGCCAAGCAGCGACGGATCTACCCGATACTCCGTCCGGACCTCCCTGTAAGAGGTGGTTTCAAGAAGCCTTTTCTGTATTTGCTGTTTTTGTTTTTCTGTCAGTTCCATAGCCGATGTGACGACTGCAGCGCCGATGTGATGAAACGCCATATAGCGCTGAGTAAACTGCTCAAAAATTTCCGGCAGCTCCCGGAAATGCTCCTTTTCTACGATGAGCTTCAGAAAACCCAGCATGGTATCACTGGCTCTTCCCTGAAAAATATCCATGAGCAGCTTTTCCTTTTCATCCTTGTGGAGCTGAGGATGTACGATCAGCCGGCAGAAAGAAGGATTTTCCTGCAGGATCTGCCTCATGGCGGCAACTTCCTCCATCAGCGGTTCCAGTATTTCCTTTTCCTCCGCCAGATCAAACAATGCGTCTGCATATACTGTTTTCGCTAGTTTTCCCATGTTTCTTCACTCATCTCTTTTAAGGTTTCTTCTACAAGAGAATCCTGCACGGCCGTATCCATGGAAGCAGACACGACTTTCCCCGCCATGGCGGACGCAAGCTGCACCATTTCCTTCTTCATATCGTCCCTGACACGTTCCTTTTCCAGCCTGATCTCCTTCTGTGCCAGTTCCTTCATCTGTGCCGCTTCCGATCTTGCCTCTTCAAGGATCTTCTCTTCGTTACTGACCGCGCGCTTTCTGGAAGCGGTGAGGATCTCCTCCACTTCCTGATCCGCCGTTTTCAGCTTATCCTCATACTCCGCCCGCATCTTTGCCGCTTTTTCTTTTTCTTCCTTTGCGGACGCAAGGTCATCCTGAATCTTCTTTTTGCGCTGCTCCAGCATTTTGCGGGCGGGCTCAAACAAAAGATAGGACATGGCGGTAAACAGGATAAACACGGAAATGGCAAGCAGGACCGCATTGAATATCAGCTGGGGATCCAGATTAAATAAGCTTTCCAACTCTGTGCCACCTACCTTTCACGCCTGAAATACTGTTTTTGTTTTTCTCACAGCTTTCCAAGCAGGGGATTGGCAAACAGCAGAATAAACGCGATCGCCAAGCCATAAAGACCGGTGGTCTCTGCAACCGCCTGACCGAGAAGCATGGTAGAGGTGATATCACCCTTTGCGCCCGGGTTGCGCCCTACTGCCGACGCACCATGTCCGGCAGCGATACCCTGGCCGATACCGGGGCCGACACCGGCGATCATTGCAAGACCTGCTCCGATAGCGGAACAAGCTAAAATCAAACCTTCGTTTGTAATCTGAGACATCCTGTTGTCCTCCTTTTATATTATTGTGATGATATACTATTACGTTCTCCCGTTAAAAAACAGCGGAAAACAGCGTAATTCTTAATTTTGCTCCGACGGGATCTTCTGAGAGACGAACACCATCGTCAGCATACAGAATACATACGTCTGGATGCAGCCTGCAAACAGATCGAAATACACATGAAGCGCCGCCGGGAAGCCGATCTTGAGAAAAATAGGCAGCAGCCCGTATATCAGCGCCATCATCACTGTTCCCGAAAGCACGTTGCCAAACAGACGCAGGGACAGGGAGATAGGCGTCGCGATCTCCCCGATCAGATTGATGGGAAACAAAAAGGGCAGGGGCTTGAACAGATCTGTAAATGCTCTCCCCTTATTGTATTTGATGTTATTATATTGGATCATGCCGAAAGTGATCAGGCCCAGACTCAACGTCGTTCCATAATCCGCCGTGGGCGGCCGCAGCCCGAACAGGCCTGAAATATTGCTCAGCAGGATAAACATAAAAATAGTGCCGATATAATTGCGGAACTTGGCTGCGTTCTCCCCCATGATGTTGTTGACCATTTTGTCCAGCGACTCCACAATCAGTTCTATGAAATTCTGAAATCCGTCCGGAACTTCCTTTGCATGGCGTATTTTATAATTTGCCGCAATGGCAAACCCGATCAGCGCCATCATCACGATCAGCACGCAGACATGGGTGGTGGTGATCCAAAGCTCCTGTCCGAACAGCTGGAACTTCACCAATCCGTGTATCATAAAATCTACGTTATTTTCCATTGGAAATAGAATTCCCTCCTTCCGTATCCGCAAAAAATCTATATAGTCTGGGCTGTAAATATGCGGAGATCTTCAGAGAAAACATCCCGATAAACGCTGCAGGCACACTGCCCAGCCCGGTAAGGGCCAGAAAGAAAAATACGGCGATTACCAGCAGGAGCCGAAGCACATACTGGCTATAGGAATATATTGTCGCGGATCTTCCCTCCCGATCCATCGTATTGGATATAGCATGGAGCATCATTCCGCCCCAGAGGATCGCCGTCAACACGCCTGCCCATGCTCCCACAGAATAATACAGCCGCCTTTTTGTGGCGATCAGGATTATAACCTGCATGAGTACGCCCCACAGCGCCATGATCCGCCACATACCCAGAAGCGTGGGATGGATCTTGTCTCTCAACTGAAGCTTCACAGGATCACTTCCTTTCGGATCTATCACCCTTGACCACATCTGAAAGAAGCCGGTAGCAGTTCCGACAGCCTGCGAGAATTCCCAGGATCAGCAAAAGCAGGACGATATCAAAAGAAAACCGTTTTTTTAAGAAGGTACCGAACCAGACGCACAAAAAAACCGGTACCAGCATGGAAATCCCCAGCTGGGTGATCAGCGCTAACGTGCGGAAAATCTGTCTGTTTTCTTCTTTTTTCGCATTTCTTCCCATGATTTACATAATATATGATTTTCCGCCAAAAGTCTAGCGGATTTTGCCAATATTTTCTATAAATTTATTACAGATCCAGTTTCAGATCATTTTCCCTGATCCAGCCGATTTTCCGCAGCGGCAGAGAGATCAGCCATGTAAGCACCGCGGGAAGTACAAAGCAGATCAGGATCAGCCCGATCCAGTCCATTGCCGTTACCGCAGCCTTTGTCCCGGCGGCGATGTCGTTGATCCAGCCGGTGTACACGCCAATCTGTCCTACAAGCCCGCAGGTTCCCATGCCGGAGGCTACTGCCGCGCCGTTCATCTGCATCTGGAAGATGCAGGTGGCAATGGGGCCGGTAATGGCGGAAGCCAGCGTGGGGGGGATCCAGATCCTGGGGTTGCGAACGATATTGCCCATCTGCAGCATACTTGTACCAAGTCCCTGCGCGACAAGTCCGCCCACCTTGTTTTCACGGTAACTCATCACTGCAAAGCCCACCATCTGGGCACAGCATCCGGCTACCGCCGCGCCGCCGGCCAGTCCCGTCAAACTCAGCGCCGCACAGATTGCCGCGCTGCTGATGGGAAGGGTCAGGGCAATGCCCACTACTACCGATATTATGATGCCCATAAAGAACGGTTTTAATTCTGTAGCCCACATGATGGCCCGGCCTACCGCGCTGGCCGCCGCGCCAATGGCAGGCGCGCAAAGCATGGACAATCCTACTCCTATCAGAATCGTCACCAGAGGCGTTACCAAAATATCCACCTTGGTTTCTTTTGAAACCGCTTTTCCGCACTCCCCGGCGATCACGGTTACCACCAGCACCGCAAGCGGTCCCCCTGCGCCGCCAAGCGAGTTCGCCGCGCCGCCTACCGCTGCAAGGCAGAACAGTACAAGAGGCGGACATTTGATGGCATAACCGATGGCCACGGCCATGGCATAGCCTGTGGCGCCCTTCGCCATATTCCCGATATCCGTCAGCGCCTGTATGCCCAGCTGTTCCCCGAAGGTACCGATAATCGTGCCGATCAGCAGCGAAGCAAACAGGCCCTGCGCCATGGCGCTTAACGCGTCGATGCCATATCGGCGGGCGCTGATCTCAATGTCCTTTCTTTTTAAGAATGCTTTTATGCTTTCCCTTTGTTTTGCCATAATGTTTTTCTCCTTTTTCGGTAAGATCACGGATGTTCCATGGTTTTCCCGTTTTTATTCTTTTGCACAAAAACAAATTTGTTTTTGTATATGGATTGACAACAAAAACTCCCATTGGCTATTATGGTATTGTCATGTTCAATAGAATCCATAATAGTTTAAGTGATATCATAAAAAGGAATGATCGTAATTATGCGTATTTGGGCCAAAATCTTTAAAGACACCAGACTGCTGCGGGACACCGTCGTGGAAGACAACAGCGACGAGACCCGCACCCACAAGGTATTCCGGGCGCTGGAGTCTATATGCTATGAGTTTGATCTGGGCAAACCGATCTGGCTGGACGCAACAGTAAAGGAATTTCAGCGCCACGCCAAAACAAGATTTACTCAGGACAATTTTATCGAACACATTGATTTCGACTTTCTGGAATTTCAGGTGATCGAGGAAGACTGACCGGGTGCTTCAGCATACCCGGTTCCGGGCCTCTCCCTTTAAAAAAGCCTGAATATTCAGACACACCTCGTCCACCACCCGCTGTCTCGCTTCTGTAGTCGCCCATGCAACATGGGGCGTCACAAGGAGCTTCCCGCTGTCTCTGATCTTCAGCAGCGGATTGTCCGGCAGCATGGGCTCCACGGAGATCACGTCCAGCGCCGCCCCTGCGATCAGGCCCTCTTCCAGCGCCTGCACCAGATCCTGCTCTACGACAATAGGCCCTCTTCCCGCGTTTAACAGCACCGCCGAGGGTTTCATCTTCCGGAACGCCTCTATCGTCATCAGCCCTTCTGTCCGTTCATTCAGCGGGGCGTGAATAGACACCACGTCCGATCTGGAGAGCAGCTCTTCAAATCCCACCTGCTCATACCGGTCACTGTGATTCTGACCGGTGGTAGAGTAATAAATCACCTTGCAGCCGAACGCCTCCGCTACTCTGGCTACCCCTTTCCCGATGGCCCCCAGCCCGATAATGCCGTAAGTTTTTCCCGCCAGTTCATGAAATTTCTGGTCAATATGGCAGAAGTCCGGGCTTTTTGTGTACGCGCCGGATTTCACATACTGGTCGTAATAGGCCAGCTTTTCCCAGACATAAAATAACATGGCAAACGTGTGCTGTACCACAGAGTCTGTAGAATAACCGGCTACATTTGCCACGGCGATGCCGCGGCTTTTCATATATTCTCTGTCTATATTGTTGGTTCCGGTAGCGGTAAGGCAGATCAGCTTCAGGTTTGCGGCGCCTTTCAGGGTGTCCTCCCTCATGATGCTCTTGTTGGCTACGATAATATCCGCATCCGCTACCCGCTCCGAAATCTGTTGATATTCCGTCCGGGGATAGATCACCGTATCGCCGAAGCGGCGAAGCCCTTCAAAATCAATGTCTACCCCCACCGTATTTCTGTCCAGTACAACAATCTTCATCACGTACAAAACAGGGGACGCAAACAAGTGTGCATCCCCCTGTCTCCTTTTCTTATAATCTTTTTAACAATGCTTCTCTTTCTTCTTCATATCCCGGTTTGCCGAGAAGAGCAAACATGTTTTTCTTGTAACTTTCCACCCCGGGCTGGTTGAAAGGATTCACCCCCAGCAGATAGCCGCTGATGCCGCAGGCAAACTCGAAGAAATAGAACAGCTCTCCCAGATAGAACTCGTCCTGTTTGGGCACGGTCACCATCAGATTGGGCACGTTTCCGTCCGTATGTGCCAGAATCGTTCCGTTCATGGCGCTCTTATTGATAAAGTCTACGGTCTTGCCCGCCAGATAGTTCAGCCCGTCAAGGTCTACCGGCTCTTCCTCCAGCGTCACCTGACATCTGGATTCCTCTATATTGATCACTGTTTCAAACAGGTTTCTGGAACCGTCCTGAATGAACTGTCCCATAGAATGTAAATCTGTCGTAAGATCCACCGCT
Organism: uncultured Lachnospiraceae bacterium; assembly: GCA_947625135.1. Classification (GTDB taxonomy): domain Bacteria; phylum Bacillota; class Clostridia; order Lachnospirales; family Lachnospiraceae; genus CANQUC01. The sequence continues at coordinate 62,771 of CANQNE010000008.1, forward strand.
GCCGGGAAAATACCCCTCTGATCCTTGCCCTCGCTCTCGCCATAAAGCTGCTTCCACCACTCTGACACATAATGGAGGCTCGGCTCATAATTGGCTAATATCTCAATTCCTTTGCCCTTTCTCAGAAGAATATTTCTCACCGCCGCATACTGCAGCGCATCATTGTCCTCAAAATCGGCTTCCAGCGCGCGGGCCCGTCCACTGGCCGCGCCTTCCATGAGGCGTGTAATGTCTGCGCCGCTGACTGCGATAGGCAGCAGACCTACCGCGGTAAGCACGGAAAACCGGCCGCCCACATCATCGGGCACTACAAAGCTCTCATAGCCCTCCTCCGTGGCGAGATTTTTCAGCGCGCCTCTCGCCTTGTCCGTGGTGGCGTAAATTCTCTTTGCCGCCCCTTCTTTTCCGTACTTCTTCTCAAGGATCTTTTTGAATACCCGGAACGCAATGGCAGGCTCCGTTGTGGTGCCGGACTTTGAGATCATGTTGATGGAGAAATCACGGTCGCCGATCACATCGATCAGATGAGTGATATAGGTACTGCTGATGCTGTTGCCTACATAATAGATCTCCGGCGTTTTCCGCACTTCTCTCGGAACCATGTTGTAAAAGCTGTGCCGCAAAAATTCCACTGCCGCTCTGGCGCCCAAATAAGAACCGCCGATGCCGATCACCAGCAGAACTTCACTGTCATTTTGAATTTTCTTCGCCGCCGTCTGAATCCTTGCAAACTCTTCCTTGTCATAGTCCACGGGAAGATCGATCCATCCCAGAAAATCATTGCCTGCGCCGGTCTTTGATACAAGCTGCTCCTTTGCGTCCATAACCAGCTTTTTCATCAGCGTCACTTCTCCCTCGCTGATAAAAGACGCAGCCTTTCCATAATCAAATGTCACCTTATTTGCCATAGTGTTCCTCCTTTTCCCGTCTTCCTGTGTTTTCCATATATTTTTCATTTGCAATGTATTTTACCAAAATCCCCCAGATATGGCAAGAGTATCATGTGAGAAATTCCCGCAAAATTTCCCGGATCACCTCTTCCTCGTCAATGGAATCACTTTTTGGTTTTTTCGGGTTTTTGGACTTTTTGATCTTCAGGCTTGTGGCCGCCGTCTGGGCCTTTCCCTGCTTTAACAAGGCCTGCGCCTCCTTCTCCTCCATCAGATCCTTTGGCGGCTCGTTGGCATATTCATGCTGCAGCCGGTTGGTCAGCGTATTTTCCAGATAGTCCTGCAGATTCGTCACCGCCGTCTCCCGTTTGTCCCCGATATCCAGTATACAGTTCACCAAACTGAGTATCAGCACCGAAAGCAGCATCACCGCCCCATACAGCACGATCTGCCCGGCGGGCAGCTCCTGCCAGAACGCCCCGGCACAGGCCGATACCCCCAGAATCGCCGTAATGATCACCGCGCTTTGCAAAATCCGATCCATTGTATGTACACGTATGCCCAACACCTTATATTTCTGCAGGTACTTGTCCACAAAAACAGATACGTTTTGTACATTTAAATTCAGCTTATAGCAATTTTCAAATTTCAATTTCAGCTGTCTCGTCAACGTATTTTTGGAAGACGAAATGTTTTCCGTCGCCTTCGTTAATCTTCTGTAAGAAATCCATACCGCCAGCTTGCTCAGTATACCCACGCCGCACACAACGGCCATGGCATAAAGCAGGGCTCTTCCCTCTAAGATTTCTTTCAGCATAGATCTGCTCCTTTCCGTTAGCCTTGTTGTCACCGAGCCGGAAATCTGCTGCGCTTCCCCGCCCGCTATAGAGTTATTATAATGGAGCATTTGTGGATTTGAAAGAAAAATCGTTCGTATTATTTCTACATTATCTGCGGGACTTTGGCCCCGCTGTTATGCCATGACAATTTTACTGTCCGTTCCTGAAAAACACTTTTCCGGATTTCAAATGCCCTTGACGTAAAAATGAGTGAGATTGTGTTGGAAATTGAAAAATTATTGTGAAACATTCTTAAAAACAGGTTGATTATTTGTTTCTGATTGTATATACTGAAGTCGGAAATAAATGGTTTCCACTTGCTATATAAGTGGGACACAAAAGGTATCGTTGGTAATTTCCCCATTGACATTTATGTCGGTGGGGAATTTTGTCAAAGGAGTTACGGTTGCTTATGACAGAACAGAAATGAAAAATACCTTATCGTACGCATGGTGAACATCAATACAGAAAGGATCTGATATGCCTATGAACAGTGAAATTCGCGACATAACCCTTGCCCCTTCCGGTGAACGGAAGATCGACTGGGTAAAAAAGAACTGCCCGCTCCTCAGAAGTCTGGAGGAGGAGTTTTCACAGAGCAAACCGTTTGAACATATTAAAATCGCTCTTTCCGTACATTTGGAGGCGAAGACCGCCTATCTGTGCAAGGTGCTGGCCGCAGGCGGGGCAGATATGTATATTACAGGGAGCAATCCCCTGTCCACTCAGGACGACGTAGCCGCCGCGCTGGTGGCCGCAGGCCTGAAAGTATTCGCATGGTACGGCAGTACGGCCGAAGAATACAACCGCCATATCAGCCGGGTACTGGAGGCAGGTCCCAACATCATCATCGACGATGGCGGCGATCTGGTCCACGCCCTTCATACAGATTACCCTCACCTGATCCCCAATGTGATCGGAGGCTGTGAGGAAACTACCACCGGCATTATCCGGCTGCGGGCCATGGCTGCCGCAGGAGAACTGCAGTTCCCCATGGTGATGGTCAACGACGCCGACTGCAAGCACCTGTTTGACAATCGATATGGAACCGGCCAGTCCGTATGGGACGGCATTAACCGTACCACCAATCTGATCGTGGCAGGGAAGATCGTGGTGGTAGCTGGCTATGGCTGGTGCGGCAAAGGCGTTGCCATGCGCGCCAAGGGCCTTGGAGCCAGAGTCGTGGTGACGGAAGTGAACCCTGTCAAGGCTATCGAAGCCATCATGGACGGCTTCGACGTGATGCCTATGAGGGAAGCCGCAAAGATCGGCGATTTCTTTGTGACCGTCACCGGCTGCTGTAAAGTAATCACCAAAGAGGATTTCCTTGTGATGAAGAACGGGGCGATCCTGTGCAACGCGGGACATTTCGACGTAGAAATCGACATGGCGGGATTGCGCCAGATGGCGCTTTCCGTAAAAGAGCAGCGCAAAAATATCATGGGATATGAAGTAGAAAAGGGTCGCTTCCTCTATGTGCTTGCTGAGGGCCGCCTTGTGAATCTGGCAGCCGGAGACGGCCACCCGGCCGAAATCATGGATATGAGCTTTGCGATCCAGGCGCTGGGCGCCAAATATCTGGTAGAACACCGGGGCACGCTCACCGAAAAGCTGATCAGCGTTCCCAGAGAAGTGGATCTGGAAGTAGCCAGAAGAAAGCTGGCCTTTTCAGGGAAGTCCATCGACACCCTGACGGAAGAACAGACTGCCTACCTGAACAGCTCCGCTCTTTGACCCCCGATCTATGACCGGTATTTCGACAAAATCCGAACCTGTTCTGACAAATTGCATATCTTATCATTAAGAAACTCAAACGGTTTCTTAACTGACGAAACGCTGCCTCAGGCAGCAGAAAGGATGTGCAATTTATGGCTCAATTTACTAATCAGGCACAATTAACTTATAATAACGCCGTGATCAATTCCAATATCGCAGTAGGCGAAATTCTGGAAGTGCTGTCCGCAACAAAAACCGCTGTCCGCGGTACTTACGGCCAGCAGGACGACGTCACCTATATTGTAAGCATTGTCAATTCCGGCAATACGCCCATCACCGGCCTTACTCTCACCGACGATCTGGGCGCGTATGCCTTTCAGGCACAGACGCTTGTGCCGCTGACTTATACTGACGGCACCGTGCGCTACTATGAAAACGGTACGCTGCAGGCGACCCCTTCCGTAACGGCAGGAAATTCCCTTGTGATCCCCAATATTTCCGTTCCTGCAAACGGAAATGCCATCATCGTATATGAGGCGGCGGTAAACCGCTTTGCGCCGCCCACAGCGGACGGTTCTATTGAAAACACCGTCACCATCACCGGCACGGGTATCAGTCCTGTCACCGCAAGCGAGACCGTCACTGCAGAACAGCGCCCGATCCTTGGCATCACCAAATCTGTCAGCCCGATTCCCGTTACGGAAAACGGTACGCTGACTTATACCTTTGTGATCCAGAATACCGGAAATGAGGCGGCCGACGCAGCTGACGCAATCATCGTGACAGACGCCTTTGATCCCATTCTGTCTGACCTCACTGTAACCTTTGACGGTCAGGCATGGACGGAAAGCAATCAGTACACCTATAATTCTGACACCGGCCTGTTTACCACTGCTTCCGGTCAGGTCACTGTTCCGGCTGCCACCTATGCGCAGGATGCGGCAACCGGCGCATGGCTGATCACACCCGGTGTAAGTACGCTGGTCGTATCAGGCACCGTATAATCCGTAAGTCGGCATTTGCCGTATGTCAGTCAGGCACAGCCGATAGCGGCAGATCTGAATAGGTAAGCCGGGGGCTGTTGTAGAATCACCGCATTTTACAACGCCCCCGGCTTTTTCCTGCATCATTTTCAGCTTAACAGATAAATCAGCCCCATCACCAGCGCAACTCCCGCCGCCTGCAGGATCGTCCGGTCGCCGCTGTCCAGAAAATGGACGATATCCCTCTTATGTCTGCTGATCGTCCGGGACTGTTCTGCCACCTGCCGGGGCTGTTTGTTGATAAACGCCGGACTCAGGATCATACACTCCAGTCCGGTATTCCCTAAACTGTATTGTTCTTTTGTATATGCTTTCATTGTAACCTCTCCTTTCGCATTGCCGATAATGCAATTCTACAGGAAAGTGTGTACAATAAAACGGACTTTACTGTTCGATTCTGATCGTGGTGATCACCACATCCTCCACAGGGCGGTCATCGGTCGTCTCCACCTGTGCGATGGCGTCCACCACGTCCATTCCTTCGATCACCTGACCAAAAACCGTGTAATTTCCCAAAAGCCACGGCGTTCCCCCATACTGTTCAAACATCTGCTCCTGCCCTTCCGTAAGGCCGGAGGCAGTTTCCGTATTCGGGGATTTTGTCTGCACAATGAAGAACTGACTGCCGTTTGTATCGGCTCCTCTGTTTGCCATACAAAGCGCGCCCCTGATCGGCAGCAGCACTTCGCTGCATTCATTTTCAAAAGGCTCTCCCCATATACTTTCTCCTCCGTTTCCCTCTCCGGTAGGGTCGCCGCCCTGTATCATAAAGTCATTGCATACCCGGTGAAAGGTCGTACCGTCATAGTAACCTTCCTTTGCGTGAGTAATAAAATTTTCCACGGCCTTCGGCGCTATCTCCGGGAAAAACCGGATCTTGATCTGCCCCATCCCCGCGATCTCCATGACAGCGATCTCCTCTCCTTCCGCAGGACGTCCTGCCTGATCTACAGACTCGATCGTCAACTCCTCTTTGGATTTACTTTCCTTCTGGCAGCCGGTAAACCCTGCCGCAAGCACCAGCGCCGCCAATAACACGGCGACCGTTCTCCTACACTTCATCTCAGGTTCCTCCAAATTGATTATTAGAGAATTCCATTCCTGCCTCTCAGGTCAACGCATCGCAAAACGGGACATGAAGGAACTCCTCCATGTCCCATTATAAAAAATTACCCGAAAACAATCAAGGTATTCCGTTCATCTGCCTGAAGACTATGTTCTCGTTCACAGGCGTCCTTCTCAGCCGCGCACTCTCGCCTCTACTTCCGGGACTTCACACTGTTTCTCAAGGGTGATCGAACCCAGTTCCCGGTAACCATCCGCCATATCAAAGGCAGTGATGATCTCTCCCTTCTTCTCCAGCCAGCTGCAAATATACAGCACATCGCCGATGTATATGCCGCGCATTCTGTAACAGCTCTGTTCAAAGGTAAACTTGAGATAAAATCCATCCGGTCCGTACCCGAAGATCCGATAGGCGCTGTCGCTGCCTTCGGTTTCCCCGTCCCCATCCCAAATGGTTTCTCCATTGCAGGCAAAACCGATCAGATCCTTTTTCGGATCGATCAGCAACGCCTTATGGTTATAAAGAGCCTCACAGTAGTCAAAAGGATCCTGCTCATTTACCAGATATTTGTCGATCTCCTTCACCTGATACGGATCGGAAATATCAAACATGGACAGCTTATGACAGATCAGCTCCCCGGTTTCCGGATCCGTTTCCTGACCCAGTCCCAAGAGCAGACTGCCGCTGTAAAAATGCAGATAGGAAGAAAATCCGGGAATCTTCAGTTCTCCCACGATCTTGGGATTTGCCGGATCCGACAGATCCACAGAAAAGAGGGGGTCTGTATTTTGATACGTAACAAAATAACCGGTATCTCCCATAAACCGGGCGGACTGAATCGTTTCTCCCTCCGCCAGTCCTTCTATGCTGCCTGTCAGGTTCAGATTTTCATCCAGCACATAAAGACAGTTGATATCGATCCATGCCGGCTCAGCCACACTGCCCTCAAACCAGCTGTCTGAAGCCTTTACCAGAACACCGTTTGCATACTGGACATACCTGTTTTTTTCATAGTACCCCGTTGTTGCCAGCCTCAGATAGCCATTGTGTTCATCCATTGAAAAACTGTCATTGATCCTTCCGAATACCTCGCAGGTGCCGCCTGCCGTCATAACACCGTCCTGATACCTGTATTTGATGATCTGTGTTTTTTCTTCCTCATCAGAGGCATGGCTGACACTGGCAAAATAAACGGCGTTCTCGCTGACATAAGTCGTTATCCCGTACCCTGTATTCAAAACAGCAAACAGATCCGTGGTTTTTTTTGGATCGCCTGTCCGGAAGGAACTGCATACAATATAGCTGTCGCTGGCCTCCTCCGGCATTGTAATATAGTCGGGGCTGATACAGTTCCCGTTGATCGATGGCACATATTCCCTGATCACCGATCCGTCTTCATGATAAATCTGAGGATAATAATCGGTAAACAGATAGATGATATCGTCCACCTTGCGGGAATCTGAATAATTACCGTCCTGTATAGCAGCGCCAAGGCTTCTCAGGGCACCGTTTTCATCCACCGAAAAGCTCTCCGCCTTTACATATTCCCTAGACCCTATAAAGCAAAGGCAGGTGTATTCTTTGATGAAGCCTCTGGAAAAATCATCCAGCAACTTTTCCTGCTCCTGAAGCAGCGGCTTCGCCTCCTCCGGAGAAATCTCCTCAAAATCACTGTTATAGTAAATGGTTTCCCTGCATTGGCTGATCACTGTCACTGCCCCGTCGGCAACATACAGTTCTATTGGCACAATGGAGCTTTCTTCCTTCTCCGGCACAAACAGATGATTTTCACACTCCGTCAGCTGCCCGCCGACAGCCTGCACGACCCGCAGGGCATTTTCATTTTCCTGTAAAATATAGATAAACCTGCCGTCAGTTTTGATGATATCCGCTTCATCGATACCCTCTTCCTGCACGTTGGTCCGGGAGCTTTCCTGCGCTGCTCCCTGCGCGGCAGAAGAAACTTCCGCGCCGGTTCCGGCTCCGTCAAAGGCTACGTCCTCTGAAGAGACATCATATCCCACAGCCCCCGCTGTCTCTGCCGTTTTGCTTTCAGCATAGCCTGTGAACACCTTATCAGGCGCCGCCAGCCCTTGCTGGCGAAACAGCTGGAATAACTGCTCATAGTCCTCGGCAAAAGCCACATCCGATACCACCGTCTTCTTCAGCAAACTATTCTCTGACTTCTCCTCCGTTGACGAGCCGCTCTCTCCGGCGCTTCCAGCCGCCGTTTCGGCGGACTTGTGGGACGGCTTGTCATTTTCCACTGTCAGGCTGCGGGAAAGGCCCGGTATGCCCAGCACCACCGCAGCCAGCAGGATGCAGGCTGCCGCCGCGACCCATCCCCTTCTTTTGTAAAACGGCTTTTTACCGGAAATGCGGCCGCTCTGATTCTTCTCTTCCTCTGTTTCCTGCTGCCGTGTTAAGGCTTCTTTGATCCCGTCGGGACGCAGTCCGGCCGGAACCGGCTCCTGCTTCAGCTGTTCTTTTAATTCCTGTATCGCTTTGTTTTCATTCTGCAGCAGCATTTCTTCTTCTCTTTTTTTCATTTCCGTCACCCTTTCCTACACGTTGCTCCACAAGCATATCCTGCATTTTCCCAAGCGCCCGGCTCCGTTTTGTCCTGACTGTGTTGGCGTTCATTTTCAAATGTTTCCCGATTTCTTTGCTCCTGTATCCGCCAAACAGGGACATCGCCAAAATAGTCCGTTCTTCCTCCTGCAGTTGAAAAAATGCCTGTCTCACATCCATGGCCTCTTCCCGGGAGAGCGTTTCCGCCTGCGCCAGCCCTTCCTCTATCTGCTCCTCCCCATACGCAGGTTTTGTCACATACGCTTTTCGTTTTCTCTTACATTGATTCAATAGGATCTTAAAGATCCAGCCTCGAAAAGCGGCCCCGTTTCGCAGCTTCTGTATATTCTCAAAGGCGGCCGTCACCGTCTCGGAAACCACATCCTCCGCGTCGTGGACATTTCCCAGCATATAAAGCGCCATGTAATACAGATCCTCATATACCAGTTCATATAACATGGCAAAGGCGTCGACATCTTTTTTCTTTGCCCGTACCGCCAGCTCTTCGTATTCTTCCATAGCTTCCTCCCTGCGAATTCTCTAACCGGTGTTTTCTGCAGAACACTTTTTGTTTTCATTGTATACGAATCTTGCGCAACTGAACAGCTTTTATTCTATAGTGTCATTTCCGGGCTGTTTTGTTTCACCCAAACTAAAAAAAGCGCCTTTTGGACAGGTGCATCCTCCTGTTTCCAAAAAGCGCTTTCTTTGTTTTTTATTTTTCTATCAGAATCCATAAGCCAGCGCGCCGCCATCCACGGCAAAATCCTGTCCGGTAATGTAGCCTGCCCCGTCACCAATGAGAAATCTTGCCATCTGCCCGAGATCCTTTGTGTCGCCAAAGGCGTGGACCGGCATGCGGTTTAATATGGCGGCCTTCCGCTCCGGCGTCATCACCTGCTTGCTCATCTCGCTGGGAAACCAGCCCGGCGCAATGCTGTTGACGCACAGATTGTCGTTGGCCCACTCCACAGCCAGCCCTCTTGTAAGACCACAGACCGCCGCCTTACTGGTACAGTAGGGGACTACCTCGGAAAATCCCAAATGGGCCGCCATGCTGCTGATGTTGATGATCCGCCCTTTATGGGGACTTTTTTTCAGATAAGGATAGCAGATCTGGCACAGGCGGAAAATGCTGCTCACATTCACCTGCAGAATGTGTTCAAAATCCTCTGTGGGAAATTCCTCCGCCCGGCACTTTTTGGTGACGCCGGCATTATTTACAAGAAAATCCAGACCATTCTTTTCGCCGATCTCTTTTACGATTGCCTCCATCTGGCCATAATCTGTGACATCCCCCTTGATGTGGCAGACGCCCGGTTCACTTTCCGGCAGCCCATCTTTCACCTGTCCCGTGCGGCTGACTGCATACACGGTCGCTCCCGCCTTTGCCAGCTCGTTTGCGATGGCATAGCCGATACCGCTGCTGGCACCGGTAATGATACCGGTGCGGCCTGTCAGTTCTTTTTTCTCGTTCATGACATTTCCTTCCCGGAGCCGGTCGCTCCTATGATAATACCCTCCGCTTACTTGCGGACTATCTTCCTCTATTATACAATAGGCAACAGTAAATTCAAACTCTTTTACAGCTGCTGTACCCGGTAGCTGTGACAACTTTTTTCAATCAGCTCCCAGTCCAGATCCGCCCCTACACCCGGCGCTTCCGGTACCGTGATCACACCGTTTTTAATAGGAAGATCGCCTTTCATGGGCAGCCGGTAGTCATCCTCCGGGACAAAATATTCAAAATACTCACAGTTGCGAATGGCGCAGCTTACATGGACATTTACCAGATCCATGTAGTTCATGGTCGTGGTGTGCAGCTCGCAGTTCATGCCGAAGCTGTCCGCCAGATGGGCGATCTTCAATGTGCCGGTAATGCCGTCCTTCCAGCTGACGTCCGCCCGCACAATATCCGCGGCCCGCTGGGCAATGACCTGCGCCACGCCCCAGTGACAGCCTCTTGTGGTTTCTGTGGCCGCAATGGGAATATCCAGCGTCCGGCAAAGCTCCGTATATTTGTATAATTCAAAATCACGGAAAGGCTCCTCAAACCACTTATAATGAAGCGCCTCCAGCTGACGGCCTGCTTTTACCGCATCTCCCATGGTGTATTCGCCCACCGGATCGCTCATAAGGATATAATCCGGGCCCACTGCGTCCCGAACCGCCTGATGCACCTCCATATCAAATTCCAGGGGGCCGCCGGGATGAGCCTTGTAGCCGGGGATTCCTTTATTTTTGTAATAGACTGCCTCATCCACATATTCCTGTACCGTTCCGTGGAAATTGCCGCTTGCATAAACCGGCAGACTGTTCCTGTACGCGCCGATATATTTATAAAGAGGCAGTCCCGCCGCCTTTGCACAGATATCCCAGAGGGCCACGTCCACTGGCCCGGGCAGGAATACCGGGAAAAACGCTTCGTGCCGATCCACATTCCAAAGCTCATAAAAGATCGCTTCCCGGTCATGGGGATCTCTTCCCAATACAACCGGGGCAATGCTGTCATGGAGATAATTTTCGCTGACGCCGCCGCTTCTGGCAGCCATACAGGTGGCGATGCCTTCGATTCCCGTATCTGTAGTCAGCTTGATGGCGATCACGTCCCAGCCCATTTTTGCGCCGCCCTGCCGCTTCTCGTCAAAAAGGCACTTTCCTCTGTCCACCCACCATGTTTCAAATTTTGTGATAATCATAGATTTTCTCCTTGCATGATCAGGCCTTTTCCAGCCTGTTTTTTCTTCTATGATTTTAGCGCATAATTTTACAAACTGCAACAGAAAGCATATTTTTAGTTGGAATCTTCTTCCGAATATATTACCTGTCTTTTGGAGTTGAAACAAAAAACTAGTGCTAAGCCATGGGTCAAAACCTGTGGCTTAGCATTTCGTTTA
>CANQNE010000009.1 GCA_947625135.1 uncultured Lachnospiraceae bacterium
GCAGGATACTAAGACCGAATCGTAGGCATGAAAAAACGTGTGTGAAAAAAGTTGCCAACGAATGCTTGACAGTAACGCGTATTACACACGGGTTGCTTTTTATACGCGTATAGCTTATAATACAGACAAACATTCTTTCTCTATCAGGAGGTATCATGATGAAAAATACAGTTAACGAAGATCTTCGTGTGATCCGTACGAAAGAGGCCATCCGAAAAACCTTTGAGGAAATGATCTGCGAAATGGATTACGAGCAGATTTCCATAAAAGAACTGACAGAACGGGCAAGGATCAACCGTAAAACTTTCTATCTGCACTACAATTCTCTGGACGACCTCCTGCGAGAACTGCAAAACGAAATGGCAAAGAATTTTATCAAACGCACCCAGGGACTTGAGCGTCCGCGGGATATGGATAAGATCACACGAGAATTTTTTCTGGTAAGTGAAAGTGCGGGACGCCTTCACGAAAGACTGTTATGCAGCGGCAGTTATCATTACATCAGCCGCCGGATCACAAACGAGATTATGTCGGAAACGTGGGGCGCCGATGGGAAACAAAAGAACATCGACCCATACGTCCAGAATATCATCATGACCTTTGTTTCCCAAAGTACCATTGAGATTTATAAGCAGTGGATCGCTGACGGCAAGAAAATCCCGCTGGAAGAAATCATTGCGCTGACATCAAAGCTGATCTGCACAGGTGTGAATGGATTTTCGGATATTCAGAAATGACAAACAGTGTTATCTCTTTTTTCTGAAATATAAATTCTCCCGGTTATTTTGAGTTTTTATAATTCTACTATATATGTTGAGGTGAGATCTATATGTTTGACGCGAAATTGAAGGAAGACATCTATCGCAGAGCAAAAGAGCTGGGTGCGGAACTCATCCGAAGCTGCTCAGTCGACAGCTGGCGCTTGGAGCCGATCCAGAGCCCGGAGTTCTGGCCGGAGAATATTTGGCCATGGGCCAGGAGCATCATCGTGCTGGCCATCCCACTGTTTTTTCCCATGGCCAGCACTGCCCCATCGATGCTTTATCAGGAGCAGTATGACACCAGCAACCGGATCATGGACGACATGGCATACCGGCTTGCCCAATACATCATGGTGGAGAAAAAGTACCGGGCGTTTTTCTTTCCGCGGGACTGCTATGACAATATTGAGGTGCTGCTGAAAAAACCTGCTGCGGCCTTTTCCCATGTACTGGCGGGATATTATGCCGGGATGGGCACAGTCGGTGATAGTCACAATCTGATCACAAAGGAATATGGGCCCCGTGTCCGGATCGTGTCCGTCATCACCGATGCGCCGATCTAGCCGGACCCGAAATGCGAGAAAGAGTTCTGCATCCATTGCAGAAAGTGCTTGGAGGTGTGTCCTGTCGGCTGTTTTTCGGAGAACGACCCCGGACCGTATATCATGTACAAGGACAAGTGTACGCAATACCATATCGATCTGGTGAAACAGCACCACTGGCCGTGCGGCTATTGTGCCACATTCTGCCCTGTAGGAGAGGATATGAAGCAGTATCGCGGCATTAAAGCCGTGACGGAGAAGGGAAAAGAACACTGCCAGTATTATGGCTCCTGAGCGTCGACATTGTGAATACTCCGAGATCCGATTTCATCTGACCAGCTACGCCCATTTTTCAGCCCTTAAACTAAAAATTATCCCTCAAAAGTGCAGCTCTTTGTATCTGTTCAACATATAATCTATGCTTTGAAATATTCTCTCGGCGACACATGATAATATCCCCGGAACGCCCGGTAGAAATTGCTGGTGTCATTATAGCCCACCATTGAAGATACTTCTTCAACTGAAAGACCGGTTCCTTTCAGCAGCGCCAAAGCCCGTTCCATCCTTTGTTCCAGCAATATTTCAGAAAACGTCCTGCCGGTTTTCTGCCGGATCAATGATGAAATATAATTGGGATGGTAAGAAAAATGAGCAGCAGTCATACCCAAAGTCACTTTTCCTGTGTGTTCGCCAATATAACGAATGATCTGATCCGATAAAGACTGTCGTTCCGTTTTTTCGGATACATTGCGATATTCTCTTGCAACGTGCATCAGAAGCGCAAGGGTCATTGGCTTCAAAATAGCTTGTGTATCTTCTTTCTTGTCTGCGTACTCAAGGATCATCAGCTCCAAAATTTTTCGCACAGGATGAGAAACATCAAATGTCAGATGGATCATATTCTCCGAAAAGCGGTCTGTCTGCGGATCAAGAAAAAAATGAAACATAGAGTTATCCACCGCCAGTTCTGAAAGATACTCTCTGAAAAAGGCGTTCCTTTGAATCAGCACACCGATGATCATAATATCCTCTTCCGATTCTCCCCGAATTGCATAACCGCTGAACGGCTGCCCGATGTAGCAGTCGTTTTCTTTTATAGCCAGCAGATTGTCCGACTTAGCGCTGAGCGCCATATAATCCCGCTGATACGCAAAATTCAGGAAGAAAAAATCCTGCCTGTGAAACTCTTCGTTCACATGACGGGCTTTCAGGACACAGACAAGCACATCCTCTTCGGGTTCGCCCGGCCAATAAGACATGACCTCATCGCTTTCCCCGATCGTCTTCGGTACAAAAGTCCAATTCAAATGCGGAAAATCCTCTCCAAGTTTCTGTATTGCTTCTTCTATACACATATCGTTCATCCCCTTATCGTTGATTATAGCATAAATCTTAAATAAAGCCACTATATTCATTAAGATTTGCCGCTGTTTTCCGCACCGATTGGATGTATGATTGTATTATTATTAAGAGGTTCAAACAACCTGATAAGGAGGATGAAACCATGTATAATTGGACTCACGATAACCCTGTAAAAATTCTTTTCGGACCCGGAAGGCTGAACGATCTGCACAAGGAAACGCTCCCAGGGAAAAAAGCCCTTATTGTTACGTCAAACGGTACTTCTACCAAGAAGTACGGCTATCTTGCCCGCGTGGAAAAAGAGCTGGATGCAGCAGGCGTGGCTCATGTGCTGTTTGATCAGATCCGCCCAAACCCCACCGACATCAACGTCATGGACGGTGCGGAAGCCGTCAGGGAAAACGGATGTGATTTTGTGGTTGCCCTCGGAGGCGGCTCTGTCATGGACTGCTCCAAGTGCATCGCTTTGATGGCAGCCAATCCCGGTGACATCTGGGACTACTCTCTGAGCGCGGCAGGCGGTAAGAAAACGCCCCTTAATCCCGCCATCCCCATTGTCTGTATCACCACCTCTGCCGGAACAGCCAGTGAAGTGGATATCGCTTCCGTCATTACAAATGACAAGACGCAGGAAAAGACGGGCATCTTCTTCCATTCCATGTTTCCCACACTCTCTGTCGTCGATTGTGATCTGATGATGAGCGTCCCCGCAAAACTGACCGCTTATCAGGGAATGGATACATTCTTCCATGCCTCAGAGACAGTGGTCAATAAAAATGTCCATCCCATGGGTGAGATGTTCGCCTTAAAGACCATTGAGCTGGTAGCGAAGTATCTGCCTCGTGCTGTCGCGGACGGAAGCGACCGTGAGGCCCGGGAGATGATGGCCTATGCCAACACCTTCGCCGGATACTACATGATGTGTACCTCCGCCCACACCATGGAGCATGTCATGGGCAGTTTCCACAGTGATCTGATCCACGGCGCCGGACTGATCGAGATTGCCCACGCCTACTATAGCTTCTTTGCCGACCGCAAGGCCGCCGAGGAGCCGATGAAGAAGATGGCAAAGGCAATGGGTGTGGAAAATCCCGTCTCCGGGCAGGATTTTATCAAGGCTTTGGATGATCTGATCGCCGCTATCGGCTGCGCTGACTTAAAAATGAGTGCGGAGGGCATCACCGAGGAAGAATTGAATCTCTATCCTGCAAAAGTACACGAAGTTCTGGGCGGCGATATTACCGCAGATCCCCTTCCGCTTTCTGATGTGGATTATCTGACGATTTTCCGGAACGCATATAAATAAAAAGCTGAAATGAGGGTAACTTCCATTTTCCCCGGATAGATCGATACTTCTTTCAAAAACTATGAAGAACCAGACGCCATCCAGCAACCGGTTTACCGGGCAGGCGATCCGCTCGATATCGCAAACATGGTGTTTTTCTCTGCGTGGATAAGGCTGGATTTATCCCAGGAGAAAATATCTGCATTGCGGACTTCGTCTATATGAAAGATAAAATCGATCAAGTAAGGAAAATCGGCATGACAGAAGCGGGAAGGATACAGATGCTTCCTCGGAGCTGTAAATCTAAACAAAAGAAACTCCAGAAAAGTACAAAAATACATTTCTGGAGTTTCTTCATGATTGCAACTGGACAACTCATACCCATTTTCTATTTTTTATTTTTATCTCTTTTTAGGTTCTACCCTATAAAATTTTCTGCCCCATTTCTGTCCCCTTTTTCAGCTTGAATACGCCATATTTTTCCACGTTATACAGCATTTCTGATTTTTGTTGATTTCACTCAAAAAATTAAAAAACGCCCGAAAGCGCTGCAATTACAACACTTCCGGGCATTTTTCCTACCACTCGTATAGCGTATTCTGATAGACATAATAAATTGATCATTCATCGATTGTCTAACTTATCTGCTTCTCCAGTTCCTTTACTTCCTCCAGTTTCAGACCTGAATACATCGCGATCGTCTCCAATGAAAGTTTCTTTGACGCCAGCATATTCAGCGCTGCTTTCCTGCTGCCCTGCTGGATTCCTTTCTGGATTCCTTCCTGTACGCCTTCCATTTTTGCTTCATTACATAATTCTTCCATTGCTCTGCACATTATATTCACTCCTTCCGGCTCTTCCTTAAAATATCTTACCCGTTTTGCCAGTTCTTTATAAACCATCTGATCCGGCTCCGCACATGAAAAATCATACATCAGTTTTCCAATCGGCGAATCATCACGGTAAGCCCCGTTCACATACAATATATGGGAGCCATCATCAAACAATTCTCCTGTTTCCGTGATGTACTTATCAATATGATACACTGCAAGCCCTTTTCCGATCACATCACTTTCCGTGATAAAGATCACATAGGTATCCGGCAGATTATCAGTATCTTCTCCCGACGGGAGAATCGCTGCGTCGATCAGGCTGCTGTTATATCTTGCGCGCTTAAAACCGGCGCCCTTTTCCTGCCGCTGGATCTCAATATTCATTCTCTGTCCGTCTGCTCCGACAGCATACACATCCAGCCTGACTGACCGGCCCTGCAGGTTCTTGATACTGTGCTGGGTATGTACTTCCAATACCTTCAGGTTTTGATCTCCCAGCATGATCTGAAGCACAAGTTCCGTACATTCTATGCTTTCAGAAAAACAGGCCGTCATAAAATCATCGTCCATAAGACGGAATTCTTTGATCCGCTGCAGATATTTCTTTTGACGCTCTTCACTAACCATTTCATCACCGTCTTTCTATTTTGTATCATAACATATTTTGTTTCGTCAGGCAATGGATTTTAAAATTCAGTATTTTCCATTCATATCATTTGTTTTATCACTCAAATTTTCCTCTTACCCGCAAAATCACACCACATACCAAAAATCCACTGACAAATATCTCAGTGTATGTTAAATATAATCTCAGAGGTGATTGAGATGAAAATAACACTTGAACACGCTGATTTAACTGAGCCGGAAATTATCATACGCGGGCAAACCGAAAGCGCGCAGGTGCGCAATCTTATTGAATTGCTCGGCGGCAAGCAGCAGAAAATGTTTTTCTTTAAAAACGAATATGAATATATCTTTGATATATCCGATGTATCGCACTTTGAAACAGACGGTGGCAAAGTAATAGCACATATCGAAAATGATATTTATGAAACGCGCCTGAAACTGTACGAAATTGAAAGCATAGGCAAACCGCGCGGATTTATACGAATAAACAAAAGCACCGTGGTGAATATAAATTGCGTTTTATCAATCACGGCGGAATTCAGCGGCAACTATACTCTGACAATGAAAAACACCGGCATGCTTCTTACGCTCTCGCGAAAATATGCCGGAGATTTTAAAAGATTTGTGATGGAGGTGTATTGAAATGATGAGAAAAATTAGAGGATATATTATGAGAGGACTTGCAATAGGCTGGGTATGCACCACAATTTGCCTGCTTACGGTCAAGAGCGAAATCGGTGCTCATACAATGGCAGTCCAGTTTGCGATATGGCTGTTTGCGTCTGCCACGTACGGAGCGGCAAACATAGTTTATGATATAAACGGCATAACAACCGTCAAAGCCACGATTCTGCACTTTTTAATAAGTCTTGCCATAACATTTATTACAACAGTTGTTGCAGGATATGTTGAAATCGGCAAATGGTATATGTTTTTCAAAAACATATTCCCGCTGTTTATAATAATTTATGCTGTGATTACTGCCGCAGTATTCATCACAATACGCACCGACGTGAGAAAAATAAATAAAAAGCTCGGAAAATAATCCTCAACCGCCGGTTGAAATTTTCTTACAGCAAAAGAGGAGAAAAGCATCTCCCCTTTTGCTTTTTCCAAATCCCTGTTTTTCTCATCAAAACAACGATTTTTCACTGATATAGACATTCGATCCAACAACCCATACAATAACTTTGCTTTGCAAGTCTAAAACGCCCGAAAGCGTTGCCATTGCAACACTTCCGGGCATTCCTCCTACCACTCGTAGGGCGTGTTCTGATAGACGTAATAATTCAGCCAGTTGGCGTACAAATGATTACAGTGGGCGCGCCACTGCAGCAGGGGCCGCGCCTTGGGATCGTCATTGGGATAATAATTTTTCGGCATCTGAATAGGAAGCCCCTTATCCAGATCCCGCTTATATTCTTGATCCAGCGTCAGCCGGTCATACTCCGGATGCCCGCACACAAAGAAGTTCTTGCCGTCCTCCGCCATAATCAGGTAAACGCCGGCTTCCGGGGAATCCGCCATTACCTTCAGTTCCTTGTTGGCATACACCTGCTCCTCATCGATTCCGGTATGCCGTGAATGGGGCGCATAAAAAATATCATCAAAGCCCCGAACAATGGGTATCTTTCGATTTAATACCCGATGGGGGTAAACGCCGAACATCTTCTTTTCCAAAGGTACCTTGCGAATACCATAGCGGAAATAAAGTCCCGCCTGCGCGCCCCAGCAGATATGTAACGTAGAGGTCACGTTGGTATCCGTCCACTTCATAATCTCCTTCAGCTCATCCCAGTAATTTACTTCTTCAAAATCCATTTGTTCCACCGGCGCGCCGGTGATAATCATCCCGTCCAGCTTTTTGCCGGACACCTCGTCAAAGGTGTTGTAAAACCGGTTCAGGTGATTTGCAGAAGTATTTTTGGATACATGACTGCTCATGTGCATAAAAGTGACATCCACCTGCAGCGGCGTATTGGAAAGCGCCCGGAGCAGCTGCAGCTCCGTGTCCTGCTTGATGGGCATCAGATTCAAAATGGCGATCTTCAGCGGGCGGATATCCTGATGGATCGCCCGCGTCTCATCCATGACAAATATATTTTCTTGCTCCAGTATCTGTTTTGCGGGAAGCTCTCCCTGTACCTTGATTGGCATATTTATCCCTCATTTCTGCTCAGACAGATCGGCAGGTCTTATGGCAGTTTACTGTTTTTCCGACAACAGCCCGGACGGGCTCTCCTCCGACAACATCCCCAAAAAATCTTCCTCCGACAATATGGGGATCTGCAGCTCTCTGGCCTTCTTATTTTTGGAAGAATTCGAAGTGATATCGTTGTTGATCAAATAATCTGTCTTCCCCGTCACTGATCCCGTCACCTTTCCGCCCTGCTGCTCGATCAGCTCCTTCAGCG
This sequence comes from uncultured Lachnospiraceae bacterium, assembly GCA_947625135.1. Classification (GTDB taxonomy): domain Bacteria; phylum Bacillota; class Clostridia; order Lachnospirales; family Lachnospiraceae; genus CANQUC01. The sequence goes on from CANQNE010000009.1 coordinate 7,825, forward strand.
CGTTCCGGTTCGTAAAATGAATAAGACTGCCTGTCACAACAAATGTCTTGCCCTTCAGCTTCTGCTGACTGTCTTTTTCTTCTTTTTCTATCTCCAGCTCCTTCAGCAGCCTTTCCAGCATCGCCACGTTGCTCTCCTTTGCAAAATACGCTGCAAAGGCGTCCGCCAGTACGTCTCCGATGCCCACAATGGCGCTGAGCGCCTCTTTTGGCGCACGGCACATTCGTTCCATATCATTGTCAAATTCCCTGCAGATCAGTTTTGCATTGGCAAGCCCGATCCCCGGGATTCCGAGGGCATAGATCACTCTGGCAAGAGTGGTCTTTCTGGCCTGCTCAATACTCTTCATCAGATTATCATAGGATTTTTCTCCGAAGCCCTCCATCGCCACAATTTCCGTCCGATGGGCGTCCAGATGAAACAGGTCGGCAAACTCCTTCAAAAATCCTGCGGCGGCGAACTTTTCCAGCGTTGCCTCGGAAAGTCCCTCTATATTAAGCGCGTCCCGGCTTGTAAACAGCGCAAAGGCCTTCACATGCTTCACCTGACATTCCGGATTCATGCAGTACAGCGATTCCACATCATTTGTCCGGAGGATCTCCGCGCGGCCGCCGCACACGGGACATGTGTCCGGGATAACCAGATTGCCGCTCTTCGTCAGATTTTCCGCAATCTGGGGAATGATCATATTGGCCTTATACACCGAAATCCGGTCGCCGATGCCCAGCGCCAGTTCTTTTACGATACTCACGTTGTGAACGCTGGCGCGGCTGACAGTCGTACCCTCCAGCTCCACCGGCTCAAAGATGGCAACAGGATTGATCAGCCCCGTTCTGGAGGGGCTCCATTCTATCTCCAGAAGGGTAGTCTCCCGCACCTCATCCGCCCATTTAAAGGCAATAGAATCCCGCGGAAATTTTGCCGTTCTGCCCAGACTCCGCCCATAGGCAATATCATCATAAATCAGCACAAGTCCGTCAGAGGGAAAGCGATTTTTTTCGATATGGTCTGCAAACCACTGCACTGCCTCAGCCATCGTTTCTTTTGTGACCTTTCGGTATTCCACAACGGAAAATCCCTGACTGCGCAGCCATTCCAGCTGCTTTGCCCTGGAATTCTCAAAATCTACTCCCTCTGCCTGCACCAGCGCAAACGCCAGAAAATAGACGCTGCGCTTTGCGGTGATCTCATTGTTCAGCTGCCGTACCGAACCGCTGCACAGGTTTCTGGGATTCTTATATTTGGCATCCTCTTCCGGGATTTCCCTGTTGATCCGTTCAAAATCTTCATAGGAGATGACAGCCTCTCCCCGCAGCACAAGGGTTCCTTTATAGGAGATCTGCAGGGGAACATTCTGAAATACCCGGGCGTTGTTGGTGATCACCTCGCCCACGCTGCCGTTGCCCCGGGTGACCGCCTTTGCAAGCCGTCCTTCCTGATATGTCAGGACAATGGTAAGCCCGTCCAGCTTCCATGACAGCAGGCAGGTCTGGCCCCCCGCGAAATCCGCAAGCGCCTCCCGATCCTTTGTCTTATCCAGAGAAAGCATCGGCGTGTCATGGGCCTCTTTTGGAAGAGAGGACAGTACCTCATACCCCACCCGCTGGGTCGGGCTCTGCGCAAGAATAATTCCCGTCTCCTGCTCAAGGGCCTGCAGCTCATCATACAGCCTGTCGTAATCAAAGTTGCTCATCAGCTCTCTGCTTTCCGCATAATAGGCCTTGGACGCCTCATTCAAAAGCGTATTCAGTTCTTTCATCCGCTTTAATTTCTGATCCATTGTCTCCTCTTTTCACCAGGTTATCATTTTCGCTTCATTGGAAGAATCCTGAATGGATTCCCACAATTCTTTTCTTTCTTCCGCAGTGGCTTCCCGATATCTGCCTGTGGGCAGTCCCTGAAGCCGGATATTCATAATGCGGATCCTCTTTAAGTTTACCACCTGATAGCCAAAACATGCGCACATTCTTCGGATCTGCCTGTTCAGTCCCTGGGTCAGAATGATACGAAATGTAAGATCATCCATTTTTTCCGCAAAGCAGGGACGCGTCTTTACATCCAGCTCCTTCAGATAGACCCCGGCGGCCATGCCCTTCAGAAACGCCTCTGTCAACGGCTTGTCCACCGTAACCACATACTCTTTTTCATGGCGGTTGCTGCCCCGCATCAGGCGGTTTACCAGATCTCCCTGATTGGTGAGCAACAGCAGTCCCTCTGAGTCCTTATCCAGCCTTCCAACAGGATATACCCGCTTTGGATAGTGAAGGAAATCGATCACATTATTTTTCTCCGCCTTTGCGGTAGTACAGACGATTCCCTTTGGCTTGTTCAGCACAAGCAGGATCTTTTCCTCTTCCTTTTTAACGGGCTGGCCCTTTACCAGAATCTCATCTGCCTCCGTTACCTTCGTCCCCATCTCCGGAACGCTGCCGTTCACAGTAACCGCTCCCGCTTCTATAAGCCGGTCTGCTTCCCTGCGGGAACAATATCCGATTTGACTGAGATATTTATTCAAACGTGTTGGTTCCATTGATCCTTATCTTTCCATTTTCCAATACTGTACGCTATAGGGAGGCAGCGTACTGCCGCCGCCGAAATCGTGGCGCTCTCCGGTGATCATATCCTCCGCCTGTCCGCATCCTGCGTCAAAATGAGCCGTATATTCCTCATCAGAAGCGTTAATCGCCACAAGCACCCGTTCGCCCTCTGCGGCGCGCTCAAAAATGCACTGCCGGTTTGTGAGCAGAACGGAGCGGAAACTGCCATAACACAATGCCTTGCTTGCGCGGTGTATCTTTGCCAGCTTTGCAATCCAGCTGGTGAGTTCATTAAATTTTGGCTCCGGGAAGCAGGGCCGAAGGGCAGGGTCCCCCTGATGCTTTTCCGCTTTGGCGCCCCACTCGCTGCCATAGTACACGCAGGGGATGCCGGGCATGCCAAAGAGCATCCCATAGATCAGCGGAAGATGATTCTCATTATTCAGAATAGAAGCCACCCTTGTCACATCGTGATTGTCCACAAAACAAAGCAGATGCTTGCCCTTATACAACGTCCACTGCTCCGGCCCAAACTGACGCAGCAGCGAATGGACGATCTCAAACATGTTCATACTGTTAAAGCTGGAATACAGCCCTTTATAACATTCATAATTGGTTGCGCTGTCCAGCATCTCATCATTGACAAACTGGTTGTAATCTCCATGGAGCAGCTCTCCCAAAAGCAGGAAATCCGGTTTCAGGCCTTTGCAGAAGCCCCTGAGCCGCTTCAGAAAATTCCTGTCCAGACAATAAGCCACATCAAGGCGCAGGCCGTCGATATCAAATTCCTTTACCCAGCCTTCTATAGATTCAAAAATATGGCTGATCACCGCTTCATTGCACAGATTCAACTTCACAAGGTCATAATGTCCTTCCCAGCCCTCGTACCACAGGCCGTCATTGTAGTTGGAATTGCCGTCAAAGCTGATGTGAAACCAATCCCTGTAGGGAGACTCCCAGCGGTTCCGCAGCACGTCCTGAAATGCCCAGAAGCCTCTTCCCACATGGTTGAACACCCCGTCCAGCACCACCCGGATGCCTTCCCTGTGCAGCGCTTTACATACCGCGGCAAAGTCCTCGTTGGTTCCCAGCCGGCAGTCAATGGTTTTATAATCTCTTGTATTATAGCCATGGGTATCCGACTGAAATACCGGCGAAAAATAAACGGCGTTGGCCCCCAGCTCTTTGATGTGGGGAATCCACTCCTCCACCTTTTTGATCCTCGGACGGCACTCCCCGTCATTTTCAAAGGGCGCTCCGCAAAATCCCATGGGATATATCTGGTAAAACACACTCTCATAAGCCCACATAACGTTTCCTCCTGTGTCTGTGTCTTCCTAAATAAAACAACTTTGAATATGCACATTGTACCCTTTTTTCCGAAAATAAGCAACCTTATATTGCGACGAAACCGGTTTTTCGGTATAATAAACTCAACAAAGGAGGGAATACGCCAATGAAAGAGAGCTTATACACGATTCCGCTGATGGACGCTTTTCAGGCGGACGAGGAATGTCCTTTCTGCTACATTGAACGAAAACTGGAACAGGACACTTTGGATTACATACTGGGATCCGCCTCCGCCTATATGCAGACCGATATCCGCGAAAAGACCAACAAGCTGGGCTTTTGCCGCAGTCACTACCAAAAGATGTTCCAATACGGAAATTCGCTGGGCAACGCCATTATGCTTTCCTCCTATTTTCATGAACTGAATGAGGAGCTGAAGAAAAAGCTCTCCGGCGTCAAGCCCGGAAAGCCTTCCCTGTTCAAACGCAAAAAGGCGGCTGCCGAGGAGGACGCTTCCTCCAACACCGCACTGAGCGCATGGATCCGAGCCAAAGAATCCGACTGCTTTTTGTGTAGCAAGCAGAAGGACACCTACCGGCGTTACATTGACACCTTTTTTATGATGGTTCGGTCCGATACGGATTTTTATAAGGCTATGAAGAACGGGAAAGGCTTCTGCCTTCACCATTTTGCCACGATCATCGGCGAAGCGGACAGCAGGCTGAACGGCCGCCAGCTGGAAGACTTTTATAAAGATGTTTTTGAGTTGATGCGCGTAAGCATGGACCGGGTGGAAGCAGACGTGGAATGGTTCATCGACAAATTTGACTATCGAAACCGGGACGCCGACTGGAAGGATTCCAGGGACGCGGTGCAGCGGGCTATGCAGAAGCTGGACGGCGGCTATCCGGCAGATCCTCCCTATAAGGCGAAATAGACTGCAAAAAAGTGAATTCTCATAGACTTTTTTACCAAAATAAGGTATACTTTTTATAATACTACTTGAGGAGGAGTTTGGTTATGAATTTATTTGTCTCTGTACTTTTATTTCTTTTGGGTTTCGTTTTACTGATTAAAGGCGGAGATTGGTTTGTGGACGGCGCTACCGGTATTGCCCACCGGTTTCATCTGCCGGAGCTTCTGATCGGCGCAACGGTGGTGTCCATCGGCACTACCCTGCCGGAGGTTATGGTTTCCGCTACGTCTGCTGTAGGCGGCAACGGTTCCATCGCCTATGGTAACGCCATCGGTTCCATTATCTGCAACACCGCCCTGATTGCAGCCATTACCGTGGCTGTCCGTCCGGGTTCTGTAGAAAGAAAGACGCTGATTTCACCGGTAATCTTTTTCTTTGCGTCTGCCATTTTCTATGCGGTGATTGCCTATACCAGAGCAGATGTTGATCCGTCCTTTACCCGGCTCACAGGTGTTATCCTGCTGGTGATCTTTGTTGTCTACATGGTCTACACTGTATGGCAGATGAAGCGTTCTCCTCAGGAACCTGCTGCAGTCGCGGAAGAACCGGAAAGTACCGAAACGGATTCTGTTGCAAAGGAGATTATCCTGCTGATCATTGGCGCTGCCATCATTGCTGTAGGCGCCAGACTGCTTGTGGACAACGGCACCAAGATCGCAACGGCTCTTGGCGTTCCCGACGCAGTCATTGCCCTCACCTTTGTTGCGCTCGGCACTTCCCTTCCGGAGCTTGTCACCGCCATCACTTCTCTGGCAAAAGGACACGGTGCGCTTTCACTGGGCAATGTGATTGGCGCCAATCTGTTCAATCTGGTGCTGGTAAGCGGCGTTTCTGTTACGCTGGCGCCTTTCCAGATCCCTCAGGATTCCAAGATCGGCAGCTATAACGCATCCCTTGTGCTGGATATCCCGCTGATGTTTTTCGTGATGATACTGCTGACGATCCCCACGCTGATTCGGGGTAAGCTCTCCCGGATACAGGGAATCCTCTTACTGGCAATCTACGCCTCCTACTGCGTCTTCCAATTTGTAAAATAAGCAACGAACGCAAAATAAAAGCGAGACCTTACTGTGCATGTTTACACTCAGACAGTAAGGTCTTGATTTTATTTTATGTGCGTGCAGCCTTCTGCGAGAAACCGCATGTTTCGAGCTGCTGGGCGTTCGTTGCTTATTATTTCAATTTGTTGTGAGTGCAGCCTTCTGCGAGAAACCGCATGTTTCGAGCTGCTGGGCGTTCGTTGCTTATTATTTCAATCTGTTGTGAGTGCAGCCGAACAGCGAGCATCCCCGGTGCTTATCATTACCAGTACCTGCACTCAAGCAAAAATATTTACCTTAGGAGATTTCTATGTCCACCATCCGCTCATTCCTGAAACAAGAACCTGTATTTGTGATCTCTGCGCTGGCAGCCGTCATCAGCTGTCTTTTCGTGCTGCCGGACGCCGGATATCTCTCTTATATCGACTTTCGCACACTGGCGCTGTTGTACGGACTGATGACCGTGGTGGCCGGTCTGCAAAAAGCCGGCGTATTCGCGGTGCTGGCCAGGGCGCTCGGCATGCGGGCCAAAAATACCCGTTCCATCGGAGTCCCCCTCGTCTGTCTTTGCTTCTTCAGCTCCATGTTCATTACCAACGACGTGGCGCTGATTACGTTTGTGCCCTTCACCGTCATCGTCCTGAGCCTTGCCGGACGCCGGGAAGCAATGATCCGGATCATCGTACTGCAGACTGTGGCTGCGAATCTCGGCAGCATGCTGACACCCATCGGGAATCCCCAGAATCTGTATCTGTATTCCTATTACAATTTCTCTTTTACCGGTTTCCTTGCAGCAACCTTTCCGGTCTGGTTTCTGTCTCTTTGCCTGCTGCTTCTTGCCTGCCTTTTGGTGCCTGCTTCCTCGATCAAATCCCTTCCCAAAGAAGATCACGAGATGAAATACCGGCTTCTCTGGATCTACCTTGGTCTGTTTGCAGTCTGCCTGCTGACAGTTGTCAGAGTATTGAACTGGCCCGTCATGCTTCTGGCGGTTGTAGGCATTCTGCTGATCTTTGACCGGAAGACCTTGCTGAAGGCAGACTTCATGCTCCTGCTCACCTTTGTGGCCTTTTTTGTCTTTGCCGGAAATCTGGCCCGGATCCATGCGGTGGACGGGCTTTTGAAAGAACTTCTGTACGGCAGGGAATATCTGGCTTCGCTTCTGACCAGCCAGATCATCAGCAATGTGCCTGCGGCCCTGCTGCTTTCCGGTTTTACCGAAAACGCCAAGGCCCTTCTCCTTGGCGTCAACATCGGCGGCCTCGGCACACCCATCGCCAGCCTTGCAAGTCTCATCAGTCTGAAACTCTATTTCCAGACGGAAAAAGCCCGTCCGGGAAGATTTCTTCTGGAATTTACAGTGGGCAACCTGCTTCTGCTTCTCATTCTCTCCCTGTTTTGGTCGCTGGTCCTCCGCTGAGATACTGTAGCAGCAAAGCGCCGTCTCCCGGCGGTTCTTTTTTTCATGCCGGATCCGGCGTCACACAGAGGCGCTGTCCGGTATCATCCGCTCGTACAGATCCAGTCCAAAGCTGGTCAGTTCCGGCTCATTGGGAATCATTTTATAAGTACGGAGGCCATTTTCCTTTCGCTCCGCGCTTAAAAAGGACACCTCCGGCCGCCCCTCGGCATATACCTTTTTTGCAAAGGATAACAGATGCGTCACTGTCAGCACCTTTACCCCCGCCTCCACAAGGGCGCGGATCACATCATACGCAATAACGGAGCCTTCCTCCTCAGTAGTAGTAGCAAAGGATTCGTTGAGCAGTACCATAGCGTTTTTGCCAAGATGCCGGACGATCTGATCGATACGCTTTAATTCCTCGTCCAGACGGCCGCTGTTCATCGCGATGTCCTCCCGCCTTGTAAAGTGGGTAAAGAAAAAGGGAAAGATCCCGCTTTCAAACCGCCTTGCGCTGACAAACATCCCACACTGCAGCATTACCTGCGCGATACCGATGCTTCGCAGAAAAGTAGATTTGCCGCCCTGGTTGGCGCCTGTGACGATCAGAAGCATCTTGTCCTTGATGCTGCATGTATTTCCTACAGGCACACTGCTTCGAAAGAGCGCCATGCTGAATTCCGTCAGATTTTCAAAAGACATGCAGTCTCCGGCACATACCGTAGGATAACACAGTTCCAACTCCATATTTTGACTGCGTACATACAGGTTATAACATGCCCGATAAAAAGCGCTCTGTATATATAACTCTTCAAAAAATTCTCCACATTCCGCCATAAATGGACGGAAACGCTGCAGAATATATCCTACCACCTGTCCCTCTAACCGGGCCAGATCCTCTAACAGCATCGGATCCTTGAGGATCGTGGTAGGTTCGGAAGCAAACGTGGCGGTGATTTTTTCCATCATCGTCTTTTTTTCCTTCGTCCTCCGGTATTTCTTATTTATTGTCTCCACAGAATCCATCCGCATGTCGCCTAGTTTCATGCCGTCTCCCAGCCGACATTCCAGCACGATCTTTGCCTGCCGCACCAGTCCTGTGCTGCCGCTGTTCAGGCCATACCCTTCCGTGCCGTCATTAAAAAAGGTCAGATCCTCCAGCACTTCCCTGATCTTTGCTTCCCACTGGTCAGAAAAAGCAGCTTCCAAACCGCTGCAGAATCTCTGCAGGCCCTCTGAACGTAATTGCGAGCTGCTGCGCCTGCACAATGTTTTCAGCTCGGAAAGCACATTGACAAACAAGTGCAGTATCTTCACTTCCGCTGTCAAATGGATATGCTTTCCCCTGGCGCCGGGCTTATTCATTTCTTTTTTCCCCAGCTTTTCCCAGCGGATCATCATATCACAGACCTGCCCGTACAGATCTTTGATAAATTCCGGATTCTCAATACAGTCCTTTAATATTTCCTGCCGGTAACTGATCTCCTCCTGCGCGAAAAGAGGCGCCGTCATCACCCGCTTCAGCGTATTTGCCAAATGCTCGTCGGCGTCAGTGATCGTCTGCACATTTTCTTCTGACCGCTCCTGATCTCTGGAAGCGGCCCGGAACAGATTCTCAAGGCCCAGATCGTGAATGATGCTGCTGCTGTCATAGTAGGTTTTTGCGCCTTTCCATTCCCGGTTTTTATACAACATATATACGTTCACGGTTCACCTCATTTCTGCTGTCCTGCAGGAGCTTTTTCCGATGATCCAAAAAACTCTGCCAGCCGCTCCTTCAGCAAGGGATAGGTCAGTTCATATTTCTTTACAATGTCCTCCGCATACCCTGCATCTTCCGCCTCTCTGCGGAGAATTTTGTATGTGCGGCGGTGGGCTTCTGAGCCGTCCAACATCGCAGTCATGGAAACTACTTTTTCAATGGAACTGCCCAGTTCCTTCAAATGGGTGACATAAATCCCTCTGCAGCCCGCCGCGATAAAATGCTCCAACACCTTGGCCCCCATAATACAGCCGTCGTAATGGGCAGCCGTGGTGAACAGCTCGTTAATGATCACAAACGCATTTCTTACTTTGGATCTCATCATCGGCGCCAGCCGGGAAAGCTCTTCCATCAGCTTGCCCTGTCCGGTCTCCATGCTCTCCTCCACGGAAAAATGGGTCATCAGACCTGAAACTGTATGGACATTGGCCCATCCTGCCGGCACGTCAAAGCCCATTTTGGCGAAGTAGATAAGCTGACCAAGACTGCGGGCAAAGGTGGTCTTTCCTCCCTGATTGGGGCCGTTGACTACAAAAAACGCCTCTCCCTCATGATAAACAAAATCATTGGCCACCACCGGCTTATTCTGCGCAAAATTAGAGGCCGCCAACGCCAGATCATACAAATCCCGTGCCTCCATCTCTTTTCCTTCGTCCGTTTCCGGCTCCGTGAAACAGCAGTTCCAGGATTCCATTTTTTGCTGGAACCGGTAAAACGCCAGATAATACTGCAGTTCCTTTTCCAGCCGGAAAATGTCCTCTTCTCCAAAGGCGGGAAAGGACTCTGAAAACTGCTGGATATCACGGAATAATTGGGGATATTTCTTCCGGTAGACCGCAAAGATTTCTTCTTCCAGAGGGGACATGCGCATATCTGCCGCAAAGGGGCTGGCCTGTTCGCCGCCCTCGCCGCCGAGGAAAGTCTCGTAAGCCCCTTCAAGACTGCCATGGGTTACTGTGATCTTATTGTTCTCGATCCTTAAGATCAGGCGGATATTCTCCATCTGCTCCCGGATATGACAGGCCGCCTTTTTCAATTCCAGAAAATCTTTCCGCTGCACGTAAGCACAAAGATCTTCCGTCAGCTGCTTCAGCCCCTGTGACTGTACCGGCAGCTGCGATATCTGCTCCCACAGTAAATGCACTGCGCGGCAATAGAGCGCGGCCGCCGTGCTGTGCCAGGCGTTTATCTGCAGCTGGTCCTCTATCGCCGTCCTGTTTTCCAGCGCCTTGGCTACCGTCCGCATCTGTTTAGAAAACGCCTCCAGACATTCATATATCTGAGGCGTTTTTACATCACGGTACACCTCTCTCCGATACCGGGTTTCCTCCTCGTCCTGTGGAAACCGGTAATACATCTGAGAAAGGTCATATCCTGGGGCCTGATCTTTGATCAGCTTAAAGAGCTGATCGATATTCAGATCCAGAAAAAAGTCCGGCATAGGGGCTTTGCCTTCCGGCTCCGCCCCGCTTTGGACTTCTCTCCACAACAAACTCACAAAGGCCATTTGTAACCTCCTTCTGAATCTACAGACTCTCCTCCAGCGTCTGGCGGACAGCCACAATAAAATCACGGCTGTTCAATACTGTAGGATTGGGAATGGTAGTCATGATCGCCAGATCCTTTGTCATTTTACCGTCCTCAATGGTCTTTAAGGTGGCTGCCTCCAGCTTATCCGCAAAACTGCTGAGCGCTTCGATGCCGTCAAGCTCGCCTCTCTTTCTCAGCGCGCCTGTCCACGCAAAAATGGTCGCTACAGAGTTGGTGGAGGTCTCCTCACCCTTTAAATGCTTATAATAATGGCGCTGAACGGTTCCGTGCGCCGCCTCGTACTCATAATATCCCTCAGGGGAAACTAAAACGGAAGTCATCATTGCCAGAGAGCCGAAGGCGGTAGCTACCATATCGCTCATCACGTCGCCGTCATAGTTCTTACATGCCCAGATATAACCGCCCTCCGATTTGATCACGCGGGCAACTGCGTCGTCGATCAGCGTATAAAAATACTCTATGCCCATGGCGTCAAATTTTTCCTTATATTCCCGGTCAAAGATCTCCTGAAAAATATCCTTGAAGGTATGGTCATATTTTTTGGAAATGGTATCTTTGGAGGCAAACCATATATCCTGCTTCGTGTCTATGGCGTAATTGAAGCAGCTTCTGGCAAAGCTCTCAATGGACTTATTTAAATTGTGCATGCCCTGAGCGATCCCGGGACCTTCATATTCGTGAACCGTCTCCCGCATTTCCTGCCCGTCTTTCCCTGTGTACACAAGTTCTACTTTGCCGGGGCCGGGGATTTTCATCTCCACATTTTTGTATACGTCCCCGTAAGCATGTCTGGCAATGCAGATGGGCTTTTTCCATGTACGCACATAGGGCTCGATCCCTTTTACGATGATGGGCGCCCGGAACACCGTGCCGTCCAGAATAGCACGGATGGTGCCGTTGGGGCTTTTCCACATTTCCTTCAGATGATATTCCGGCATCCTGGCGGCATTGGGGGTAATGGTGGCGCACTTCACCGCCACGCCGTATTTCTTTGTGGCTTCCGCCGCATCATAAGTGACCTGATCGTCTGTCTCATTTCGATGTACCAATCCCAGATCATAATACTCAGTCTTTAACTCAATAAAGGGAGTCAGGAGTTCTTCCTTGATCATCTGCCAAAGAATCCTTGTCATCTCGTCTCCGTCCATCTCTACCAAAGGGGTAGTCATTTTAATCTTTTCCGTCATATCCTCTGTCCTCCGTTTTTCTTTATTTAAAACAATCCCAGATCTATATGTAAGGCTTCGCATGCGAGCCGGATCTGCTCCAGCAACTCTTCGTCGGTGATGGTAGTGACCCGCCCCTCATCATACTGGGCGTCCACCCATTCCTTCGTCCGGGCCACCACGGGATTGTTCTTATCAATCTTTTTGTCGCCCTGCAGATTGAAGTAGGTATTGATCCAGTGCGCGATCCCGGCCAGCCCGGAAGTATTGGAAACCGCCACCAGAACCGGCCTGTTCAGGAATTTCTCCGTGTCAAAAATATTGTAGATCTCTTCGTTCTTCAGCAGACCGTCCGCATGGATGCCCGCCCGGGTCACATTGAAATTACGGCCCACAAAAGGGGTTCTGCTGGGAATCTGGTAACCGATCTCCTTTTGATAATATTCTGCAAGCTCCGTGATCACCGTTGTGTCCATGCCGTCCAGCGTGCCTCGCAGCTGTGCGTACTCAAATACCATCGCTTCCAGCGGCGTATTGCCGGTACGCTCGCCAATGCCGAAAAGGGAACAGTTGACACCGCTGGCGCCGTACAGCCATGCGGTAGTGGAATTGGTCACCGCTTTGTAAAAATCATTGTGCCCATGCCACTCCAAAAGCTCAGAAGGCACCCCGGCATTGGACGTCAGTCCGTAGATAATACCCTGCACAGAACGGGGAATCACCGCGCCGGAAAAATTCACCCCATAGCCCATGGTATCGCAGGCCCGGATCTTCACGGGAATATTGTATTCCTTCATCAGCTTCATCAGCTCCAGACAGAAAGGGATCACAAAGCCGTATATATCAGAACGGGTAATATCTTCCAAATGGCATCGAGGACTGATTCCGGTCTCCAGACATTCTCTCACCACTGACAGATACTGATTCATGATCTCCCGTCTGGTGGATTTCATCTTGTAAAAAATATGATAATCGGAGCAGCTTACCAGAATACCGGTTTCCTTCATACCCAGATCCTTCACAAGCTGAAAATCCTTTTTGCTCGCCCGGATCCAGCTGGTCACCTCCGGGAACCGGTAACCCCGCTCCATACATTTATACACTGCATCCCGATCCTTTTTGCTGTACAGGAAAAATTCGCTCTGACGAATGATCCCCTTTGGCCCGCCCAGTCTGTGCAGATAATCATACATGGTGACGATCTGCTCCGTAGAGTAGGGGGTACGGGACTGCTGCCCGTCGCGGAAGGTTGTATCCGTGATCCAGATCTCTTCCGGCATATTATGAGGCACGATCCGGTCGTTGAACGCGATCTTCGGCACCTCATCATAAGGAAATAAATGCCGGAATACATTTGGAGAATCCACATCCGCCAGATGATAGATATGCTCTTCCAGCTGCAGCAAATTATTATGAGTATTAAACTTTACTTCCGGATTATTCATACGCGCACACTCCTTTTCTCCATATCATAACACAGTTTTCCCAAAAATACTACACGAAGCTGTTGTTTCCCTGTAAATGATTGTTAGGGATTTCTCATAAAAAACCGGACACCGCGGCTGCTGCCGCCGGAGCCTCGTCCTCGCTGCTCCGCTTTGATGTCCGGTTTGCCTGCCTTTGCAGGTAAAAACTATTTTATTGTTTTGTCTGATTGCTTATACTTCGCCTCTGTCTCTGGCATCCGCGGCAAACTCCCGGATAACCCTTACTACTTTGTTCAGCACAGCCAGCGCATCGTCGGCGGTCACCTCACAGTCATTATTCAGATCCCCGTATTTGTGGGTTCCCGCTATCAGAAAACGTCCCAGCTGCTTCCCTTCATTTTCAATACCTGTTTCATTTTACCACATTTATGTGCAGGCGTCAAACAATGTTTTAGCACGCCGTTTTTCATGCCCCTTTGCCTACAAAAAAGCCCCGTTTTCCGCGAATCAGCATATTGCGGAAAACAGGGCTTTTTCCCTTCCCCTTTAAAAGGATATGGAAAAAATGTCACATCCCTGAAAGATAGGTTTCAAACACGCTCCGCTGTTCCGGCGAGAGCATAGATTTTAAATGATCCATCGTGTCAAAGTCAGGATTGTCATGCTGTTCCCGTTCCATTTCCTGGGTCATCAGCTGGTATGTCTGGAACATCTGATATACATTTGCAAAATTCAGGATCTGGTCGATGGCGTCCTGCTTATCCGGCGGACAATATTTTCGGATATCCTGCAAAAGCTCCAGCACATTCCCGTTTTTCTTCTGCAGAGAACAGGCGCTTAAAGTTTCTTCATCTTTATTGAAAAGTTCCATTGTATTTTTCAGTTCCAGTACCTTTACATAAAGGGAAAGGGTTCGCTGATCCGAAAGCTGGACATAAGGCAGCGCAGCTTTCAAAATCCGCAGCCGGTCGTTTTGAATCAGCGAGTCAAAGGAATTGGTGTCAGATTGTTCACTCATGAATAGTCACAGAGTCCTTCCACTGGTTGGGTTGAAAAAGTATATGCCGCCAACAGAAAAAGTATGACAAATAAAAAAATTTTTTCATATAGTATATCAGATTGAACACTATATGTTCAATAATTACTGCGGGGAAGCAACAGCAACAGAAGGTGCAGCGCCCCGGAAGAATGGAGGAAACAATCTTGGACTCACATTTGATCATAGATGGAAATGCAGTTTATGAAATTGATGAAGATTGCCTGCGAAAAATAGAGCGGCAAAAGAGAGAACAGAATGAAAAATCTCACAGCAGGATGCCGGGATCAAAAGGCCGGACCAAATCCGGATCAGGAATATCCAAAGGCAGTTAAAACGGCGCACCGGCGGCTGCAAAGAAAATCCGAAAGGAAAAACAAAACCGGCGTGGCTTTTGCCACGCCGGATCTGCATGCCGAAAAAGATTTCGTTTTGCGGAAGACGGCTTTTAGAAGATGCCGTTGTTGCCGCCGCAGCAGCACAAGAGCAGCAGAAGCAGCAGACATCCGTTGTTGTCGCCGCTGAGGCCATTCAGACCGTTACAGCCGCATCCGTTGTCGTTGTTGCCGAGCAGAGACAGAAGCACAAGGAGCCAGATAATCGAACAACATCCGTTGTTGTCTCCATCATTACATCCGCATCCACAGTTTGTAGCAGTTAAATCACTCATGGTAATTCCTCCAAATATTGTTTACACTGATAAGATATGTGGATAGTGGAATTAAGTGACAGATCCGCCAAAATTCACTGCGGCTTTGCTTTTTCATATTTTAAAAAAGAAAAGAGGCAATCAGTGAGGAAACGGAGTGGATCGCATTCGTTATGAAATAGATTACGACAGCTGGAAACGCGGCGCTTATGACGGCACAGGCATAGGCATTGCGATTTTAGATACAGGTATATTTCCCCATGAGGATCTCAGCGGACGGCTGTCCTGTTTTCAGGATTTTGTGCATGGCGCCAAAGATCCTTATGACGACAATGGACACGGCACCCATGTGTCCGGTATCGCCGCCGGAACCGGCCGGGCTTCCGCCGGGCGCTATCAGGGGATCGCGCCGGGAAGCCACATCATCAGCTGCAAGGTGCTGGACGAAAAGGGCGACGGAAATACACAGGATGTGATGCAGGCGCTGCGGTTTTGCATTGAAAAAAAAGAACAGTACAAAATACGGATCGTCAACATTTCCATCGGCACGATCCCGAAGGCCCGGAGCGGCGAGAAGACGAATCTCATTCAAAGTGTGGAAGAAGCATGGGACGCGGGGCTTGTAGTCGTAGTTGCGGCAGGCAACAACGGCCCGGCGCCCATGAGCGTAACCACGCCGGGGATCAGCCGGAAGGTGATCACGGTAGGAGACGCCGACGATGAAAAAACACAGCGATACGGCGGACGGAAAACGGGGTATTCCGGGAGAGGCCCTACTCCCTATTGTATCGTAAAACCGGAGATCGTGGCGCCGGGCGCCAATGTAACCAGCTGCGAAAACCGGCCGGGAAGCTATTGCACCAAAAGCGGCACTTCCATGGCAACAGCGGTGGTATCCGGCAGTATCGCTCTTCTTTTGCAGAAATATCCCCGCCTCAGCAACCGGGATGTAAAGCTCCGTCTGTTTCAGCGGGCGGTGGATATCCGGCAGCCCAAAAGCAGGCAGGGTTGGGGTATGCTGAATCTGAACGCACTGCTGTGATCTCTCATTCCTTTCACAGGCAAACAACCCACAGACCCTTGCAGCATCTATGAGCATAAGGCATATAGACAAACAAAAGGGATTCCCATCAATCATCATGACTTTTGGGAATCCCTCTTTTGTCTATTCAGAATCAGCCTTATTCGTTACCGGCAACTGCGGCAGCCCTTGCTTTGATTTCTTTTTCCTGTACATCGGACGGCGCCTGCTCATACCGTGCGAATTCGTATTCGTATTCGCCGCGGCCGCCTGTCATGGAGCGCAGATCCGTATTGTAACCGAACATTTCCATCATCGGCACATCCGCTTCGATCCGCTGCTTTCCGTGCCCAATGGGGTTCATGCCCAGTACACGGCCTCTTCTCTTATTCAGATCGCCCATGATATCTCCGGTAAACTTATCCGGCACTACAACCTTTACGGAAACAATAGGCTCAAGAAGTACCGGGCCGGCCTCCATGAATCCCTTCTTGAAGGCCTGAATGGTCGCCATCTTAAAGGCCATTTCGGAGGAGTCTACCGGATGATAGGAACCATCGTACAGCACAGCCTTCACGCCCACTACGGGATAAGCCGCCAAAGGCCCCTTGAGCACAGAATCCTGCATACCTTTTTCCACAGCAGGGAAATAGTTTTTCGGCACCGCGCCGCCTACAACGATCTGTTCAAATACATAAGGCGTTTCCAGATCGCCCAGCGCCTCGAAGGTCATCTTTACATGGCCATACTGTCCGTGACCGCCGGACTGCTTCTTGTATTTTGCCTCCACGTCAGATTTTTTGCGGATCGTCTCCCGGAACGCCACCTTGGGTTTCTCCAGCAGGATTTCCACTTTATATTTTTCTTTCAGCTTGGAGGCAACGATCTCAAGATGCTGATCGCCGATGCCGTAGAGCAATGTCTGGTGGTTCTCACCGTCATTCACTACCTTCAGGGTCAGATCTTCGTGCATCATCTTGGACAGCGCCTGAGAAATCTTATCCACATCGCCTTTGTTCTTCGCCTTGTACTGCATATATGTATAAGGCTTGGAGATCAGTGTGGGCGGATACTCTATCGGTGTGCTCTTTGTGGAAATGGTGTCGCCGGTACGGGCGCTTCCCAGCTTGCCGATGGCGCCGATATCGCCGGCTTCAAGTCTGGGAACCTCAATGGGCTTGTTCCCTTGCAGTACATACAGCTTGCTCAGCTTTTCTTCGGCATTTTTGTTGTGGTTGTACACGGTATCCGAATTCTTCAGCACACCGGAGCAAACCTTGATGAGAGAATATTTACCGATGAAGGGATCCACAATGGTCTTGAAGATATACGCGCTCATAGGCTTTGTAGCGTCATAATTTCCCGCAAATTCCTCTCCGCTCTTCACCAGCATTCCCTTCATCTCCCGCTTATCGGGAGAAGGCAGGTATTTCACAATGTCTGTGAGCAGATTGACAATGCCCTTGACTTCCAGACCGGAACCCATGGTAACGGGCACAATGCTTCCGTCGATTACATTTTCACGCAGCGCGCCTTCAATCTCTTCTTCCGTAAACTCTTCTCCTGTAAAGTAACGCTCCATATACTCTTCATTGGTCTCCGCAACAGCCTCCAGAAGCGTTTCACGGCACACCTCCAGATTGGGTTTGCAGTAATCAGGGATCTCACATTCTACAGAAGTCTCTCCCTGCCAGCGGCGGCCTGCCACCTTTACCACATTGACATAGCCTACCAGCTTTTCGTTCTCACGGATGGGCTGATGGAAAGGCGCGATTTTCTTTCCGTAAAGCTCTGTCAGCGTTTCCACGGCGCCCCTGAAGGAGGCATTGTCCACATCCATCTCTGTCACAAAGATCATACGGGGCAGATTGTAGCGCTCACAAAGTTCCCACGCCTTTTCAGTGCCTACTTCCACGCCTGCCTTGCCGGATACAACGATCACAGCGGCGTCCGCAGCGCGTACGGCCTCTTCCACCTCTCCGACAAAATCAAAATATCCCGGTGTGTCCAGCACATTGATCTTGGTGCCTTCCCACTCGATGGGAATCGTGGATGTCGTAATAGAAAACTGCCTTTTGATCTCTTCCTTGTCATAATCGCTGATCGTATTTCCATCGGTGACCTTTCCCATACGGCTGATGATACCGGCCTGCTTTGCCATGGCCTCCACCAGACTGGTCTTACCGCAGCCACCGTGTCCTAAAAATACAACGTTGCGAATATTTTCTGTAGTGTACGTGTTCATACAAAACCCCCTATACTTTTAATTTTTATCACTCCGGGTTTTCTTTTTCAAAATCCCCGTAAAGCAAATTCGCCTATGTGACTATTGTACTAAAATCTCGAAAAAAACACAAGCAATTTCTACAACTTTGACGATACATTTTTTCCTTTTTCAGAAGGATTCTTCAAAAATCTGTTTTTTGTCAAATTTTCTATTTTTTAACACTTTCATGGAGCCATTGTGCTTTGTCACTTTAAAGCGCCAAACTATTGACACTGTTTTCAAAATCCGATATAATAGGAGCAGTTTGTCGATCACAGAAATCATTCTGTGAAAAAGCATATTTATGCGCAGAGTTTTTACAGTGGAATTGGAGATTATTTATGAAGCAAAAAACAATCGGCTTTGTGAGCCTTGGCCTCATCGGCGGCTCCATTGCCAAAACAATCAAACGTATTTTTCCCGATTACAGGCTGATCGCCTACAACCGTTCTCAGCGGGTGCTGGATCAGGCTGTTTCCGAGGGCATCATCGACGTTCCCTGTGACGGCGTGGACAGCCGTTTCAGTGAATGTGACTATATCTTTTTATGTGCGCCGGTTTCCGTTAATGTCTCTTATCTGCCCGTCATCAAAAGTTTTATACGGCCGGGCACGATACTCACCGATGTGGGCAGCACCAAATCGGATATTCATGAGCAGATCCGCGCCGCCGGGCTGGAGGATTTCTTTATCGGCGGGCATCCCATGACCGGTTCCGAAAAGACCGGCTATCAAAATGCCACCGCCTATCTGCTTGAAAATGCTTATTATATCCTGACGCCCACCTCCTCCGTTTCCCGGGATCTGGTTGCGGACTATGAATCCTTAGTCGGCAGTCTGGGGGCACTGCCCATGATATTGGACTGCAGGCTCCATGATTACGCCACCGCAGCCGTCAGCCATCTTCCTCATCTGATCGCCGCCAGTCTTGTAAATCTGGTAAAGGACGGCGATACGGAGGACGCTTTGCTCAAGACCATTGCGGCAGGCGGATTCAAGGATATTACCCGCATCGCTTCCTCTTCTCCCGACATGTGGCAGCAGATCTGCCTCACCAACCGGGACCAGATTCAGACGGTGCTGCTGCGTTATATCAACTCGCTGAAGCAGATCTCCCGCTCTCTGGAGGAAAAGGACGCTCAGGCTCTCTACACCCTCTTCGACACGGCAGGGGAATACAGGAACAGCATTTCCGTGGGGCCGAAGGGCTCCATACGGAAAACTTACGAAATTTACTGCGACATTATCGACGAGTCCGGCGCCATTGCCACCATTGCCACCATTCTTGCGACCAACGGCATCAGCATCAAAAATATCGGCATTGTCCACAACCGGGAATTTGAAGAAGGCGTCCTGCACATTGCCTTTTACAATGAAACGGCAAGGGAGCAGGCGGTAGAAATGCTGAAACGCCACCGTTATACTGTTTATGAAAGGATGTAATCCCATGAAATTATCTCCCGCCAAAAATTTAAGAGGCGAGATCCTCATCCCCGGAGACAAGTCTATCTCCCACCGCGCCGTCATGCTGGGCGCGCTGGCGGAAGGCGTCACGGAGATCACCAATTTTCTCCGGGGCGCAGACTGTCTCTCCACGATGGACTGCTTCCGCAAAATGGGTATTGTCATTGAAGATTCCGGCAGCGTGATACGGGTTCACGGCAAGGGCCTCCACGGCCTGTCCGCCCCCGCTTCCATGCTGGATGTGGGAAACAGCGGCACCACCACCCGGCTGATCTCCGGTATCCTTGCGGGACAGCCCTTTGAAAGTACATTAAACGGGGACGCCTCCATCCAAAAGCGTCCCATGAACCGGATCATCGCCCCATTGTCTATGATGGGTGCGCAGATTCAAAGTATGAAAGACAACGGCTGCGCGCCCCTTTCCATCTCACCCGCCCGGCTGCGTACTCTTCCCGGCGGCGCCGTGAGAAATGTGCTGAAGGGGATCCACTATCAGTCTCCTGTGGCTTCCGCGCAGGTCAAATCTTCGGTTCTGTTCGCAGGTATGTACGCCGACGGCGTCACCGCCGTCACGGAGCCTGCCCTCACCCGCAACCACTCGGAGCTGATGCTGCGGCAGTTCGGCGCAGAGGTCATCTCCGAGGGCACCACTGCTTCCATTACCCCGGAGCCCCGGCTGCAGGCGCAGAAAATTCAGGTGCCGGGGGATATTTCTTCTGCCGCCTACTTCATTGCCGCCGGCCTCATCGTACCCGGTTCCCGGCTGCTGATCCGGAATGTGGACATCAATCCAACCAGAGACGGTATTTTACAGGTTGCAAGACAGATGGGGGCCAAGATCACACTGGAACATACAGACACCTCTTCTGCAGAGATCACTGCGGATATCCTTGTGGAATCCTGCGGCCTGAAGGCTGTCACCATCGGCGGCGAACTGATCCCCGCCCTCATTGACGAGATTCCCATGATCGCCGTGCTGGCCTGCTTTGCAGAAGGCACCACCGTGATCAGGGACGCGGCGGAATTAAAGGTCAAGGAATCCAACCGCATCGACACGGTGGTGACAAACTTAAAGGCCATGGGCGCCCGGATCGAGGCAACCGACGACGGTATGATCATAGAGGGCGGCCATCCCCTTCACGGCGCAGTCATCGAGAGCTATCTGGATCACCGCATCGCCATGAGCTTTGCCGTTGCCGCCCTTGCCGCAGAAGGCGAGACCACCATCCGTCACGGGGACTGCGTCAATATTTCTTATCCGGGATTTTATGAAACATTGCTGAGCCTGTAACATCTTACCGCACTACCAGCAGTTTTTTCTTTTCATCTACCTGCCCCTGTGCGGCAGTCTCTACCATACCGTACTCGTCACTGTTGGTAACAACCACCGGCGTGACGGTGCGGTATCCGTCTTTTTTCAGGCCCTGCAGATCAAACCGGGCGAGCAGATCGCCCTTTTTGAACCTGTCGCCGTCCCTTACAAGTATCTCAAAATGTTTTCCCTTCAGTTCCACCGTATCGATCCCGATATGGATCAGCAGCTCCACGCCCCTGTCGGAGACAAGTCCCATCGCGTGCTTTGTGTCAAAAACCATGGAAACATGCCCGTCAAATGGGGCAAATACCTGTCCGCTTTCCGGTTCTATCGCCATGCCCTGACCGACCATTCCCTCGGAAAACACATCGTCGCCGATCTCATAAAGGGCCACCGCTTTTCCTCTCACCGGGGCGTAGACCGCTTCCTGAAATCCCTGCCGTCCATCACTGCCGGTATTGCTGCCGGCCCTGGCGTTTTCCTTTTGGTTCCGTTCCTCTACCGCCTCTGCCGCATGACGGTTTTCCGGGCTGGCAAGGGTAATCCCGTCCTTTTTTGGATCCGCAAGGTAAGCCTCCAGATCGGATCGGATCACCGTCACCTTGGGCCCGTAGACCAGCTGTACCGCCGCGCCCTTCTTGATGATTCCTGCGGCGCCGGTCTGTCTGAGAATATCCTCCCGCACCTTTGTGCTGTCTACCACTGTGATCCTCAGCCGCGTGATACAACAGTCCAGATCCGCGATATTTCCCTTTCCGCCCAGCCCGGCCACGATCATGGCGCACTGGGTATCTTCCGCTTCCTTTCTCCTGCCGCCAGCAGGACTGCCCTCCTTCTGTTTCCGCGCAGCGTCCACATCCGCCCTTGTATACAGCTTGATCTCTCCTTCTCCTCCCTCTTCTCTTCCCGGGGTTTTCAGCCGCAGCTTACGGATCAGGAACTGAAACACCAGATAATAAAGGGCAAAATAGGCGATCCCAACTATCAGGATCCAGATCCAGTTGGTCTTTGCATTTCCCTGCAGAATCCCAAAGAGCAGCAGATCGATGAATCCGCCGGAAAAGGTCATGCCAACGCCAACACCGAATAGGTGCATCAGCATAAAGGAAAATCCCGCAAAGACACAGTGGACGATATACAGAACGGGCGCCACAAACAGAAAAGTAAATTCCAGCGGCTCCGTGATACCGGTGAGAATGGAGGTCAGCGCCGCCGACAAAAGCAGCCCGCCCACCGCTTTTTTGTTTTCTTTTTTCGCACACTGGTACATCGCCAGCGCCGCGCCGGGCAGTCCAAAGATCATGAACGGAAATTTTCCTGCCAAAAACCGGGTGGCCTCCACAGAAAACGAGGTAGTCTGAGGATCCGCCAGCTGGGCGAAATAAATATTCTGGGCGCCCTCATAAAGCGTTCCGCCGATCTCCATGGTGCCGCCCACCGCAGTCTGCCAGAAGGGGATATAAAATACATGGTGCAGCCCGAAGGGGATCAGGGCCCGCTCGATCAGGCCGTACACCCACGTTCCCGCGTAACCGGAACTGCGGACCAGATCGCCCAGAGAAAAGATCCCTCTCTGTACCCATGGCCATATAAATACCATCAATACCCCTACAAATACATAGGTAAGGGCAGAAATGATCGGCACAAACCTGGTGCCGCCGAAGAAGGACAGCGCCTGCGGCAGCTGGATCTTATAAAACCGGTTATGCAGCGCCGCCACGCCAAGTCCCACGATGATGCCGCCGAAAACGCCCATCTGCAGAGATTGGATCCCCACCACAGAGGTGATCGTTCCGGAAAGGACATGCTGCGCCGGCTGTCCGTCCACGATACTGCCGTTTGCCTCCAGCAGGGCGCTGATGGATGCGTGCATTATAAAAAAGGCAATGGCCGCGGAAAGGGCAGCCACTTCCTTTTCCTGTTTCGCCATGCCGATGGCTACACCTACGGCAAAAATGATGGGCAGATTTGAAAATACAATATCGCCGGCATCTTTCATCACCAGCAGGATCCCATGGAGGATGGTACCCTCTCCCAGAAGCCCCTTCAATCCGTACGCGCTGATGGTATGGGCGTTTGTAAAAGAGCTTCCGATGCCAAGGAGCAAACCTGCCGCCGGCAGGATGGCGATCGGGAGCATAAAGGATCGTCCGATCCTCTGCAGTATGCCAAATATTCGATCTTTCATCGTACTCTCCATTCCGGCGCAAAAGCCATTATTTTTATGAAGAGCATTTCCAGAAATCCGCAAAAAAATACCTTAAGGCGCCGCCAATCTGCAAAAATCTGCCTGCTACCCGTCCGTAAAGCGAACGGAGCCCCGCCACAACAGCTTTGAAATCTGAAAAACAGCCCCAGAGCAAGCTAAATCAAATCCTGCTCTGGGGCTGTTCTGCAACAGTTTTACGCGCCGCACCCGGCGCATATATGACATTTTATTTTGTTCGTCTATTCTTCAGGGCGGTCTGCATCGCCGGCTTCCACTGTATGCTCCCCTTCGCCTGCCTGTTCTTCCGGAGCCGAAAGGCTGTTCTGATCCGCCTGATCCTTCTGATCACCAGTGCCTTTTACCCGCTCAAAGATTTCCATGAACTGCTTTCCGGTGATCGTCTCCTTCTCATAAAGGAATGCCGCAATGGCGTCCATGACCGGCCGGTTGTCTGCCAGCAGCGCTTTCGCTCTCTCATAGCAATCCTTCAGGATCGACATCACCTCTTCGTCGATCTGTGCCGCTGTCTCCTCACCGCAGTTTAACACCGACCGTCCGTCCAAATACTGGCTTTCAACGGTTTCCAGCGCCATCAGGCCAAATTTCTCCGACATACCGAACCTTGTCACCATGGAGCGGGCCAGATTGGTAGCCTGCTCGATATCGTTGGAAGCCCCTGTCGTCACTGTATCGAATACCAGCTCCTCCGCGCTGCGGCCGCCAAACAGTGTGATCAGCCTTGCCACCAGTTCATCCTTTGTCATCAGGAATTTTTCTTCCTCCGGCACCTGCATCACATAACCCAGCGAACCCATAGTCCTGGGAACGATGGTAATCTTCTGTACCGGCTCCGCATCCTTCAAAAGTGCCGTTACTAGGGCATGTCCCACCTCATGGTAGGCCACGATCCGCTTTTCTCTGTCGCTGAGTACCCTGTCCTTTTTCTCTTTGCCTGCAATAACCACTTCCACGGATTCAAACAGATCCGCCTGATTCACAAACTGGCGTCCGTTCTTCACCGCTAAGATCGCCGCTTCATTGATCATATTAGCCAGATCGGAACCTACCGCGCCGCTTGTGGCCATGGCAATCTCTTCCAGATCCACGCTGTCATCCATCAGTACGTCCTTGGAATGTACCTTCAGCACCTCCAGACGTCCTCTCAGATCCGGCTTCTCCACAATGATCCGCCTGTCAAAACGTCCGGGACGCAGCAGCGCCTTGTCCAGAATCTCCGGGCGGTTGGTGGCGGCTAAGATCAAAATTCCCTTGGAGGTATCAAAACCGTCCATCTCCGCCAGCAGCTGGTTCAGCGTCTGTTCCCGCTCGTCGTTGCCGCCGTAACGGCTGTCACGGCTCTTGCCGATGGCGTCGATCTCATCAATAAAAATGATACAGGGTGCGTTTTTTTCCGCTTCCTTAAACAGATCCCTTACACGGGAAGCGCCCACGCCCACAAACATTTCCACAAAATCCGAACCCGCCAGACTGAAGAACGGCACCTTGGCCTCTCCAGCCACAGCTTTGGCAAGCAGCGTCTTACCGGTTCCGGGCGGGCCCACGAGCAGCGCGCCCTTGGGGAGCTTTGCGCCGATGGCGGTATATCTTCCGGGATTATGCAGGAAGTCTACCACCTCCTGCAGGGACTCCTTCGCCTCGTCCTGCCCTGCCACATCCTTAAAGGTAACGCCGGTCTCCTTATCCATATATACCCGCGCATTGTTCTTTCCCACGCCCATGACGCCGCCGCCCTTGGACATTCTGCGCATGATAAAGCTGAACAGGATCCAGATCAGCACCAGCGGCAGCACATAGAGGAAAATGATATCCAGGATCATGGAGCCGGAATCCGGTATCTTGCCGTTATAGGTTACTTTATGCTCATCCAGAAGATCCAGAAGATCATCGTCTTCCAGCACTCCCGTATAATAGATGATGTCCAAAAAAGGACTGGGCTGCTTCTTCGGCTCAATATTGATCTGATTGGATGTGATCTCCACCGTCTTTACTTCATCGTTTTTCACCATTTTCAAGAATTCATTATAGGTGATCTCTCTGCTTCTGGCGTTCATGAACATACTGCTGAAAGCCGTCATGGCGGCAAGGGTCAGCAGCGTGATCACAATGAAGATCAGCAGCGTCTGTTTATTCTGAGGGCCTTTTTTATCCTGTTGTTTGTTATCCATAAAGTTCCTCCCATTGTTATTTCACACGCTTTATGATAAATTGTTACCAGAGAGAAGTCAATATATAAGATGTGAAACTTTTTTGTGCAATTTAATAGGAGCTGCCGCACTCTGCAGCAGCTCCGCCATCTTTTCAGGATCAGTCCTTTTTCAGCGCCGCTTCGATAAACCCCTTAAACAGCGGGTGCGGCCTGTTGGGTCTTGACTTCAGCTCCGGATGAGCCTGTGTGGCCACGAACCAGGGGTGATCCGGCAGCTCGATCATTTCCACGATCCGGCCGTCGGGAGACAGTCCCGCCAGCTTCATGCCGTGCTTCTCCAGTACGCTCCTGTAATCATTGTTCACCTCATAGCGGTGTCTGTGACGCTCGTAAATGGTCTTCTGCCCGTACATGGCATAAGCCTTGCTATCCTCGTCCAGCACACAGGGATAAGCGCCCAGACGCAGGGTGCCGCCGATATCCTCCACTCCGTTCTGATCCGGCATCAGGGCGATCACCGGATGTCTTGTATTGGGCTTTAATTCTACGGAATGGGCATCCTGATATCCCGCCACATTTCTGGCAAATTCCACAATCGCCAGCTGCATACCCAGACACAGGCCCAGATAAGGGATCTTGCGGGTACGGGCATAATGAATGGCATGGATCTTTCCATCAATGCCCCTGTCACCGAAGCCCCCCGGCACCAGAATACCGTCGCTGTCCTTCAAAAGCTCTTCCACATTTTCTTCCGTGACTTTCTCAGAATCCACCCAGTTGATGTTCACCACCGCCCGGCTGGCGATGCCGCCGTGCTTTAAAGCCTCCACCACAGATATATACGCGTCGTGGAGCTGGATATATTTGCCCACAAGGGAGATGGTCACTTCCTTTGTGGGATGCTTCAGGGCGTCCACCATAGCTTTCCAGTCTTCCAGATCCGGCTCGGGGCACTCCAGATTCAAACATTCACAGGCAACCCCCGCCAGATTCTCCTTCTCCATGGCAAGCGGCGCCTCATATAAATATTCCACATCCAGATTCTGCAGCACATGGTTGCTGGGCACGTTGCAGAACAGGGCAATCTTATCTTTCAGGCTCTGATCCAGGGGATTTTCCGAACGGCATACGATGATATCCGGCTGAATACCCATTCCCTGCAGTTCTTTCACACTGGCCTGGGTAGGCTTTGTCTTCATCTCTCCGGAAGCCCGCAGGTAAGGGATTAATGTCACATGGATCAAAATGGCGTTTTCGTGTCCCACATCATGCTGGAACTGGCGGATCGATTCCAGAAAAGGCTGGGATTCAATGTCACCCACCGTACCGCCCACCTCGATGATGGCAATGCGGGTATCCTCCGCCGTGTAATTCCGGTAGAACCTGCTCTTGATCTCATTGGTAATATGGGGGATCACCTGCACGGTACCGCCGCCGAAATCGCCGCGGCGCTCCTTCTGGAGTACCGACCAGTAAATCTTACCGGTAGTCACATTTGAATTTTTGTTGAGGCTCTCATCAATAAAACGCTCATAATGTCCCAGATCCAGATCCGTCTCCGCGCCGTCGTCCGTGACAAACACCTCGCCGTGCTGAATGGGGTTCATGGTACCCGGATCAATGTTGATATAGGGATCAAATTTCTGCATGGTAACGGTATATCCGCGCGCTTTCAGCAGACGTCCCAGAGACGCCGCCGTGATCCCTTTTCCCAGTCCGGAAACAACACCTCCGGTAACAAAGACGTACTTTACTGCCATAATTGCTCCTTCCCCGCATTTCTCCTGCTGTATCTGCTGCCTTCTGTTCCAATTAAGATTTTATTATACATGATTTTCTTTTAGAAATCTACTGATTTTCTAATTTTTTTACGCTTTTCCACAAAGCTAGATAATGGGGTAAAGCGTATTCAAGAGAAGCCACCCTGCATTGAAAGGCCGCATCAGATTCCAGTAGCCCGCTCCTCTGAATCCGTATTCCTCGATCAATTCCAGCTTTGCCTGTATACTGCGCACATCCTCAAACCATACCTCGTGGGTGATCCCGTTTTGCTCATAAAAAAAGTAAGGCGACATGGCCGACTGGTCAAATTCAATGACCGCACGGTTTTCCGCCGCAATGGATACCGCCTGCTCGTTTCCGATGGTGGCCGCCATCGTAACACCCTGCTCAAAGGGCAGGGGCCAGTCATATCCGTAATTGGGGATCCCCATATCAATCTTGTTCACGGGGATCTCCGACACCGCATAGTCCAGAACCCGACGCACGCTGGGCAGAGGCGCCACCGCCATAGGCGGCCCATAAGTATAGCCCCACTCATAGGTCATCAGCAGCACGGAATCCGCAATACTTCCGATGGCGCCGTAATCCAGTCCCTCGTACAAAAGCCCCCGCTGCTCCGCCGAAGTCTTGGGCGCCAGCGCCACCGACATCGTATAGCCGTAATCACTGACTGCGTTTTTGAGATTCTGCAGAAAAACCAGATAGTTGTCCTTATCCTCCGGCAGGATAAATTCAAAATCCACATCGATTCCCGTATACCCTTTTTCCGTCATGACCTGCAGCAGATTCCCGATCAGGATCTGCTGCACCTGCAGATCTTCCACCACCAGATTCACCAGCTGATTGTTAAAGGTGCCCGCCTCAGTAAAGGGCGTCAGCACAAGGATAGGATTTGCCCCGTACTCCGCCGCCACTCCCAGCAGATATTCGTCGTCAATGGGGATCAATTCCCCCGCCGTGGTAAATCCGTAAGAAAAGATCAGCAGATTTGTCATATAAGGCATGGCCTGTCTGAGCACATAAGGCTGGATAAACTGATAGGCATATCCGCCGGTCTCGATCGCCCGGCCGTACCGTTTTTCCATTTGTCCCGGCAAAAGGATCAGCAGCGCCTGCCCCACCACAAGCTGTAAGGGGTCACGGATCTGGTTGTTCTGCACGATGCTTTCCACCGTGACCCCGTATCGGGCCGCAATGGAGTTAAGTGTCTCTCCCGCCTGCACCACATGAATTTCCATTTTTCTCCCCTTGTCTTTTTTTACATCCTATGCGCCTTCCTTCTTCTTTATCCCGGACTGCACATACCGGTTTTTTCTGCATAAGCTGTCATCAGGAGGTGTTTTTATTGGCCATCAGAATCTTTATCGATCAGGGGCACAATCCCACCGGCGCGCCTAATGCCGGCGCCGTGGGAAACGGTCTTTATGAACAGGACATTACTTATATTGTGGGAATCTATCTGGCAAATCTGCTGGCACAGGATCCCCGGTTTGAAGTACGGGTTTCACGAAGCAATCCGGAGGAAGTTCTGGGCACGAGCAATTCATCCAGTCTGGCCGCCCGGGTGTCTGCTGCCAACGCATGGCCTGCGGACTATTTCATCAGTATTCATTGCAATTCCAACGTAAATCCTGCCGTAAACGGCACGGAGGTCTATGTCTATGAGCAATATTCTCAGGCTTACTGGCTGGCGGAATACATTCTGGGCGGCATTGTGGCAAGGACAGGTACTAAGGATAACGGCGTGCGGATCAATTCCTCTCTCTATGTGCTGCGCAGGACGCAGATGCCTGCTGTGCTGGTGGAGCTTGCCTATTTGTCCAATGCAAACGACGCCCGCAAGCTGGAGACCGACCCTTTCGGATTCGCGGCAGGCATTTATAACGGGCTTCTGGAATACTTTGACTTTTCTCCGGTATAAATAAAACAGGAGGGGTTTTGGCTTTGAACCAAAACTCCTCCTGCTGCTTTGCCTTCTGATCAGAAAACATGTCCGTCATGGAAGATGTGTCCGCCGATCTGCAGTCCGCTGACTCTTCCGTTAGGCGTTCTGAAATACAAATAATCTCCAATATTGTTGTAGCCATTGAGCGCCATCTGCGCCGCGCGGTAACACTCCTGAGGCACGCCCTGGGCCAGCGCCAGCGCAAATCTTCCGGTCCTAACCGGCGTGAACTGACCAGGTTGATAGATCACGCCCAGAATTGTGTTGGGGAACTCGGGACTGCGCACGCGGTTCATGACACAGGCGCCCACCGCGCACATGCCTTCAAAGGACTCCACGCCTGCTTCCACATAAATGATCGTAGCCATCAGCACCAGATCTGTTTCTGTGGCCGCATAAGCCTCTCCATAGGTAGGCTGGATATCCTGCACATCAAATCCCAGATCGCTCATTTTTTCTGTGAGCCCATTGGCGATCTCCTGTGCCTGCTGAGCCGCCTGCCGCACTTCATCGGAATTTCCGGCGATGGCTTCCGCCTCCTGAATAGCCTCCAGATTGCTCAGCTCCGCCTCCTGCTTGGCGATCTGCTCCTCATATCCCTGAATCTGCAATTCCGCCTTGGCGATATCCTGCTCATGCTTCTTGATATTTTCCTCTGTCTGGGCAACCGTATTTTTCAGCTCCGCTTCCTGCGTCTTCAGGCTTTCCTCCATATCAGTCAGGTTCTTCTGCTCTTTCAGCAGCGCGCTTTCATTATCAGAGATATTCTTTTTCGTCTCCTGATATTTCTCCAGCATATCTCTGTCATATTTGGAGATCTTTGCGATATACTCCGTCCTGCTGATCATATCGGAAATGCCTTTACCGGTGAGAAGCGCCGAGTACAGACTCATGGTTCCCTTTTCATACATGAACTGAATCCGCTTCTTCATTTCCTGATACTGCTTGTTCTCATCCTGTTTTGCAAGCTCAAGATCCGACTGGATCCCGGATATCTGCTCTTTCTTGCCGGCAATCTGCTGCTCCAGCTGGTTCATGCTCTCGCTCAGCTGCTGCAGCTTCGTGTTCAGTTCTCCCAGATAACCTTCCAGCTGAATCTTGTCCTGCTCTAAGGACTGCTTTGATTGTTCTGCGTTCTGCAAGTTTGCCTCTGTCTGTTCTTTTTCATTCTCCTTATTGACGATCTCCATGGCAGTGGCGCTCTCCGTGGCCGCAGGCGCGGCAGCGGATGCCGCCGCAGTCTGCAAAGAAATTCCGGAAAACACCGTGGTGACCGTCAGTAACGATGCACAGAGAACAGCTATCTGCTTCTTCATGCAAACCACCTCTTATTTGACTTCGACAACCCATCCTTCGGGTCCTTCAATACGGCCCAGCTGGATGCCGGTAACCGTATCATATAATTTCTGGCTCAGGGGGCCGATTCCGCCGTCGCGGATCTGCAGTACCTTCTCCTCCCAGCGGAGATGTCCCACCGGTGAGATCACTGCCGCAGTACCGGTTCCCCAACATTCCTCAAGCGTTCCATTCTCAGCGGCCTCAAACAATTCCTGTACGGAGATCCTCCGCTCCTCTACCGGATATCCCCATTCCTTACAAAGGGCAATACAGGAATTTCTTGTGACACCGGGAAGGATGCTGCCGTTCAGCATCGGCGTTACCACCTTGCCGCTGATCTTGAAGAAGATGTTCATAGCGCCTACTTCTTCGATATATTTTCTCTCTACGCCGTCCAGCCAGAGCACCTGACTGTACCCCTCGTCATGGGCCTTTACCTGGGACGCAAGACTTGCCACATAATTGCCGCCTGTCTTCGCTTCGCCGATGCCGCCCTTCACTGCGCGCACATACTCATCCTCGATCCAGATCTTCACAGGATCCAGCCCCTCCGGATAGTAAGGCCCTACCGGAGACAGGATGATGATAAACATATATGTATCGGAAGGACGCACGCCCAAAAACGGGTCTGTTGCGATAATGAAAGGACGAATATAGAGAGACGTTCCGGGCTTCTCCGGGATCCATGCCCTGTCCACACTGACGATCTCCTGAATAGCCTGCAGGAAATCATCGGGATCGATCTCCGGGATGCAGATCCTGCGGTTGGTATTGTTGGCCCGCTCAATATTCTTGTCGGGGCGGAACAGCAGAATGCGTCCGTCATCAGCCTTGTACGCCTTCAAACCCTCAAACATTTCCTGTCCGTAATGGAATACCATTGCAGAGGGCTCCAGAGAAATCTCCCCGTAAGGGACGATTCTCGGATCATGCCAGCCTTTACCCGTCTCATAATTCATAATGAACATGTGATCGGTAAAAATCGTTCCGAATACCAACGGATCATCTTTGTCCGGCAACGGTTTGGGATTTGTTGTCTTTTCAATTCTAATGTTCATATTCAGCCCAGCTTTCCATTTTCTTTTTGAAATTTATTATCTAACTTTTTTACAAAATTGTCAAGTTGCCGTAACAGAACTTCTTATATTTTTTACGTTTTTCTTCATAAACTGCAGAAAAATATGGCAGGATCTCCCTGCCCTATCAGATTTTTCATTCCTACTCTGCCGGCAGTCAGACCCGTTCGTATCTGCGCCACCAAAATTCCAGATCAAAATAGGTCTGTTCCTCGCTCTCCCCGGTGAGCCTCCACTGCGGATCCTTCTCTAAATTTGGAAAATAGGTGTCCGCCTCAAATGCCTTGTCAATGTATGTGATATGGGCCACCCTGCAGTAAGGCAGAAAGGCTTTGTAGATCTGGCCGCCGCCGATGATATAAATATCCTCGTCCCGGTATTTTTTCAGCTCCTCCATACACGCCTCCATGGAATGTACCACAATGGCGTCCCGGACTTTATAATCCGGGTTTCTGGTAAGCACAATGTTGGTACGGTTTTTCAGGGGCATACCGTTTGGAAAGCTCTCCAGCGTCCTGCGCCCCATAACCACTACCTTCCCCGTGGTGGTTTCCCTGAAGAATCTCATATCTGAGGGAATACGGACCAGAAGCTGATTGTTCCTGCCGATGGCCCAGTTTCGATCTACTGATAAAATCAAATTCATTTGCATCATCCCTTCATCCCTTATGCCGTCCGCAAGCTGTCCCGTCCTCTGTCACACCGCGATGGGAATATTTTTGATCTGCTCTCCGTATTGATAATTTTCCACGATCAGATCATCCTTTGTAAACCGGTAAAAATCCCTGATCTCCGGGTTCAGCCTCACCTTCGGCGCAGGGTATTCCTCCCGCTCCAGAAGGGTCCGGATCATGGGTACATGCCGGTCATAGATGTGCGCGTCGGCGATCACATGGATCAGCTGCCCGGGGATCATGTCGCTGACCTGCGCCAGCATCATCAGCATCAGCGCGTACTGTACCACATTCCAGTTATTGGCTGCCAGCACGTCATTGCTCCGCTGATTTAAAATGCCGTTCAGAACCAGCCGGCCGCTGTCTTTATCCGCTGTCACGTTATAAGTCATGGAATAGGCGCAGGGATCCAGCGCTCCCCCATGGAGATGCTCAAACTGATACAGATTTGTCATGATCCGCCTGCTGTAGGGATTTTCTTTCAGCTGGCGCAGCACATAATCCATCTGATCGGTCTCCTGTCCCTTGTACAGGAATTTCTGTCCCACTACCCAGCCGTAACAGGTGCCGATGGAACCGCTCTCATCCGCCCAGGCATCCCAGATATGACTGCTCAGCTCATGGATATTATCGGACTTTTTCTGATAAATCCAGAGGATCTCATCAAATGCGCTCTTGATGGCCGTCCGGCGCAGTGTCAGAAGGGGAAATTCTTCCCGCAGGTCATACCGGTTGACAACGCCAAACTGCTTGATGGTATAAGCCTTTTCCCCGGTATCCTCCCACACCGGGCGCACCTTTTCTCCCCGGGTATCGGTGCCGTTCTCCAAAATATCCCGGCACATTGCCTTAAACACCCTGTCCGCATAACTCATATCGCGATATCCCTCCTTTAATCCACTTCCACCACTCGCATAATATTGGTGTGCGTGGCCGCTTCGCCCTGTCTGGAATAACTGACTATGCCTGCCGTCACCACCACCAGATCGCCCTCCCGGATCACATCCTTCTCCTTTAACAGCTCCAGAGAAGAATAGATCAAAATATCCGTGGACTGCGCCCGCTTTGCGTGATACGGGGTCACGCCCCAATAGATTTTCATTCTGCGCACGGCTGCCCAGTCCGGCGACAGACCGATGATCGGATTCCTCGGCCTCCACTTGGACAGCATACAGGCGGTGAAGCCGCTGATGCTGGGCGTGATGATGGCCGCTGCCTGAAGCTCGTCAGCCGTTGCCACAGAAGCATAACACACGGAATTGGAAATATTCTGGGCTTCTTTGACGCCTACCTTTCGATCCCGGTAAAATTCATAATTGAGGTGCGACTCCGCCTCCTCCACAATGTGAACCATCATTTTCAGCGACTCTATGGGATATTTGCCTGCCGCCGTTTCTCCCGACAGCATCACCACATCCGTCCCCTCGTAAACCGCATTGGAGACATCCGTCACCTCCGCTCTGGTAGGCCGGGGATTGCGCATCATGGAATCCAGCATCTGGGTCGCGGTGATCACCGGCTTACAGGCCCGGTTACACTTTCGGATCATCCGCTTCTGGATATAGGGAACTTTTTCCGGAGGAATTTCTACTCCCAGATCGCCCCTTGCGATCATGATCCCATCACTGGCCTGAATGATCTCATCCAGATTTTCCAGTCCCTCTCCGTTTTCAATCTTTGCGATCACATTCATATCGCTGTTTTTCTCTCTGAGAATGTCCCGGATCTGGCAGATCGCGTCGGCGGAACGGACAAAGGACGCCGCGATAAAATCAAAGCCCTGCTCGATCCCGAACAGAATATCCTCCCTGTCCTGCCGGGTGATCGCCGGGAGCTTCGTCTGCACATTGGGCAGGTTCACGCCCTTTCTGGAGCTGAGCTCCCCGCCGTTTTTCACCTGGCAGTGAATATCCTGTCCCTGAACATCCAGCACCTCCAGCTCGATCAGTCCGTCGTCAATGAGGATCCGGTCTCCGGGCTGTATTTCCTTATGCAGGTCCGGGTAATTCACGGAACAGACTTGTCCGTCACATTCCGTATCTCTTGTGGTAATGATATACGGGGCGCCATCCTCCAGCAGGATCCTGCCGCCGCCCTTCACCACGCCGGTACGGATCTCCGGCCCTTTTGTATCAAGAAGAGCCGCCACCGGGACGCCCAGCTCTTCTCTTGCCTCCTTCAGCAGATCCAGCCGCTGCTTTTGTTCCTCATGGCTGCCGTGAGAAAAGTTAAATCGGGCAATATCCATTCCATTTTTTATCAGCAGGCACATTTTTTCCTTCGTGCTGACACTCGGCCCTATGGTACAGATAATTTTTGTTTTCTTCATACCATTCCTCCATTTCCCTCTTCCCACGGCTTCCGCCTGTGTTTTTATTCAGCCTGGGCAAGGGGTTTGATCTGCTTCCTGTAAATTCTGACAAGAAATAAAATACTCAGGCAAACCGATACCGTCTCCGCAATGGGGAACGCCCACCACACATAATCCACTTTTCCCAACTGGGCCAGCATAAAAGCGGCGGGAAGCAGCACCACCAGCTGACGGCATATTGAAACCGTCATGCTGTAGATCCCGTTTCCCAGAGACTGGAACACAGAGGAGCAGACGATCCCGAAGCCTGCGAACATAAAGGACAGGCTGATGGTCTGGAGAGCCGGGATCCCGATCTGCTGCATCTTTTCCGAAGCATCAAACAGACCCAGTATCCATTTGGGAGCAAGCTGAAATACAACCAGCCCGATCCACATCAGCACCACCGCGTAGATTGCACTGAGCTTGATGGTCCTGATCATGCGGTCCTTCTTTCTGGCTCCATAATTGTAAGCGATAATGGGCACCATACCGTTATTCAGGCCAAACACAGGCATAAACACAAAGCTCTGCACCTTGAAATATACACCGAACACCGCCGTGGCAGTGGAGGTAAACCGGATCAGGATCAGATTCATCCCATAAGTCATAACGGAACCGATGGACGCCATGATCATACTGGGCACACCTACCGCCAGCACCTGACGGATGATCTCCGGCCGCGGCCGGAATTTCCGAAAGCTGAGATCGATCTCTTTATTAAATTTCAGATTAAACAGGATACCCAGACATGCGGCCACCGTCTGCCCGACCACTGTTGCAAGCGCAGCGCCTGCCACACCCAGCTTGGGCATGCCCAGCAGGCCGAAAATAAAAATCGGATCCAGTATAATATTGACAATGGCGCCTGTGGCCTGGGTAACCATGGTATAGATGGTCTTTCCGGTGGACTGCAACATTCTCTCCATGATCAGCTGACCGAAAATACCGAAGGACATACAGCAGCAGATACGCACATAATCCGTCCCCGGCTCCGCGATAGAGGCGATCTTTGTCTGGCTGTACATAAAGGGCTTTGCCCCAGCTATACCGACCACAAAAAAGATGATAAAAACGATCACCATCAGAAAAATAGACTGTACCGCCGCCGCATTGGCCTGCTTCTGATTCTTTTCCCCGAGAGAACGGGATAACAGGGCGTTCATACCAACGCCAATGCCCGACCCTGCCGCAATCATCAGGTTCTGGATGGGAAAGGCGAGTGAGACCGCAGTCAGCGCGTCCTCACTGAGCCTTGACACAAAAATACTGTCCACCACATTGTAAAGCGCCTGCACCAGCATGGAAAGCATCAGCGGGATTGCCATGGAGAGCAGCAGCCTGTTGACAGGCATCACGCCCATTTTATTTTCTGTCATTTCCTTTGTTGTTTGTTGTTCCATATTGATTCTTTCATCTCATTTCTGACATCGTGATAAGACGCCGCGAAATTATATCCCCAGCGCCTTACTTAATGATAACAATTCTTTTTTCTTTTTTCAACCTTATAATGGAAACTATAATGGAAACTGTCCTGCACTTCTTTGCAGAAATACGTCCTCAGTTCCTTATGCCGTCCTGCCCCGTCCGGAAGCCCTCTCCCAGCTGTCAGGAATTCACAAGGCCCTCCATCAGATCTAATATCGGATCCGCGTTGATAGAACTCAGATTATTGAGAAACAGAATATCTTTGATATCCTTTTCTTCAATAAGCCCCCGCAGGCTTCCTTTATAATAGCGGTAATCAATAAAATAAATATCCTGATAATGATCTACCAGAAACGGGATAAAGGCGTTGGCATACGACTCCTTGATGACAAGGCAGCTGGAGCCGTCCGTGATCTGAGGATTGTGGATCTCACTGTAAGGATTGTCCCCGGCCACAAAAGCGGAATACATGGCGCTTTTCTGATAATCACTGGCATCCGCCACGACTTTCCATTCATGCACGGTTCCGTCCCGCTCTGTATAAGTCATCTGATTGGTGCCGTTGGGAATGTAGGCCGTCACCTGATCCGGATTTTCCTGCAGCTCCAAAGACTGGCTGTCGCTATAAAAGGAGCCGAGGAACCCGTCAAACTCCATTTTCTGGAAGGAGTCCAGACTGTGGGGCTCCACGCCCTTCACTTTTGCAAACTCCTGATAAGCATAATAAGCCCCCAGCGCCGTCCAGTGATGATCTGTCCTGAAATACACATACTCGTCGGCATGGGCCCTGATATTGTCATAGACGGGAACCGCCTTCACCCGCTCATCCAGATTGGCAAAAATGTACTCCGCCGCCGCTTTCTGATCGCTGCTGCCCAGCTTCTCCTGCGCTTCGTCATTCAGAACGATACCGGAATTCACCGGCGCAGGCAGCACATAAATGGTGCGCTGCTCCCCCAGCTGCGCCTGCAGCGTATTGATCAGTCTGCAGTACCGGTTCGAATAATCCTGTACAAAATAAAACAGTCCAAACGCCCGTCCGTCCGTTATGTAAACATCTCCAAACACCTCCGGCACCACATCCGCGCCGACGAGGGATTCATCCACGGCTGTGTCCGGCGCCTGCGTCTGGCTCTGGGGTTCCGGGGTAGACGCCTGCACTTCTTCTCCCGCTATGGCGTCCTCTCCTGTTGGGATCTGATCCCCCTTTTTCTGATCCTTCCCGGCTATGATCGTCTCTGACTGCAGACCATGGAGACGGTTCAGGGAAGCGTTCGCGGACAGCAGCTGCTCCCTCATGGGAAAGGTGTCCGCATACCAGGTATCCATTTCCGAAAAAAAAGTCCCGTCCCAGAATCTGGAAAAAGAAAAAGAAGGGAATTTAGCCAGCGTTCTTTTTTCTATCTGAGACACCTTCGGCCGCAGGGGAATCAAAATACCCATCACCGCAAATACCACCATCACCAGAAAGAATACGCCTATTCTGGCCAGCGCGGCGATATATGAATTCTTTGCGTTTTTTTGTCCATGACCCCGGGCGTGTCCGCTGCCCTCACGTACTTTTTCCCCGTTGTTCCTTATCATTTTGATCTCCATTCCGGAGCGTTTACGCGACGAAGCGACGCGAACCTTCTGTTCGCATCCGCTATCAGGAATATCTGTGACGCCCCGACACAAATATCTGATCGAAAAGCCGGCACATCAGCGCGGTTTTTCAATTTTATCCTCATTAAAACTGAAAATAGATAAAGGGATTATAGCTGTCCCCTACCAGCGCCATTACCGAAAGAATCAGAAACGCGGGAGGCAGGAGTACTTCAAACACATAATAGACCGCCGGTACGTAAAAACGCTTTGTCCATAGCTCCTTCCATGCCTGCACCAGCTTTTTTGCAAGGGGCGTGACTGCAAGGACCGCCACTGCCAGAAAGAACAATTCGTTTTTGATCTGCACGGAAGTAACCATATTGATGAACCCATTGCCGTTCAGCCCGAACATCCCCTGAAATACCGCCCCGATCTCCGACAGGCTCTCAAACCGGAACAATACCCATCCGAAATATACCACCAGCACAAGGTAAACGTGGGAACATACTTTGGGCAGTTTGTCCAGCAGCGGGCCCAGAAGATATTTTTCTATTACGAGGAAAACAAAGAAATACAATCCCCACAAAATGAAATTCCAGCTCGCGCCGTGCCAGAGTCCCGTCAGGAACCAGACGATAAACAGATTCAGCACGCGCCTCGGCTCCCCTTTGCGGTTGCCGCCCAAAGGAATGTAGACATAATCCCGGAAAAACGTGCTGAGGGAGATGTGCCATCTCCGCCAGAAATCCGTGACGGACACCGCCGTGTAAGGGTAATTAAAATTCTCTTTGTAGTGAAAACCGATCATCCTTCCCATGCCAATGGCCATATCCGAGTATGCCGAGAAATCCAGATAGATCTGCAGCATATAAAAAAGCATCCCCGCCCAGAGGGCCGCCGCAGGCGCCTGACGGATCGCCTCGGCGCCGGACGGCAGCAAGGTATCCGCAACCTTGGCGCAGGAATTGGCCAGAATCGCTTTTTTGGCCAGTCCTGCCGCAAACCGGCCAATCCCCTCCGACATAGAACGAACATCCATGGTCCGGTGGGCAATCTCCCTGTTGATATCCCGGTAACGGATGATCGGCCCGGCAATACACTGATGAAACATGGACGCATACAGCAAAAGCAGCCAGTATTTGCGCTGGGCATGGATCTCTTCTCTGTAAACATCAATGACATAGGATAACAGTTGGAAGGTATAGAAGGAAATACCGATGGGCAGCACAATATTGGGCACTTCCTTTGGAAAGCCCGTGAGCCCGTGAAGATTTTCAAGAAAAAAGCCTGTGTATTTAAAAATTCCCAGAAGCCCCAGCATCAATACACAGCACACCGCCAGCGCCGTCTTTCTCTGGCGGCGGCTTCCGCTTCCCTCGATGACAAGCCCGCTAAACCAGCAGATCGCCGTCATAGCCAGCAGCAAAAGCAGATATCTGGGCCCGCCCCACATATAAAAAATAAGGGAAAAGACCAGCATCACAATATTTTTTTGCCTGATGGTCCTTGCAAAAAACAGATACACGATCAAATTCAGTGTTAAAAATACAAAAACAAATAATAAACTGGAAAAAACCATGAAAAACGCTCTTTTCTGCCCTTTGATTTTATAGCAGATCAAAATCCTGCGTTCCCATTCTAACAAAATTCTACATATTTCTCAATAACTTTAACGGAATTGACTATTATTTTTCCATTTATATTTTTTTAAATTTTTTTAAATTTATTGTTGACAACAGAATGGCTTTCATGTATTATATGTCTTGTGCTTGAGATGAGCGCATCGCTCTCATGGCAGGCACTTCATTGAAGATTTTTATCTTTTGCGCGAGTGGCTCAGTGGTGGAGTATCGCCTTGCCAAGGCGAGGGTCGCGGGTTCGAATCCCGTCTCGCGCTTTTAAAACGCCCTGTTTCAGGGCGTTTTTGTTTTTTGAGATCCGAAACCGTTCCGTGGAATGTTCGGATTTCTTTTTTTGCCTTTTGGCGTCCCCATGTCACGGATCATACCAGATAATGCCTGAAAAACGGTATTTTAGACAGGACAAATACAAGCAAAAGCGAAATCCCGGCGCAAATCAATGCAATGACGGGCACACAGAGAACCGGGCAGAATGAATCCGGCACCAGGCCAATCCGAAAGATCCCATATAAAATCAGCATGTGTACTGCATAAATTCCGAAAGAATATTTTGAAAAAGCAGTTGCCGCTTTTCTGCACCACTGCAGCTTTTCGCCATGGGTCTGAAAGAATGTAAATACCGCCATGCTCCAGAACAGAACCCCGCAAAACGTATAGTTACAATAATCTTCTATATAGGCATTGCCCCGCATGCTTACATACCAGGTAAGCACGATGCTCACAGCAAGTCCGAACACTCCCAATACATAACAGCCCGTCCTCCCGCGTTTTGTCAGAGGATATTTTACTAAATAGTGTCCCAGCAAAAAATACCCGGTATAGCCTGCTGCGATATGTATGTTCAGTTTATCCACATTGTTTTGGATAAACGGCAGTTTCCCGCCGACTGTGCTGTACAGAGAGCCAAAGATCAGGCACAATACAAGAAAGTACAGCAGGTGCTTTTGTGCTGCCCCCTGCAAAAAACATTTCAATACCGGCACGATCATATACAGTCCGATCATAGCATAGACAAACCAAAAATGAATCTGCGTATTTCCCGACAGAACCTGCAGTATCGCATTCTTTATTACCGACAGGCTCATGGTCTGTCCGTCTGTCACCAATAGATTATAAAACTGATATACCAAAGACCAGAACAGCAAAAATATAACAAGCCGCAAAATATTATGGGTATACAGCCGTTTGATATTACATACTTTCCTGTCGTCCAAAAACAGCGCGCCGGAGATCATAAAAAATATGGGCACGCAAAACTTTACAATACCGGAGTATATAAGAAATGTGATCCATGGGGGCGTTCCCACATCGCCGTATAAATTATTGCCTGCAACATGAATGAATATTACCGAAAAGGTTGCGATCGCACGTAACAGGTCCAGATAATAGATTCTACTTGTTTGTTTTTCCATATATATATTTCTTTCGTCAGATTATTCAATGTCGTTTGCTGTATCCCGACGGCTTTTAGTATCTGCCATCAGATCTATGCTGGAGCCGGTCATAGATACCGTCTGCATCCACCCCCGGATGCGTGACGATCAGCCGGCAGATCTGCTCCGTCAGTTTCTCACTGACTCCATGCTTTGCTGCAATCAAGGCAACAGGCTTTTTCTTGTTCATATCCCTTGCAATGGCCCTGATGATCTCCTTTTCCCGTCCTACAGGAAGGCTTTCCGGTTTTTCACTGCTCCCGATGGTTTCCACATCGATCCGCTGCACCTGATAAGAACCGTCTTCTTCGGTTTCGATCACCGCCATCGTCAGGGGCAGCGTAAAGCGCCGCAAACCGCAGGCGCCGGGATTCAGCCATAGCTGCCCGTTTTCCATTTTTTCTGTATAGATATGTGTATGTCCGTACACAATGATATCCCTGTCAGAAACATCTTCACAGATCCGGTTTTTGTTATGGATCATATAAAACTTCAGTCCGAACAGCTGAAAGCGATGGGTTTTTCCAATCATCTCCGCCCAATGGCCGTCATTGTTGCCCCGCACAGTATAGAGAGGCCCCATTGCGGCCAGCTCATCCAAAATCCTCCGGTTATCCACATCCCCGCCGTGCAGGATAGCCTGACAGGTCTTCAGCACTTCCTTTACCTCCGGCCTCAGCAGTCCATGGGTATCTGAAATCACTCCGATTCTTTTCATATCCGCACTCCGATTTTGCCCTACTTGTTTCCCTTATGTTCGCCTTATTCACTCTGCTGCCCGCCGGCATCCTTCACCGGCGCGACTGCTGCCCTGCTGGTAACAGTGACAGACGGATCGCCAGTAAACAGCCCAAATTCATAACCCCGTTCCCTTGCTTCTATGATAAATTCCTTCAACATCTCTGCGTTGCCCCGGTTAACCGCATGAAACAGATAGATGGCGCCGGGATGCAGCTCATCTAACGCCGCCTGAAGCATGTCGGAGGCACTCATCGGGCTCGATTCATCATAATCTCTGCAGGCAAAACTCCAAAACAGGCTGTGATAATTCAGGTTATTGACCAATGCAAGGGACTGCTCGTTGAATGTCCCTGATGGATAGCGCCATAGCCACATTTTGTAATTATAATTTTCCAGCATATAGTTGTGTACTTCCACTACCTCTTTGCGCTGCTCTTCCAGAGACTCCGCCGCAACGCCATGATTCGGATGATTGATACTGTGATTTCCAACAATATGGCCCTCATCGATCATACGCTGCACCAATTCCCGGTTTTCCTCAACATAGGTCATCAGAACAAAAAATATAGCCGGGCAGTCCGTTTCTTTCAGTATATCCAAAATAGGCCCTGTATTTCCCGTCTCATATCCCTCGTCAAAGGTAAGATAAATGATCTTTTCCTCCGTAGGGACAACAAAATGCGCATGATACTTCCCGTAAATCTCCTGATAATACAGGACGTCCGCCGGACGATTGCTCTCATCACGGTCGGGCCCATAACCCCAGTCGATCAATTCAGTATCCAACGACTCCAGATCTTCCACCGGCTCGTTCTGAACTTCGATCTGCAGCGGAAGAGACGGTCCCTCCGGCTCCTCCGTGGCAGGCTCCGCCGTCTGGCTCAGCGCCGTCACTGCTCCATCTTTATCAGTATTTCCGGCGTTTTCCTTTTCATCATGTCCCTTTCCCTTCGTCAGCGCATATATGCCGCTTCCTGCAAGCAGGACGACCAGCGCCACAGCCAGCGCCATCACTCCTATTAAGATCTTGCGCATACGTTCTCGTTTTCTTTTTCTATCCAGGATCTGCTTTCTGTAGCGGGCATCCGCCCTCGGATCCGTCTTTCTCTTCTCCTCCGGATCTGTTTCCTCGTTTTTTTCCGACGGTATCTCCATCTTCAGTTTCGGCCATTGTCGGTTTTCTTCGCCAGACGTAATCCGTCTATCGTCATTCAATTATTTTTTCCTCCGTATCATCACTCTATGTACTGTTTCACAAAGTATTGCCAATGAAATGTGTTCAAATACCAACTCTATTTAGATATGATAATAGCATATTTCTGATATGGCGTCAATTTACCCGTCAGGAATACAGAAGCCATATTATCTGCAATCACAGGGAATCAGATCTGACATACGAAGGAGAGTCCGTTTATAACTACCTTCAGGTAAAAGAGGATGAGGAAAATGTGGTCTTGTCCACCAATGTACTCTTCGGGGTACAGTCCATATTGAAAAAATGACCGGCTTACAGGCACATACACCGCCCAATGCAGCCGCTATTTCGACAATCTGAACATTGAGGGCATAGAGATCGACGAGAAGATCACAAAGCTGGCCAAACAATATTTTGCGCTTACAGACGATCAGGCTCCTGTGGAGCTTCTCGGCATGCGGATGATCGATGATCTGATCAAAGAAGAAGTCCGCTATTACAAACATATTTACAGGGAACAGGGACTCAGCGGGCTTCTGGAGGCACTGTGACCCCGGCTCTGTTATCTCACGATCTTTTCAAAAATAATGCTGCGTTTGATGTCAACTGCTTTGTAAGGACACAGTTCCTGACAGCAGAAGCACCGGATGCAGTTCTTTTTATGGATAAACGCTTTCTTGTTTTCCAATGTAATGGTCTTTGCAGGGCAGCTGCGGGCGCACTGTCCACAGCCGACGCAAACGCTCTGATCGATAACCGGACGGGGCTTCAAAAAAGGCGGGATCATCTTGATCAGTCTTGGCAGCTTCTGGGATTTTGGCTCCGCAAAATCCGTTACAGCCAGCTCCT
This sequence comes from uncultured Lachnospiraceae bacterium, assembly GCA_947625135.1. Lineage (GTDB taxonomy): Bacteria > Bacillota > Clostridia > Lachnospirales > Lachnospiraceae > CANQUC01. The sequence continues at coordinate 51,140 of CANQNE010000009.1, forward strand.
GGATCGGCGTGCCGATGATATCCAGATCTTTTGCCGTCTCCGGGCATAATCCCCGCTTCTTTTCCAGCTGGATCATTTCCACTGTGTTCCCGAAGCCGATCATCTCACAGCAGGCCAGATCCAGCGCATAAGGGCTTTTGCTGGTGAGCAGCGCGTTCATCCTGCGGGGCGTACCCGTTCCGGGCCCTTCTCCTTCCATGGCAAGGATGGCGTCGCAGACTGTGATCACCGGTTTTTGGCTGCAGACCGCCTGACACAGATCAATGAGCATCTGCGCAAATGTCGTGGAGTTGCTGAATCGGGCGTGCATTTCTATCTTTTCGCCTCCGGGCACCACGCCAAACAGGTTTTTCACCCCATTGGTCATCTTTGTCAGCGCATGGCTTTTCAGTTTACATAAGTTCACCACGATATCTCCCTGACAAATGGGCGTAATGATGTGGAAGCCTTTGCAGACTACGCCGTCGGGAGCGGATACATCCTGACTGGATACATCGTAATTGAATCTCGCGCCTGCCGCCTCCGCTTCTTCCATAAATCCCGACGCCTTATATGCCTCCCGGAGCGCATGTTCCGTATATATTCCGGCCGGACTTTCCGCAATCGTCACCTCTGCACCCCAGGAGATCAGAAGCTCGATCACTGCCATCGCCACGGCAGGATGGGTAGTCACCGCTTTATCCGGTTCTCTTCTTGAAAGCAGGTTGGGTTTTACTGTCACCCGCTTTTCCGCAAAAAAAGAGGGAGGGATCTGCAGACTGTCAAAATGACTCCGGATCACTTTTTTCAGCTGTTCCTTATCATATTCCGTACATTTTGAAACCGCTACCGCCTTTTCCATGTCAACCTCCATTACTCCGCCTCATGGACGGCATTGACCTCCGCCTCGCAGGAACGCATGGCGTATATGGTTTTCTGCAGCAGATCGTTCAGATCCCAGCCCAGCATATCCGCGCCCTTCTGGATCACTTCCCGGGAACAGCCGGCTGCAAACCCTGCGCTTTTATATTTCTTTTTCAAAGATTTTAACTCCATGTCCTGTACGCTCTTTGAAGGGCGCATCAGCGCTGCCGCCCAGATCAGCCCCGTCAGCTCGTCCGTTGCGTAAAGCACCTTTTCCATTTCATGCTCCGGCGCAACATCCACCGTCAGCCCATAGCCGTGGCTGCAGACCGCATGGATGATATCCTCGCCGACGCCGCCCTCCCGGAGAAGCTCCGGCGCCTTCAGACAATGCTGATCCGGGTACTGTTCAAAATCAATGTCGTGGAGCAATCCCACGATTCCCCAATATTCTGCATCTTCTCCATATCCAAGTTCCTGCGCGAACCATTTCATAACGCCCTCTACCGTCAATGCGTGACGGATATGGAACGGATCCTGATTATATTTTTTCAGCAGCGTAAAGGCTGCCTCCCTGCTGATATGTTCTTTCATCTTGCACTCTCCTTGCTGATTACATGGCTGATCCTCGCTCCTGTTTATTCTGTCACGAGACATGGCACACTGTTTTACGGTACTGCTTTGGACAACATCAGAAGCCGGCCTGAAGCTGCGATTTTCTGCACTCCATTTGCCGGCTTCCATACTGTACTTTTCATAAGCGCCGCTCTGTCACATTATGTCTCTTTTGCAGGTCCTCCACTGGCGACGCCGAAAAATCTCCCTTTCAGATCAATAATTATCTTTTTTGATCTCAAAGAAGCTCTGAGGATGGTTGCACACCGGGCATACCTCCGGCGCCTTTGTTCCTACTACCACATGACCGCAGTTCCTGCACTCCCAGATCTGTACGCCGCTCTTTTCAAATACCTGTTTTGTCTCAATATTGTTCAGCAGCGCCCGGTATCTTTCCTCATGCTGCTTTTCAATGGCCGCTACACCTCTGAACTGTGCCGCCAGCTCTGTAAATCCCTCTTCCTCAGCGTCCTTTGCCATACGCTCATACATGTCCGTCCACTCTGCATTCTCACCTTCTGCCGCGTGAAGCAGATTTTCAGGGGTATCTCCCATCTGACCAAGCGCCTTGAACCACAGTTTCGCATGTTCTTTTTCATTGTCGGCGGTCTTTAAAAACAGCTCCGCGATCTGCTCATACCCTGCTTTTTTTGCAACGGAGGCAAAATATGTATATTTATTTCTTGCCTGAGACTCCCCTGCAAACGCTTCCCAAAGATTTTTTTCTGTTTTTGTACCTGCATACTTGCTGCTCATTTCAAATACCTCCTTTGATAAAATGATTTCATTATTTTTTATTTTCAGCTGCACCGGCAGCTATCTTAACAACATCCGGCTTTTCTTTTAATACCACATAATATCATCGGATCGGATCGGCTCATTATCCAGCTTCCACTCATCGCCTTCTTTTTTGTATGTAGCCAGAACGTCAAAGGATCTTTCCTTTTCTTCGATCTTATCTTGAGAATACCATCCATAGCCTGATCGCAATGCAGATTCTTTCATGGTACCGCAAACTCTAAAATCTGTGTTATTTCCTCCACATTGGACTTCAATATCCGATATTTCAATGGACAGGATCGTCTGAGAATATCCGTTTTCTCCATTCATGCACTCCGCCAGCTCATCATACACGGATTTCGCTTCTTCTGACCGGATGCTCTCTTCTGTAAAACAGTCCTCGATAGACCGGAACTTTTTCTGCTCCATTGCCGCCTGCAAAATCTTATCCAGATCATCCGCCAGCTGTTCGGCGATCTCCTCCTGCATCTCCTCATCAAGGAGTAAGGCATCGATACGTCCGGGAGAATATTCCGCCGGATCCGCCAGCATATAATAAGGCAGATAGTCCTCTTTTTCTATCTTTACCTGATGATCTCCGGCAAACATATACCCCGGCTGTACATTTACATATTGAATCCCCATTTCCACTGACTCTTCCAGCAGCTTGTCGGGAACCTGCAGGTTGTCAATGCTGATCTTTGACCCGGCAGGCACGCTCAAAAATGTATTCACAGGTACACACTCCGGCGCCCATACCTTCCACTGATCCCAGATCAGAAATTTCTTTTCCTCTGAGCTGACAGCGAAAATATATTCCTTTCTCTGTTCGCTGCTGTCTTTTGGCGTATAAACGATTTCATACACTGCATAAGAAGCGTCTTCAGGGATTCCCACACTGTCGTATTCTCTCGCAAAATCTCCTGAATCCTGCACTTTTCTGACCTTGCAGGAACTGTACTCCTCGCTCTCCCGGTTCATCTCCATGGCGTTGATAAACATTTGCTTTGAGAGAAAGGGATGATCGCCGGCAGGAAATTCACAGTAATCATAAGCCGTACTCCAATTTCCTGCTTTCATTGCCTTCCAGTAATTTTCAACCACCTTTTCAGGAGAGAACTGTCTGCTGACCATCACCCCAAGGGCAGCCGCAAAAACCACCCCGAGAATTACTTCCGCGATCAGCGCCTTTGCCGCGCCTGATTTCTTTTTCTTTGGCCGCACACGGGGCTGCTGCCCCGGCTGCTGATAGGACTGCTGTCGCGACTGCTGATAGGACTGCTGTCCCGGCTGCTGATAGAACTGCTGTCCCGATTGCTGATAGGGCTGCTGTCCCGGCTGCTGATAAAACTGCTGCCCTCCGGCGTTCTCCTCTTCCGCGGTATACTGATCGTCGATCAGCCTTGCTCCACACTCTTCGCAAAATATCGCTGCTTCTTCATTTTTCTTTCCACATTCCGGGCAAAACATAGTCTACCTCCTAATTCCAGTTGTGTGCAGTTCTAAATGCCTGCAGTTTTTCCACATTGCTCTTCTCCACAGAGGAAAAGGTTGCTTCTACCTTTGCCATATCCGGTTCTTTCTTCAGGATCTGATACCATGAAAATTGATTAAAATAAGCCAGTATCTCCTGATTGGAAAACTGATATCCCCTTCTTGCGTAAATCTCATTGATCGCTCTGCGGCACAATTCGCTGCTGGTCAGTTTCTCATTCATCTGCGCATCTGTGATCAGCATATTGCCGCTGTCCGGGAACACAAATCCGTTATTTTCCGCCTCTGCCGGCGCAGGTGTAGGGGAAGGGGAAGGAGACGGAGACGCCAGGCTCTCCGTCAGTGTGGAAGCGTCCTTGTTCTGAATCTTCAGTTTTTCATCAATTTCGATCGTTCTGGGCTCTTTCTCATAATAAGTTTCCACATTTGATTCAAATTCCCGGTCAATGGTGACCGTTCCCTTTTCACCGGAACCGCTTTCCCGGATAACAACAAAAACGCCTGCCGCAAGAAGCAAACAATCGATTATTGCAAATATCACTGCTGCAATTTTTACCCCGGTGCTTGATTTTTGTTTTTTCTTGTTCATTTGACATCCTCACTGTTCATTGCTCAACTTTACAGAATGATCCTTCTGCTCTACAGACATCCGCCGTTTCCGGCTTCAGTCATACAATCCACATCGTTTCCTTCGTTGTTTTCATTTTACCACAATTTTGTATGACATTCTACTGTTCTGAAAAAAAAGATACAATTTCTTCCCTCTTATTTTTCTTCGTCAAAGGGCTCCACAGGCACTTCAATTTCCGCCGCCAGCCCCCGGATATCGTCCCATCCGTTTCTTCCCGCCTCATAGTCATGAACGCGGATCATCCGATGCCCCAGCAGATAGGGCGCCAGCTCCTTCACATCGTCCGGCGTCACAAAATCCCGGCCCCGGATAGCCGCAAGAGCCTGAGAAGCGCGCATAAATGCAAGGGTACTTCTGGGGCTTGCGCCGGCGACCATCCGCCCGTCCGCCCTTGTGGCGGTGACGATCTTCAGCAGATACTCTCTTACTTCGGGGTGCATGGTTACCTTTTTCACTTCTTCCCTGACCTGGCAGATATCTTCGACGGTGCAGACAGCCTCCACACTCTCTATCGGGCTGTCCAGTATATACCGCTCCATCATATCCAGTTCCTGATCGAATCCGGGGAACCCCACCTGCAGCTTCATCATAAAGCGGTCCAGCTGGGCTTCCGGCAGAGGAAACGTACCAAGCGCCTCCACCGGATTCTGGGTGGCGATCACAAAAAACGGATCCGGCAGCTTTCTGGTCTCCCCGTCCACGGACACCTGCCCTTCCTCCATACTTTCCAAAAGGCTGGACTGGGTACGGGGCGTAGCCCGGTTGATCTCGTCTCCCAGAATAATATTGGCAAACACCGGCCCTTCCCGGAACACAAAAGTCTCCTGCTTCTGGTGATAGTAGTTTAAACCGGTAACGTCACTGGGGAGCAGATCCGGTGTGAACTGGATCCGCTTGTAAGTGCCGGATATCGTTTTTGCCAGCGTCTTTGCCAGCATGGTCTTGCCGGTTCCGGGCATATCCTCCAGAAGCACGTGCCCGCCGGCAAAATAAGCGGTCAGCACATACTCCGTAACCTGCTCCTTGCCCACCAGCACCTTTCCGATCTCCCTTCCGATATCCGACGCAATCTTTCTGATCTTTTCTACATCCACGCCTGCAACCTCCTCCTATTATTTTAATTGTTCATACAGTTCTTTTGCCCTTGCGGCCTGCTTTTCTTCTATCTTTCGCCGGCTGTAACGCGCTTCCTCATATAATTCTGTAAATTCCCCCAGCGGTTCCTTTTCCAGGGCGGAACGGCTCATACTCTTTTCCAGTTCCGAGGGGGTCATCCGCCGAAGCTGTCGGATTTTTTTCTCCCGGCCACGCCTTTCCACAAATTTCCGGTAATATCGGCGGATCCGCTGGGCGGCGGAATTGCCGTAGCGAAACCGCTGCCGCACCCCTTCCGGCGCAATGGCTTCCTCTGAGCCCTTGTCCAGTACCGTGATCACATCATCCTCTTCTGTCTGGTCGTACCGGACCGTCCGCAGATACCGGTAAATATAGTATAATACAAGCAGGCAAATTCCCACCAGCAGCAGCGTCAACAGCAGGTTTGCCACTCTGGCGATCATGGGATTTTTGGTTATCTGTTTCAAAAGCTCCCGTCCGTTTCCCTTGATGTCTCCGGATGACGACTGCGGAGAAGCCGTAGTGGCCGGAAGCGCGCCATAGCCTGCATTTTCCGTGAATCGGCCCCATAGGGAATTCCAGAGACTTACAATCCAGATAAAGATCCGATCCAGAATGTACGAGGCATATCGTGAACCGATATAGATCGCTCCCGCAACTCCCGCACCGCAGACCATGCCCATTGCCACCATGCGCCATACGTGGTTTTTGTCAAACCGATCCATTTGCCTCATCCTGCGGAAATAGTCATAGATCAGGTAAAAATACTGCTGCACCAGATATTCCGCCAAAAAAACACAGAATACCACAAGCATCAGTTTGGTGCAGAGTACCGCGTCTCCTTTGCTTTCCGCTGTATTGCCGCCGGCAAACAGGCTTGCGGCCATCAGCACCCAGATCGCCACGCCCCAGTAAACACTATGCTCTACAAACCATGTAATCCCTCTTGCAAAATCTCCCCAATCTCCTTTTGAGAAAATTTCTACCGCCGTAAAAATGATCAGCGTCACCGCAAACCATATTTTGCTGTAGGGCAGCGGGTACAGATAAAACGCCGCCAGAATCACCAGCGCGGACAGGATCACGATCTTCCACAGCTGCTTTTCCCTTCTGGATATCCCATACAGCGCCAGAAAAAATACAAGCATGCCCAGATATCGGAACGGCTCAAACTGTCCGTGCCCCATATTTTTCTGCACAAGAAAACCCATTAACAGCAGGCAGTAATAAAAATTCAGCGGGATCAGGAAATTGATGACAATGACAAACCGCTCGCTGTGAAATTGTCCCGGGTCCTTTGTCTTCCCGCGCTTTTCAGAGGTTAATGGTTTCAAAATTTTCTTCCCTTCTCCAGTAAATATTCCAGCCGATGGCCTGATTCTTCAGCCCCGGCTTCAAATGATAGGAACTTCTCCCCTTTTTGGGGATGATCCACACAAACTGCCCATTTTGTTCCTTCAGCCGGAGCAGCCCGTTCTGAAAGGCGTCCCGCCATTCCGAAGAGATGATGACAAAAAACCGATCCCTTCTTTGGGCATCCATCTCCCTTTGATACAGAGTAAAAAAATTCTCCTCTTCCTGACAACAGACGATCCTTGCCAGCGCCTCATCCACATGGTTCATATATTTTCGCACCGTTTTCTTTGCCTCCACAAGAAGGCACGGCCCGCCGGCCTGTTCCTGCCCGTTGGTGTACAGATCGCTTTCGATGCCGTATCTGCTCAGGTTCCAGCACCATGTCTTTGCCAGCCGGATGGCTTCCTCTCCGATCTCCGGCTCCTCCTCCAGCTGCTGCTGTGTCAGGTGGAGAAACACCGTCACCTTCCGGCTGCTGGTGTACTCATAATTGTTCACCATCAGCGCGCCCGCTTTTGCGGTGGCCTTCCAGTTGATGCTCCTTCTGCTGTCAAAGGGCTGGTATTTCCGGATATTCCGGATCAGAAACACGTCCTCGTTCATAAAATCATTGGTAAGGATCTCGCCGAACAGATTCTGAAAATTTTTCACAAAGTTACGCATATTCACGCATCTGGGATATACGATCAGCTGTTCCTTTAACGGCAGGATCTCTGAGTCCTCCCGATCCATAAACAGGCTGCGGCTCTGGAGCATCATTTCATCCAGCGTATAGCAGCCCCGTTGTTTGCAGCGGAAGGTAAGGGTTCTTGTGATGGATTGATAAGAATAAAGAGTAAACAGTTCGTTTCTGTGATAGGTGTCCGTCTGATCTTTTTGTTTTGACCGGACCTCCGCAAATTGACGGGGCATTGTAAAAATCACCGACAGCGCAGGCAAAGGAAGATTTTTCCTGTTGCGCACAGTCACATTGACCTTAACCAATTCATTTTCCAGCATAGATCTCTTTTGAAAATGTACTTCCGCCTCCAGATTTCTGTTCCACAGCCGCTGATAGATCCCGCGCTGCAGCTGCACCACCAGAAACAGGCAAAGTACGATGGCAATTACCTGCATATTGGTTCTCCCGCTCCTCAGTCAATAAAATAAAACGGAAATCGGTATGAAATGGTTCATTTTTGAAAAAGGGCCGCCGCAAAACAGATCCGGCAGCGCTCCACGAAGGGCCCTGCGGTCATAAATCCTGCGACAGCTCCTTTCTTCTTTCTATTATCGAACTATGATGTTTCCCGAACTATGTTCACTCACCGATCGGTGATTTGCGATAAATGATATCCGTCCTGCCCGGTCCGTTTGAGATCATGGTGATGGGGAATCCGATCTCTTTTTCCACAAACTCGATATAGTTCCGGCAGTTTTCCGGAAGCTCTTCATAGGTTTTAATGCCCCGGATATCCGCTCTCTGAGACTTCCAGCCCGGCAGTATCTGATAGACGGGCTTTGCCTTCTTCAACAACGCGGTGGTGGGAAACTCCTTTGTCACCTTGCCGTCGATCTCATATCCCACGCACACGGGGATCTCATCCAGATAGCCCAGCACGTCCAGCACCGTAAAGGCCACGTCCGTCGTGCCCTGCAGGCGGCATCCATATCTGGAAGCCACACAGTCAAACCAGCCCATTCTTCTGGGGCGTCCCGTGGTCGCACCGTATTCGCCGCCGTCTCCGCCGCGCCTGCGGAGTTCATCCGCCTCCTCACCGAAGATCTCGCTGACAAATTCACCGGCGCCTACCGCGCTGGAATACGCTTTGCACACCGTAATAATCTGTTTGATCTCATAAGGGGGCAAGCCTGCGCCGATAGCGCCGTAAGCCGCCAGCGTGGAAGAGGACGTCACCATAGGGTAGATCCCATGATCCGGGTCTTTCAGTGAGCCCAGCTGCCCCTCCAGCAGTATTTCCTTGCCCTCCCTGATGGCGTTCCAGAGATACAGAGAAACATCGCATACATAGGGCTTTACCATTTCCTTATAGCCCATCAGCTCTTCAAAAATCTCGTCGGCCTTCAGAAGCGGCTTGTGGTAAAGATGCTCCATCAGCACATTCTTGGAAGCAATCACACGGTCTACCTTTTCCCGCAGAGCCTCCTCATCAAACAGCTCGCTGACCTGAAAACCGATTTTCGCATATTTATCCGAATAAAAAGGCGCAATTCCGGATTTGGTGGAACCAAAGGACTTGCCGCCAAGCCGCTCCTCCTCATACTGGTCCAGCAGAATATGATAGGACATCACCATCTGAGCCCGGTCGGAAACTAAGATCTTCGGCATAGGCACGCCCTTGTCAACAATGGTTTTGATCTCATTGAACAGGACGGGGATGTTCAGCGCCACACCGTTTCCGATAATGCTTGTGGTATGGTCGTAAAAGACGCCTGACGGCAGGGTGTGCAGCGCGAATTTGCCATAATCGTTTACGATGGTATGACCTGCGTTGGCGCCGCCCTGAAAGCGTACGATAATATCCGCTTTCTCTCCCAGCATATCGGTGATCTTTCCTTTCCCTTCATCACCCCAGTTTGCTCCTACTACTGCTTTTACCATATCATTTCCTCCAGTCCGGTACTTTTCGTTTCTTCAAAAACTTTCCGGCAGAACCTTCCTCCGCCGGTCCGTTCATACTATACCACAAAATTCCATATAAGTAAATTTAATATTATTTAAAACGCAAAAAACAAAAAATTTTTCTTCAGTCCACGCCCAATGCCTTCAGCTGTTTTTCCGTACTCTCGCAGGAGGTGAACAGAATCCCGTGAAATCCCAGTTCTTTTGCCATTGCGACATTCTCTTCTGTATCGTCAATGAACACACATTCTTCCGCTTTCAATCCAAAATGTGCCAAAAACTCTGTGTAAATCTTTGGATCCGGCTTGGTTGCCCTTACCTGAAAGGACAGAAACCCGCCTTCCATATATTCCATAAACGCAAGGGATTCCCTGCAGTCATCGTAAGCCTTTTTGGAATAATTTGACAGATAATAAACCTTGTATCCGGCCTCCTTCAGCCTTCTGACCCAGTCCACCGCATAGCTGCGGATGACCAGCATCCCCTTAATGTCTGCATAAGCCTCGTAAAGCTCTTTTTCGATCCCGGGATCCATGCTCACAAAAGCACGCATCACCTCTTCCTCCGTCAGATCCGCCCGTTCAAACTGCTCCCAATAGGGACTTAACACAGACGCTTTGATGATCCGCCTGATGATGGGCTCCGAAAAGCCTTTCTGCGCGAGAAATTCCACCGGTTTATAATCCACCAGCACATTTCCAATGTCAAATACAATGTTTTTGATCATGTGATTGCCTCCGTTTCCATGGTCTTTATTCGTTTCATTTCCGGATCCAGAATCATCTCCCGTCTGCCTGAAGGACGCCTTTCCAAGCCAGCAGCCTCAGGCCGGGCAAAAAAGCGCTGCAAAATGATACGATCCGTCATCCTGCAGCGCCTTCTGTCTCCTCTTCTCTCTTAAACCTTGATCTCCGCCTTCATACCCAGTACATCCCTGTTGACATCCAGGATAGGCTGCACTACTTCATCCAGAAACTCTGTCACCTGCTCGGGGGCCCGTCCCACATACCGGGAAGGCTCCATGGTCTTTTGCAGTTCCTCCAGCGTCATGTTAAAAGCAGGATCTGCCGCGATCAGCTCCAGCAGATTATTGTCAAGGCCTTCCTTTTTCACACGGCTGCCCGCTTCCATAGACAGCTCACGGATCCTCTCATGAAGCTCCTGACGGTCTCCCCCAGCTTTCACCGCGTCCATCATGATATTCTCTGTAGCCATAAAGGGCAGCTCGCTGCGAAGCCGCTTTTCGATCACCTTCTCATAAACCACAAGACCGTCCACCACATTGAGGTACAGATCCAAGATCCCGTCCACAGCCAGAAATGCTTCCGGCACGGACAAACGCTTATTTGCGGAATCATCCAGCGTTCTCTCAAACCACTGAGCGGCGGAGGTGATCGCCGGATTCAGTGCGTCGATCATCACATATCGGGAAAGGGATGCGATCCGTTCGCTTCTCATGGGATTGCGCTTGTATGCCATTGCGGAAGAACCGATCTGGCTCTTTTCAAATGGTTCCTCGATCTCCTTCAAATGCTGCAGAAGACGGATATCATTGGAAAACTTATGGGCGCTGGCGGCAATACCCGCCAGTACGTTCAGCACCTTTGTATCCACCTTCCGGGAATAGGTTTGTCCCGACACGGGATAACATCCGGAAAATCCCATCTTTTCGGCAATCATGGGATCAATCTTTCTGATCTTTTCATGGTCGCCTTCAAACAGCTCCAAAAAGCTTGCCTGTGTGCCCGTAGTGCCCTTGCACCCCAGCAGCTTGATATTTGCCAATACGTGATCCAGATCCTCCAGATCCAGAAGCAGCTCCTGCATCCAGAGAGTGGCCCGCTTCCCCACCGTGGTGGGCTGGGCAGGCTGGAAGTGGGTAAATGCCAGCGTGGGCAAAGCCTTATATCTGTCGGCAAATTTTGCCAGCTCCGCCAATACGTTCAGGAGCTTGCTGCGCACAAGCCGCATCGCCTCCGTCATAATGATGATATCCGTATTGTCGCCCACATAGCAGGATGTGGCGCCAAGATGAATAATGCCCTTTGCCTTTGGGCACTGAAGTCCGTAAGCATACACATGGCTCATCACATCATGGCGGACCTCCGCCTCCCGCTTTCTGGCGTCCTCATAATTGATGTTGTCCTGATTGGCCTTCAGTTCATCGATCTGCTCCTGGGTGATGGGCAGGCCAAGCTCTTTTTCCGTCTCTGCAAGGGCGATCCAGAGCTTTCTCCATGTTTTGAATTTTCTGTCCTGAGAAAAGATTTCCTGCATCTCCCTGCTTGCATATCTCTCAGAAAGCGGACTTACATAACGGTCTGTCATAAATTTACTCCTTTAGTCTGTATTTTTCCTGTGAACTATTCCGCAGGATCTCGCCATCACAGCGTTATTTCTGATATTCCCCCCGGATATCCTCCACGGGCGGCTCCATGGGATATTTCCCTGTAAAGCAGCCGGTACAGATCGGCAGTCCGTCTACCATCTGACTCAATCTGCCAAATTCCAGATAGCCAAGGGTATCTGCACCGATAATCTGGCGAATGTCCTCAATCGTGCGATTATAGGCGATCAGCTGCTCCCGCACGGGAATATCCGTGCCAAAATAACAGGGCCACAAAAAGGGCGGCGAACTGATACGCACATGCACCTCCTTTGCCCCGGCATCCCGCAGCATCCGCACAATACGGTCGCTTGTGGTGCCCCGGACAATGGAATCGTCAACCATAACCACCCGCTTGCCGTCTACAGCTTCCTTCAGTACATTCAACTTCACCTGCACGCTGGATTCCCTGCTGCTCTGTCTGGGCTTGATAAAGGTACGTCCCACATAACTGTTTTTTACAAACGCGGTGCCATAAGGAATCCCGCTTTCCAGCGAATAGCCAAGGGCCGCGGCATTGCCGGACTCCGGAACGCCGGTGACAAGATCCGCCTCCACCGGGGAATCCGCAGCCAGAAAACGCCCTGCCTTGATCCTTGCGTGATATACATTGACATTGTCAATATGGGTATCCGGTCTGGCAAAATAAATATATTCAAAAATACATCTTGCCGCATCCTGCTTGGGCAGGCACATACTTGTGTCGGAACACACCTGCTGGTCTTTGATGGTGACAATCTCGCCAGGCTCAATGTCCCGGATAAATTCCGCGCCGATGGTATCCAGTGCGCAGGATTCCGAGGCAAGAATATAAGCGTTGTCTCGTCTGCCCAGGCAAAGAGGGCGAAAACCAAAAGGATCCCTGGCGCCGATCAGCTTTCTCGGGCTGGTGACAATAAGGGAATACGCGCCTTTGATCTTTTTCATGGCGCTTGCCACCGCAGCCTCCGCCGTTGGGCAATGCACCCGCTCTCTGGCAATATGATAAGCGATGACCTCGCTGTCAATGGTCGTCTGGAATATCGCGCCGGTTAAAGAAAGTTCCTCCCTTAACTCATTGGCGTTGATCAGATTGCCGTTGTGGGCAAGCCCCAGCGTTCCTTTTACGTAATTCAGCACCAGCGGCTGCGCGTTTTCACGGGTGGATTCTCCCGCTGTGGAATAACGCACATGCCCCAGTCCGATATTTCCCTTCAGCCCGTCCAGGCTTTCCGGCGTGAACACTTCGTTTACCAGTCCCATTCCTTTTACGGACTGCACCTTATTCTTCGGCCCATTGGTATCGCTTACCGCGATGCCGCAGCTTTCCTGTCCCCGGTGCTGCAGGGCCAGAAGCCCGTAATAAATGGTGGACGCCACATCATTTCCGTCCAGGTCATAAATGCCGAAGACCCCACACTCCTCATGAATTCCATCATCCAGATCGATGTCTCTGTATACTGTCCGCTCATATTGTCTGTTCTGTTTCATAGATCATCATAATCCCATTCTGTGATAAACTTCCTGATAAGCATCCTCAACATTGCCAAGATCCCTTCGGAATCGATCCTTGTCCAGCTTGTCGTGAGTCTTTAAATCCCACAATCTGCATGTATCCGGTGAGATCTCGTCCGCCAGAATGATCTGTCCTTTGTATCTGCCAAACTCCACCTTAAAGTCGATCAGCTCAATGCCGATCCCCACAAAATATTCTTTCAGGGCGTCGTTAATCTTAAACGCCAGCTCCGTAATCCGGTCAATCTCTTCTCTTGTAGCTGCGCCGATGGCAATGGCAAAATAATCATTGATCAGCGGATCGCCCAGTTCGTCGTTCTTGTAGCTGAATTCCAGTGTGGGGGCAAGCAGCTTCCTGCCCTCCTCAATTCCCAGTTTCTTGGAAAAACTGCCGGCAGCCACGTTTCGCACAATTACCTCCAGCGGTACGATCTCTACCTTTTTCACCGCAGTCTCCCTGTCGCTGAGTTCCTTCACAAGATGGGTGGGAACGCCTTTTCCTTCCAGCATTTCAAACAGATAATTGGTCATCCGGTTATTGATGGCGCCCTTTCCCACGATGGTTCCTTTTTTCTCACCGTTAAATGCGGTGGCGTCGTCTTTATAATCCACGATCAGGATATCCTCCTCATCCGTGGTATACACTTTCTTGGCTTTTCCCTCATACAACAGCTTCTGTTTTTCCATGATAATCCTCCCAGTTATTTTTCTGTTTCTTTTTGATTGATATAGTTTACAAGTCCTTCCGCCTTGATGATCTTCTGCATGAAAGGAGGAAACGCCTGTCCCTGAAAGCTGGTGCCTTTTGTAAGGTTGGTGATGACGCCGCTGTCAAAATCCACCTTTACCTCATCTCCCGCCTGGATCCCTTTTGCCGCCTCCGGGCACTCGATGATAGGCAGTCCGATGTTGATCGCGTTCCGGTAAAAAATCCGGGCAAAAGTCTCGGCGATGACACAGGCCACGCCGGACGCCTTGATAGCGATTGGGGCATGCTCCCTGGATGAGCCACAGCCGAAATTCTTGTCAGCCACAATGATGTCGCCCTGCTTTACCTTATGTACAAACTCCTTGTCAATATCCTCCATACAATGGGTGGCCAGCTCTGCCGGGTCGGAGGAATTCAAATATCTTGCCGGGATGATAACATCCGTGTCCACATTATCTCCATATTTAAAAACTGTTCCTTGTGCCTGCATATCTGTCCCTCCTGTTATTCTGATGCTTCCGGCGCGCTGATCCGGCCGGTCAGGGCACTTGCGGCCGCCACTGCCGGGCTTGCCAGATATACCTCTGAATCCACATGCCCCATACGTCCTACAAAGTTACGGTTGGTGGTGGAAACACAGCGCTCGCCTGCCGCCAGGATTCCCATATAACCGCCCAGGCAAGGCCCGCAGGTGGGGGTACTCACCACAGCGCCCGCCCGGATAAATGTCTGTACCAGTCCTTCTTCAATGGCCTGCAGATAAATCTTCTGGGTGGCGGGGATCACGATACAGCGCACGCCCTTTTTCACCTTTTTATCCTTCATGATCTCCGCCGCGCAGCGCAGATCCTCCAGCCGTCCGTTTGTACAGGAGCCGATCACCACCTGATCAATGGCTACCTCGCCCACCTGGTCAATGGTCTTTGTATTTTCCGGCAAATGGGGAAACGCAACTGTAGATTTCAGCTCGCCGAGATCAATGGTATATTCTTCGTCGTAAACTGCGTCCTCATCCGCCTCAAAGATCCGATAGGGACGTTTGGAATGTTCTTCCATATAGGCAATGGCTTTTTCATCTACGGGAAAGATGCCGTTTTTCGCCCCTGCCTCAATAGCCATATTTGCTACAGTAAACCGGTCGTCCATGGACAGATTGGCAACGCCTTCCCCTGTAAATTCCATAGATTTGTACAACGCGCCGTCCACGCCGATCATGCCGATGATATGGAGGATCAGATCCTTGCCGCTGACCCATTTTGCAGGCTTGCCCACAAGATTGAACTTTATGGCGGAAGGCACCTTGAACCATGCTTTTCCGGTAGCCATACCGGCCGCCATATCCGTACTGCCCACGCCGGTGGAAAATGCGCCCAGCGCGCCGTAAGTGCAGGTGTGGGAGTCGGCGCCGATGATCACATCACCCGCCACAGTCAGTCCCTTTTCCGGAAGAAGGGCATGCTCAATCCCCATTTCTCCCACATCAAAATAGTTGGTGATCTCATGCCTGCACGCAAACTCCCGGACACATTTACAATGTTCCGCAGATTTGATGTCTTTGTTTGGAATGAAATGATCCATTACAAGGGCGATCTTATCCTTATGAAAGACCGTCTGCTTTTCAAATTTATCCATCTCATGGATGGCAACGGGGGATGTAATGTCATTTCCCAATACAAGGTCAAGGTCCGCCTCAATGAGCTGGCCTGCCTGCACCTGATTCAGTCCGGCATGCGCCGCCAGAATTTTTTGTGTCATAGTCATTCCCATAGCTTTCATTCCCTTCTGTCTAAAACAGCTCCCGAAATCCATACCCGGGAGCTGTTTGATGTTTCCTTTATAATTCAGGCCTCGATCAGTTGTTGATCAGCTTATCCTCTTCATTATTCCAGCTGTACAGCTGACGGATCTCCTTTCCTACTCTCTCTGAAGGATGCTCTGCCGCCAGTTTTCTCATGGCCTTGAAGTGTACCTGACGTCCTGCAGGTGACATATCAAGCAGGAATTCCTTCGCAAAGGTTCCGTCCTGAATGTCGGAGAGAATCTTCTTCATTGCCTTCTTTGTCTCGTCGGTAATGATCTTGGGCCCGGTGATATAATCGCCGTACTCCGCTGTATTGGAAATGGAGTATCTCATGCCCTCGAAGCCTGACTGATAAATCAGATCCACGATGAGCTTCATCTCATGGATACATTCGAAATATGCGTTTCTCTCGTCATATCCTGCCTCGCACAGTGTCTCGAAGCCTGCCTGCATCAGGGCGCACACGCCGCCGCAAAGCACGGCCTGCTCACCGAAGAGGTCAGTCTCTGTCTCCGTGCGGAAGGTTGTCTCCAGCACGCCTGCTCTTGCGCCGCCGATCGCCAGCGCGTAAGCCAATGCAATATCAAGAGCCTTGCCTGTGGCATCCTGCTCAACCGCTACCAGACAGGGAACGCCCTTGCCTTCCTGATATTCGCTTCTCACGGTATGGCCCGGTCCCTTCGGCGCGATCATCGTTACGTCCACGTCTGCGGGAGGTACGATACATCCAAAATGAATATTAAAACCATGGGCAAACATCAACATATTGCCCGGCTCCAGATTGGGCTCAATGTCCTTCTTATACATATCTGCCTGCTTCTCATCATTGATCAGGATCATGATGATATCGGCCTTCTTTGCAGCCTCAGCCGTGGTATACACCTCAAAGCCCTGCTCTTCGGCACGCTTCCATGACTTGCTTCCCTCATACAGGCCAATGATCACATTTGCGCCGGACTCCTTTGCATTCAGCGCATGTGCATGTCCCTGGCTGCCGTAACCGATGACTGCGATTGTCTTGCCTTCCAGCAGAGAAAGATTACAATCTTCCTGATAATAGATTTTTGCCATTTTTGATTCCTCCATCTGTAATATGTTTTATTAAAATATAATCAAAAAGCTGTTGCGCCCTTTAATCCAAAAACGTAACATTCTGGGAGCCTCTGGAAAGGCCTGTGAGACCTGTTCTGGCAATCTCCAGGATCTCATAGTCGGAAAGCAGGTGAATAAATGCTTCCAGCTTTGCCTGATTGCCGGTAAGCTCGATAATCAGAGAATCATCCGCCACATCCACGATCTTCGCCCGGAAAATATCCGCAGTGGAAACCACGTCCT
Organism: uncultured Lachnospiraceae bacterium; assembly: GCA_947625135.1. Taxonomy (GTDB): domain Bacteria; phylum Bacillota; class Clostridia; order Lachnospirales; family Lachnospiraceae; genus CANQUC01. Next base: position 68,323 of record CANQNE010000009.1, read on the forward strand.
GACGATCCTGCGCCTTTGCCCGGATCTTGATCATCAGAAGCTCTCTGCAGACAGAATCATCTCCCGCCAGCTTCTTGATCTCCCGGACATCTTCCTGCTTGCGCAGCTGGTTCTCGATCTGCTCGATGATGTCGTCGCCTGCCATGACCACTACCGTCATGCGGGAGTACTTGGGATCCGCCGTCACGCCAACCGTAAGGCTGTCGATGTTGTAGCCCCGTCTGCTGAACATGCCTGCGATGCGGCCCAGAACGCCTGATGTATTGTCAACCAACAAAGAAAAAACTGTTCTGTTCATAAAAATCCCCCTGTGAAAGATCAGCGCTTCTCCGCGATCTCTCACACTCAACTCTGTCATAAAATATGTATTCCGCCGTCATCCACGGCCGTACAAAAACTCTATCCTCAATTTTAGCACGTATTTTGATTTTGTCAATACAAGGAAAACGCATTTCAGCCGAAAATCAAAGGCCTCCTGCCGCCGTGATCCTCCGCCGTTTTACCGGGAAAGAAGCACCGCGCCGTATTGCTCACAAAGACGGGCAAGGATTTCTTTGTCATTGGAAGGCTTTGGCACGATACCGCCCAGCCCCGGATAAGCCCGCAGGGCTTTTTCCAGCACTTCCGGATCTTCCGAGGAAAAGGCAAGGGGCAGGTTCACCATCTGCGCCGCTTCCCCTACCACGTCCTGAATGATGCCACAGCCGTCAATGCCCTCGCCGTCCACGGAAAGGCAGATAATATCCGATTCCTCATCAAACTGCTCCTCCAGAAGATCCAGCAGCGTGTCCGTCATACCGTTCCGGTAATCCTCCGCCAGCTCCTCGTTTTCGGCAGAATCAACCATCCCGATCTGCAGGGAATCCTCCACCGGAAATACCAGCCGCTCCGTGGTCAGCCAGTATTCGTCCTCGTTTTCTTTCTCCTCCGGCTGCCCTTTCACGGAAGAAAATCCCTGCAGTCTGGAAACCAGCGTGCGGATATAATCCGGGCCGGTTCCGCAGCATCCGCCCAAAAGAGAGGCGCCTGCTTCCACAAGCCCCTTCATTGCTTCTGCAAAGTCTTCCGCTTCCATATCATATACCGTTGTCCCGTCTGCGCCCAGCTTAGGAAGTCCGGCATTGGGTTTTGCGATCAGGGGCACTTTGGCATACTGTGCCATTTCCGCCACAACCTGCCCCAGCTTGTCCGGGCCCAGTCCGCAGTTGACACCCACCGCGTCCGCGCCAAGTCCCTGCAATACCAGCACTGCTGTTGCAGGATCGGTCCCATACAGAGTCTTTCCACTCTCTCCAAAAGACATTGTGACCATAACAGGCAGGCTGCAGGCTTCTCTTGCGCCCATCAGCGCCGCTCTTGTCTCCGCAAGGCTGAGCATCGTCTCTACCACAAGCAGATCCGCGCCTGCTTCCGCAAGGGCAGCCGCCTGTTCCCTGTATACGTCCGTCAGTTCTTCCAGTGACAGCATACCTAAGGGCTCCAGCTGCTGTCCCGTCATAGTCAGGTCTCCTGCCACCAGCACATCCGGGCCCACAGCCTCCTTAGTGATCTGCACCAGCTTCTTATTCAGAGAAACCGTTTCTTTTTCTAATCCATACTCCGCCAGCTTGATCCGGTTTGCCCCGAAGGTGGGGGCATAAATGATGTTGCTGCCCGCTTCGGCATAAGCCTTCTGCAGCTTCTGCAGCGGCTCGGGATTCTCTGCGATCCACTGCTCCGGGCAGATTCCGGAAGGCATTCCTGCCTTTTGCAGGTTGGAACCTGTGGCCCCGTCAAGAAAAACGCTTCTTTTTTCTTTTATATATTGTGAAAATTCCTGTTTTGTCATGACAGTCTCCTTTGCTCTTCACTGTTTTTTGTTATTATAACGTTCTTTCCTCCAAAAAGCAAGAAAACAGTGGCCTGAAACTTGCTTTAGGCAGCTACGTAAAACTGAAAAACCTCCGTGGCATTTTTGCAGAAACCATGAATTAGGCAAAAAAAGAGGGCACCCCTCAAGTCCATTCAAATGACTTTTTGGATACCCTCTTATTCTATTTATTTTTTATTTCATTAACGATTCCAGCGTCCACGTTTTAGTCTGCAGCCGCTTCGCTTGCCGCAGGCGTCTCACTTGCCGCAGGCGTTGCGCTCTCAGCGGGCTCCTCTGAAGGACGGCTTGCATTGATGATCTTAGAATTTTCAAGCAGGAAATCCTCCGCCTTTGCATTCAGCAGGCTCTCATAAACATCCCCGCTCTGTGTCTTTGCAAAATCCGCCTGACTGGTAGCGCCATACTGTGCATAATTGGGGCTGTAGTAAAGCACCGCCTCCTCATACTCATCCTGTGTCACAGTCAGATTCTCGGCTTTGATCACCGCGCGGTAAACCATGAGACGGTTGAAGTAGTCGTCAATATCCTCTTCCAGATGCTCTTTATACTCTTCCAGAGAGTAATTATAATACTGTTTGATCAGATCCTCCGCCGTTGTGTTGGAAGATGCTGCATATTCCTCAATACTATCCATTTCCTGATCAATCAGCTCCTGCTTGTCCAGATCCTCTGACAGACCCTTGATGTCCGCATTTGCAACGATCTTCTCCATCAAAGCAATATAACCGGCCTCTTCGTCGGTACTTTCGGCCTGACTCTCCAGTGTTTCCTTAATATAATCCCTGTACTGATCTACTGTGGTCACATCTGTAATATTCTGTGATGCTACCCACTCGTCTGTCAGCTCGGCGGGAATGGTCTCGCCATGCTTGTAATTCACAGTAACGGTAAACACTGCGTCCTTACCGTTCAATTCATCTGAACCGTAATCCTCGGGGAATGTCACATTGATATCCACGGTAGAACCGATCTCAACACCGATCAGGCCATCCTCAAAACCATCTATAAACGAGTCGGAACCAATTACCAGATTTGCTCCCTGCGCCGTGCCGCCGTCAAAAGCCTTTCCGTCAATCTTGCCTTCATAGTCAATATTGATCGTATCGCCGTCGGCAACCTTTCCTTCCTTAATCTGTTCTACAGTACCTGCAGACTGCAGTTTCTCATCTATGCTCGCCTGAATATCCTCCTCTGTCACTGCCGTTCCGGTAATGGTGACTTCCACATCCTTGTACTCTCCAAGGGAGATCAGATTCTCAATGTCCTTCAGCATCTGATCTCTGCGCTCATTCATCGGCACAAGATTGGCCAGTATCTCTTCTTCTGACTCTTCTGTAGCTGCGGGGGCGCTGCCATCTGATGAAGAACTGTCCTTGCCGAACAGATCCGCCACGCCGGAGCATCCGGTCACGCCCATTGCTACTGCCAAACTTATCGCCGCAACTGCCAAAAATTTCTTTTTCATGATTACCTCTTTCCTTCCTTTTATCCATAGAATCCCCTCCCTGTCGGCGGGAATTCTCATTTTGCGCATTTTTCATGCGCACCGCAACACATTATAACACACTTAGCCGCAATTGAAAAGCCTTTCAAAAAATTTCACATATTATTCATTTTCAAGATCACAGTTCATTCACCTGATCACTACATCAGCGGGGAAAGCAGCCGGGATATCTGCTCTTTCAGCCGTACCCTCAGGGATCTCCTTTCATAGGCGTAACTGGTGATCATCGTGCTGCTGCGCAGATCATGGAGAAACTGATCTTCCAGCATCTGGGTGGTGGCGGCGTCATAGATCACCGCATTCACTTCAAAGTTCAGGCAAAAACTTCGGAAGTCCATGTTTGCCGTTCCTACCGAGCATGCAAGTCCATCCACCATTACCGTCTTTACATGAAGAAATCCGTTATCATAAGTATAACATTTGACTCCCGCATCCAGCAGATCCTCCATATAGGAATAGGTCGCCCAGTAGACAAAAGGATGATCCGGCTTACAGGGGATCATGACACGCACATCCACGCCTGACATAGACGCCAGCCGGAGCGCATCCAGAATCACATCATCGGGGATAAAATAGGGAGACTGGATATAAATATTGCTTTTTGCCTTGTTGATCAGCTTCAGATAGTTGTTCCGCACATTCTGGTATTTGGAGTCAGGCCCGCTGCTGACAATCTGCATGCCTACGCTGCCCCGCCGCCTCACATTCTGCTGGAGAAAATAAACAGAGTTTGCAAACAGGTTCTCCTTTGCCGCATAATTCCAATCCAGAATGAACCGGTTTTGAAGATCCAGAACAGAGGAACCCCGGATGCGGAGATGGTTGTCCCTCCAATAGCCGAATTTTTCATCCGCTCCCACATATTCCATGCCGATGTTGAAGCCGCCCACATAAGCGATCTCGTTGTCGATCACTACGATCTTCCGGTGATTTCGGTAATTGATACGCAGCTGAAACTTCTTTAAAAATGCCGGGAAGAATTCCGCCGTCCTGATGCCGTGGGAGCGTACCTTTTCCCAGTCCGCTTCCCGCATCCGGTTACCGATGCTGCATCCCATGCTGTCATAAAGGATACGCACCTCCACGCCTTCCTGCGCCTTTTTTGCCAGCGCCTCCTCCAGCGTCCAGAACAGGGGATCGTTCCGAATAATGTAGTACTGGACATGGATGAACTTTTCAGCGTTTTCTATATCCTGGAGCAACGCCGCAAATTTTTCCTTTCCGTCCGCGTACAGGACAACTTCATTGTCATTCCTGTACAGGCAATTTGCGCTCTTTAAATTGTAATAAACCAGATCCGTGTATTCCTTCAGCTCTCCCTCCAGCTCATAAAACTCATCTTTTTTGATGGTTTCCTCCTGCTGCAGGATCACCCCGCTGATCTGATCCTCGATGGCCTTCGTCTTGAACATTTTTCTCTTGTGCATATTCTGCCCCAGGATCAGATAGAGCAGAAAACCCACGCCGGGAAGAAAGATCAGCACCAGCAGCCATGTCCAGACTGCCTTTGGATCTCTGCGCTGGAAAAAAACAATGATAAAGGCAAGCAGAATATTGATCAAAATCAGATTGCGGCCAAACCAGCCAATCACATCCTGCACGCCTCTCCAGAACTCTGCCATATTCCGCTCACCGCCTTTCTCTTTTTATCCCTGCTTTCAGCGCAGGATCTTCTGTCCGCGCCATGGTCTGTTCCCAGATTTTTGTATTGATTGTAACATACTTTTTTCTTATAAGAAAGATTTTTTGTGTTTTTTCGGTAAATTAAAATGAGGTAACTTGAAAAAGTAAATTCCAGTGCAGGAGTAAATTCCACACCCTTTTAAAATTTCTCGAAAATCAAGCATTA
>CANQNE010000010.1 GCA_947625135.1 uncultured Lachnospiraceae bacterium
ATTACTTTTTGTGTCTTTCATTATACTGCTGCACCATATTTGCTTTTGCCTTGAGACTTCCAGGTTTTGCAGCAGATGATTTCTGATTATAGTATTCTGTGGAATCCTTGATCGCTTTATCCCTTTGCTCTTTACGTTTTTCTTCTTTTTCTTTATCTTCCACAGGCGTACTCACGATGGGTTTTATCTTCTGAGGCGGAAGACCTCTCTTTTCCATTTTTTTGTTATATTTTTCAATATTTTCCTTTACAATATCATTGATGTCGATCTTTGCAAGCCGTCTGCCGATAAAATACTGAGAGATGACTCTGTATAAGCTGCTGATGATCCAGTAAAGACCGATACCGATAGGCAGTGTATAACAGATAAACACACTGACAAGAGGCATAAATGTGGTCATCATCTTCATGGAAGAAGCGACAGAATTTTCCGGTGTGCCCTTTTCTGTCTCCGGTGTAGGATTTCCGTTGACCTTCATACTGAGCCAGCTGAAAAATCCTGCCAAAACAGGGATCAACACCGCGATCACCAATACCAGCCACTGCTTCTTATTGAATGCTTCCGAAATCACCGTAGAAGGAGCGTCCGCAATATTCAGAAGGCCGAAAACAAAACTATTGGCATTGTCTATTGCCTTTTGTGTGTTATTGATCACATCCGTCAGATTCGGAAATTTTTCTGCGAGATGACCCCAGTCCGCACTTCGGAAATTGTAAAAGATTTCCCTCATTTCCGTGGCGATCTGACTGTCAGAAAGTCCATTCGCATTGTAGGCAAGGGTCCTTAAATGTGACTGTTCAGTCACGACCTCATTGATGAGCGTATTATAATTATTCGTTTTCATAATGCCGCTGATCAGTTCGTTATAGATTTCTCTGACGCCGGCCACATATTTTGGAATATTATAAAGAACCCGGTACAGGGCAAACATGATCGGCAGCTGCAGAAGAGATGTCAGACATCCTCCAGTAGGAGAGGTGCCGTACTTTTTATAAACGGCCTGCATTTCCTCATTCTGCTTCATCATGGAAGCCTGATCTTTTTTATCTTTATATTTTTTTGTGATCGCATTGATTTCCGGCTGCACGACACTGTTTAACTTCAGGGATCTTTGCTGCTTCAGTGTCATGGGAATCAAAAGTGAATATACAATTATCGTAAAAAGAATGATACACCATGCGATACTGTTTACGTGAAATACATTTTCAAGAAAAATGTAGATTACATTCATGATCAAGCCCAGCAGCTGCTTGATTCCCTCCCAGAGAGCTGAAAAAGGATTCCATGCAACTACCGCTTGTGATAACACTAAACCTGTCAATTTTTTTCCTCCTTGTTATGGAACGGGATCATATCCACCTTTTGACAATGGATTACATTTTAAGATTCTTTTTACCGACAGATAACCGCCCCTGACAGCGCCGTATTTTTCAATGGCCTCTATGCTGTACTGGGAACAGGTAGGAATATACTTACAATTTGTATATCGCTTTAAAGGGGATACATTTTTTCTATAAAATTTGATGAGATGAATCATGCTCTTTTTCATTTTCCACAATCCCATGGGCAGCCGCCAGATAAAGCAGCGCCCTTTCAATTTCACAAAAGGTTTTTTCTTTTGCGGTCATCCTGACAATGACAACGATCTGATACCCTTTCTGAAAAACAGATTCATTCAGCCGATAGCTTTCCCTGACAAGTCTGGTAAGCCGATGTCTGACTACGCTGTTTCCTACTTTTTTGCTGACAGAAATCCCCAGTTGGTTCTTCTGACTTTCATTTTTCAGAACATACATAACCAGATATTTGTTGGCATGGGAATTTCCCTGCTTATATACTTTCTGAAAGTCCCTGTTTTTTTTCAAGGATTCTGAAAATAACATACCGCTCCATTCTCACAATAATATTTATAGAACATGAACAGTTCCATAAATATGTTTTAAGAAAAAAAGGCCACAACAATGCGGCCTATGCTGATAATTTCTTTCTTCCTTTTGCTCTTCTAGCTGCTAATACTTTTCTGCCGCCGGCTGTACTCATTCTGGATCTGAAACCATGTACTTTTGATCTCTGCCTGTTTTTGGGCTGATAAGTCATTTTCATAAATAGAACACCTCCTTGCTTCTTTTAAACGTATCGTCCCTAATTATATGCAAAAAAAACTGCTAAGTCAAGTTTTTTATCTAATCTTTCTATGTTTTATTGAATACAAATAAAAAAATGGGGATCTAATTTACATAATATTATCAACAAAATGTGTATATCTTGTTGATAAACTGTGATAGTACTCCCTTTTTTTCATAAAAATACCTTTATATCAGCATATTTTTTACTTACTTATCCACATTTTTGTTTTATCAACAAATTCACATTCCCTTTCTTTTTCCCCATAACATGCTGTAAACCTATATTTATTTTTTTTAATCACTTTCTTTTCCGGATTCAGATATCCGCGAAAAATACCTTATTTTACGAAAAATTTCTTCTTATCTTATTATTGAAAAAAACCTTATTTTATAGTAATATAAGGTTGAGTTACTTTTACTTTGCAAAAAGGAGAAATTCATGGATACGATTTTTGAAAAATGGGAAGAAATTTTGGAAAATGCCTGCAAAGAACATGATATTTCTTCCATTTCCTATGAAACGTGGCTGAAACCTCTTACCCTTCACCATATAAAAGACAACACCGTATATATTTCTGTTTCTCTGGAAAACAGTTCAATGGCTATTGATTATCTGAATAAAAAATATAAGCTCCCCCTTCAGGTAGCCATCGGAGAATTTTTGAATAAACCCTGTGAAGTTGTTTTTATACTGCCCAACGACAAGACTTTTGATGTACCGGATGAAAAAAGCACCAAAAGAAAGACAGCTTCTCATTCCAATTTAAATTCCCGCTATACATTTGACAATTTTGTGGTAGGCAGCAACAACCGTTTTGCTCATTCCGCATCTTTGGCAGTAGCAGAGTCTCCGGGAGAGATCTATAATCCTCTGTTCTTATACGGAGGCGTTGGTCTCGGAAAAACGCATCTGATGCACGCCATCGCGCATTTTATTTTGGACAAGAATCCAAATACAAACGTGCTTTACGTTACATCTGAAGTTTTTACCAATGAGTTGATCGAATCGATCCGTAACGGAAACAGCGCGGCAATGTCCAAATTTCGGAATAAATATCGTAACATCGACGCGCTTTTGATCGACGATATTCAATTTATCATCGGTAAGGAAAGTACGCAGGAGGAGTTTTTCCACACTTTTAACCACCTGCATCTTTTGAAAAAGCAGATCATCATTTCCAGTGATAAACCGCCAAAGGACATCGAAACACTGGAGGAACGTCTGCGCACCAGATTTGAAATGGGTCTGATCGCGGACATTTCTTCTCCCGACTATGAGACGAGAGTGGCGATCTTAAGAAAAAAAGAAGAGATCGACGGCTATCATATTTCCGACGACATCATTGACTACATTGCCACAAACGTAAAATCCAATATCAGAGAACTGGAAGGCGCATTGAATAAGCTGATCGCATTTTCCAATTTAGAGAAAAAAGAAATCACAATGGAAATCGCAGAAAATGAGCTGAAAGATATCATTTTCCCCGATTCTCCCAAAAAAATCACACCGGAGCTTGTGATCCGAGTAGTCAGTGAACATTTCAACATTACGCCGGAGGATATCTGTTCCCACAAAAGAAATTCGGAAATCGTCTATCCAAGACAGATCGCCATGTACCTCTGCCGGGACATCGACGGATATTCTCTGAAGGATATCGGCCGGATCATGGGTGGAAAAGATCATTCCACAGTGATCCACGGAGCTGAAAAAATAGCGGAAGCCATTGAAAAAAATCAGAGAACCAAAACTACCATAGAAATTTTGAAAAAGAAATTAACACCAGTATAAACAGTATATAAACAGGCTTTTGTGAATACATTTTTTTACCAACCGCAAACCGTTTTCTTTTCACAGACTTTTCCTTTGAAAAAGCTGCCCTATATCAGGTAAAAGAAGGCTTATTCACAAATAAACAGGCCCTACTACGAAGACGACGGATAATTATATTTTATATTATGCTTCAGCTTAAAAATCAGAGAAAGGGGTTCCATTACAAATGAAAATTGTATGCAGCAGATCAAATCTCTTAAAAGGTGTCAATATTGTTTCAAAAGCAGTATCTTCAAAAACAACCTTACCCATATTAGAATGTATCTTAATTGAGTCTCATAACGGCGTCATCAAAATGACTGCCAATGATCTGGAACTTGGGATCGAGACTACGATAGAAGGCAGTATTCTCAAAGAAGGTACGGTTGCGATTGAAGCCAGGATCTTTTCTGAGATCATCAGAAGACTTCCTGAAAATGACGTGACTATTGAAGTAACAGACAATTATCATACGCTGATCACCTGTGAAAAAGCAAAATTCAATCTGGCAGGAAGATCGGGAGATGATTTTTCCGCCCTTCCTCATATTGAAAAAGAAAATCATATCACGCTTTCTCAGTATGCCTTAAAGGAAATCATCAAGCAGACGATTTTTTCCATCTCCGATAATGACAACAATGTGATCATGACAGGAGAATTGTTTCAGGTAGACGATCAGACTTTTAAAGTAGTTTCTCTGGACGGCTTCCGTATTTCTATCCGCAGGATCGAGCTGAAGGATCATTATGATCATGTGAATATGATCATTCCCGGAAAGACGTTGAATGATCTGACAAAAATATTGTCCGGGGAAACGGAAGAAGAAATCAAAATTTACTTTACAAGAAATCATCTGTTGTTTGAATTTGAAAATACAAAGGTCGTTTCCCGTATTATCGACGGAGAATACTTTAAGATCGATCAAATGCTTTCCAATGATTATCAGACAAAGATACGAGTGAACAAAAAAGATTTTCTGAACTGTATCGAACGCTCTACTCTTCTTGTGAGAGAAGGGGAAAAGAAGCCCATTATTATGAATATTACAGACGGAAATATGGAGCTTCAGGTAAAATCCTCTATCGGTTCTATGGATGAAGAAATCGCCATTCAGAAGGAAGGAAAGGATATTGCCATTGCATTTAATCAGAAATATCTCATCGAAGCGATACGTGTCATTGATGATGAGGAAATAGATATCTATATGACTAACGCGAAAGCGCCCTGCATCATCAAAGATGAGAAAGAATCTTATATTTATCTGATTCTTCCTGTGAATTTCAACCCGAATATCTGACAAATATGGTAAAGGAATGAATGATGGATACGATTAAACTGCGTGATGAATTTATTAAGCTGGGACAGGCTCTCAAGGCTGCCAATTATGTGGACAGCGGTGTGGAAGCCAAAATTGCCGTTATGGAGGGAAGAGTGTCTGTCAACGGCGAAAAAGAGCTGAGAAGGGGAAGAAAACTCTATGAAAATGATGTGGTTTTCTTTCAGGAAGATGATTTTCAGAGAAAGGAATTAAAAATAATAAAATAGCAGCGGTATTTTATGATTATTGAATCGATCGAACTTCAACATTATCGAAATTATAAAAATCTTCATGTGCAGTTTGATGAAAAGACAAACATTTTTTATGGAAACAATGCGCAGGGAAAAACAAATCTTCTGGAAGCGGTTTATGTAAGCGGAACTACAAAGTCCCATAAAGGCAGCAGGGATCGGGAGATTATTTCCTTCGGAGAGACGGAATCCCATATCTGTACCCGTGTGAGAAAAAACGATTGTTTTTATAAAATCGATCTTCATCTGAAAAAAAACAAGCCGAAAGGAATTGCCATTAACGGGATTCCCATTAAAAAAGCAAGCGAACTTTTCGGTATCGTCAATATGGTTTTCTTTTCTCCGGAAGATCTGAATATGATAAAAAACGGGCCTGCAGAGAGAAGAAGATTTCTGAATATGGAATTGAGCCAGCTTGATAAGGTTTATTTGTATTATATGATAAATTATTCAAGGGTGGTGAACCAGCGGAACACGCTTTTGAAGGAGGCGGGCTTTCATCAGGATTTGAAGGATACCCTTTCTGTCTGGGATGAACAGCTGGTCAATTTTGGTATTCCTGTTATTGAGAGAAGAAAGCGTTTTGTAGAGCAGCTGAATGAAATCGTTTTTGATATCCACAGTCAGTTGACCGGAAAAAAAGAAAAGATAAAAATTATTTATGAACCGGATGTGATGCCGGAACATTTTTCTGATCAGATAGCTTTCTGCAGGGAAAGGGATCTGAAAATGAAGACTACTACCGCAGGTCCCCACAGAGATGATATCAGCTTTTTGATTGGAGATGTAGATATAAGGAAATTTGGTTCTCAGGGACAGCAGAGAACGGCCGCATTGTCATTGAAGCTGGCGGAGATCGAACTTGTAAAAAAGATCATTCATGATACGCCGATTTTGCTTTTGGATGATGTGCTTTCAGAACTTGACAGCAGCAGGCAGACTTATCTGCTGGATCAGATCCATCATATTCAGACGCTGATCTCCTGTACAGGTCTGGATGAATTTATTAATCAAAGATTTCCTGTCAATAAGATTTTTAAGGTATCAGAGGGAACGGTTTCACCGGAAAAAGCAATCGAAAGATTTTAAAAATATAGAAGCATTTATGTTTGCACAAAAAATCAAAAGTGAGGTAATTTATGAGTACAGAGTATGGTGCAGATCAGATTCAGATATTGGAGGGACTGGAGGCAGTTAGAAAGAGACCGGGTATGTATATTGGAAGTACTTCCGCAAGAGGTCTACATCATTTGGTTTATGAGATTGTCGATAATTCCGTGGATGAAGCGCTGGCGGGATTCTGTGACACGATAGAGGTGTCCATAGAAGAAGACAATTCTGTCATTGTAACCGATAACGGCCGCGGGATCCCCATCGGTATCAACGCAAAAAAAGGCATTCCCGCAGTAGAAGTAGTTTTTACGATTCTTCATGCCGGGGGCAAATTCGGCGGCGGCGGATATAAAGTATCAGGCGGACTTCACGGGGTGGGCGCTTCTGTAGTGAACGCTTTGTCGGAGTGGCTGGAAGTTTATATTTATAATGAAGGCAAGATATATAACCAGCGTTATGAGAGAGGAAAAGTCATCCATAAACTAAAGGAAGTAGGAAGCTGCGATCCCGGCAAAACCGGTACGAAGGTACATTTTTTGCCGGACAGTACGATTTTTGAAGAAACAGTTTTTGATTACAATATTTTGAAAAACCGTATGAGGGAAATGGCCTTTCTCACAAAGGGACTTCGGATCATTCTGGAAGATAAAAGAGAGCAGAGCCCCATGAAAAAGGTGTTTCATTATGAGGGCGGAATCAAGGAATTTGTACAGTATATCAATAAGAGCAGGACGGCCCTTTACCCTGATATTATTTTCTGTGAAGGAATGAAGGAAAATGTATATGTGGAAGTGGCCATGCAGCACAATGATTCCTACACAGAAAATTGTTATGGGTTTGTAAATAACATCAATACGCCGGAGGGCGGCACGCATATCGAGGGATTTAAGCGTGCCCTGACAAAAACGATAAATGAATATGCAAGGAATAATAAGCTGTTGAAGGACAGTGAGCAAAATCTTTCCGGAGAGGATATCAGAGAGGGGCTTACTGCAATCATCAGCATTAAGATCGAAGATCCTCAGTTTGAAGGGCAGACAAAGCAGAAGCTCGGCAACAGCGAAGGAAGAACAGCGGTGGATCAGATCGTCAGCGAGCAGCTCACTTATTTTCTGGAACAGAATCCTGCGGCGGCAAAGATTATTTGTGAAAAATCTATTTTGTCCCAGCGGGCAAGAGAAGCGGCCAGAAAGGCAAGAGATATCACCAGAAGAAAAACAGCGTTGGAGGGAATGGCGCTTCCCGGAAAGCTGGCGGACTGTTCTGATAAGGATCCGAAAAACTGCGAGATCTATATCGTAGAGGGAGATTCCGCAGGAGGAAGCGCAAAAGAAGCCCGTTCCCGGGCGACGCAGGCGATCCTTCCTCTGAGAGGAAAAATCCTGAATGTAGAAAAAGCAAGAATGGACAAAATTTACGGAAACGAAGAAATCAAAGCGATGATCACCGCCTTCGGAACCGGGATCCATGATGAGTTTGATATTTCAAAACTCAGATATCACAAGATCATCATTATGACGGATGCGGACGTGGACGGGGCTCATATCAGTACCTTGCTTTTGACATTTTTCTATCGTTTTATGCCGGATCTGATCAAGGAGGGCCATGTCTATCTGGCTCAGCCGCCTCTCTATAAAATTGAGAAAAACAAAAAGATCTGGTACGCATACAGTGATGAGGAACTGAACAAAATCCTGATGGAAATCGGAAGAGACGGAAATAACAATATCCAGCGATACAAAGGTCTCGGTGAGATGGACGCGGAGCAGCTCTGGGACACTACTATGGATCCGGAAACCCGTATTCTGCTTCGGGTAAATATGGATGAGGATTCTTCTTCTGAATTGGATCTGACTTTCACCACGCTGATGGGAGATAAGGTGGAGCCAAGAAGAGAATTTATTGAAACCAATGCAAAATACGCAAAGAATCTGGACATTTGATATGAGAAAGGCATGGTATAGAATTTATGGATGATAAGATCTTTGATAAGATTGACAAGATACATGAAGTCGATCTGAAAAAGACGATGGAGACCTCTTATATTGAGTACGCAATGAGTGTCATTGTTTCCCGTGCGCTTCCGGATGTGCGTGACGGCTTGAAGCCTGTACAGAGAAGAGTGCTGTATTCAATGGTAGAGCTGAACAACGGGCCGGATAAGCCTCACAGAAAGAGCGCACGTATTGTCGGTGATACGATGGGTAAATATCACCCCCATGGAGACAGTTCGATTTATGGCGCGCTGGTAAATATGGCACAGCCCTGGTATACCAGATATCCTCTTGTGGACGGGCATGGAAATTTTGGTTCCATGGATGGAGATGGCGCTGCGGCAATGCGTTATACAGAGGCCCGTCTGTCGAAGATATCCATGGAGATGCTGGCGGATATCAACAAAGATACTGTTGATTTTACGCCAAATTTTGACGAAACAGAAAAAGAGCCCGTGGTTCTGCCGTCCAGATATCCCAATCTGCTTGTGAACGGAACTACCGGTATTGCGGTAGGTATGGCGACCAACATTCCTCCTCATAATCTTTGTGAGGTGATCGACGCGGTTGTAAAGATCATTGATAACCGTATTGAAGATAAAGAAACTTCCATTGAAGAGATCATGGAAATTGTAAAAGGGCCTGATTTTCCTACCGGCGCTAAGATTTTGGGTACAAGAGGTATCAATGAAGCATACCGCACCGGTCATGGAAAGATCCGTGTGCAGGCGGTTTGTAATATTGAAACCATGGACAATGGAAAAAGCCGGATCGTCGTAACAGAAATTCCCTTTATGGTCAATAAGGCCCGTCTGATCGAAAAGATCGCGGAGCTGGTAAAGACAAAACGCATAGACGGCATTACAGATCTGCGGGATGAGACCAGCAGGGAAGGAATGAGGATTTGCATTGAACTGCGTCGGGACGTAAATGCCAACGTCCTGTTAAATCATTTATACAAGCATACCCAGCTTCAGGATACCTTTGGCGTAAATATGCTTGCTATTGTAAATAATGAACCGAAGGTGCTGAACCTTCTGGATATGTTGAAATATTATCTGGATCACCAGAAGGATGTAGTAACCAGAAGGACGAAATATGATCTGAACAAAGCCCAGGAACGGGCCCATATCTTGCAGGGCCTGCTGATCGCGCTGGATCATATCGATGAAGTGATCGCCATTATCCGTTCTTCAGAAAATGTGGCGAAGGCAAAGGAACGTCTCATGGAATCTTTCCAGTTGACAGACGCGCAGGCGCAGGCCATTGTAGATATGCGTCTTCGCGCGCTGACGGGACTGGAAAGAGAACGGTTGGAGTCGGAGTATGCGGAGCTTCAGGAAAAGATCACGTACCTTCAGGGAATCCTTTCAGACGAAAAACTGCTTTTAGGGGTGATCAAAGAAGAAATTCTGCGTATTTCAGAAAAATACGGGGATGAGCGGAAAACGAAGATCGGTTATGATGAATATGATCTCTCCATGGAAGATCTGGTGCCGAAGGAAGAGACCGTTATTACCATGACAAAGCTGGGTTATATCAAACGGATGACACCGGATAATTTCCGGAGCCAGAACCGCGGTGGTAAAGGAATCAAGGGTATGCAGACCATTGATGAAGATTTTATCGAAGATATCTTTACTACCACCACTCATCATTATCTCATGTTCTTTACCAACATGGGAAAGGTTTACGGAATAAAGGCTTACCAGATCCCGGAGGCCAGCCGCACTTCCAGAGGTATGGCTATTGTAAATCTTCTGCAGGTTTTACCGGGAGAGAAGATAACAGCAGTGATTCCCGTTGAAAAATATGAGGAAGACCGGTACCTGTTTATGGCTACCAAAAATGGTATTGTAAAGAAAACCTCCGTTTCCCAGTACAAAAATATCCGGAAAAACGGCCTGCAGGCGATCAATCTTCGAGAGGAAGACGAACTGATCGAGGTAAAGATCACCGACAATGACAAGGATATTTTCCTTGTGACAAGATTCGGCATGTGTATTCGGTTTGATGAAAATGACGTCCGCCCTATGGGCCGTGTCTCCACCGGCGTAAGGGGCATCCATTTGGACGAGGGCGATCAGGTAGTAGGCATGCAGTTGAACGTACAGGGAGAATTTCTTTTGTTTGTATCGGAAAATGGCATGGGCAAGCGCACTTATTTAGATGAATTTAAGCGGCAGTATCGCGGCGGCAAAGGTGTGAAATGCTATAAGATCACAGAAAAGACAGGAAATCTTGTAGGATTTAAGGCTGTAAATGATGATAATGATCTGATGCTGATTACCACAGAAGGGATCATTATACGTATGGCGGTCAGCGATGTTTCCACATTAAAGCGGATCACCTCCGGCGTAAAGCTGATGGATCTGAAGGAAGGCGTTACCGTTGCAGGCATTGCAAAGGTAAAAGCGGAAGAGCCGAAGGATGAGGAAGAAGCGGAGGAATAAGATCAAACTTCTCCGTTTTCAGAAAGGAAATATAGACCCATGAGGGAACTGTCTACAGAGCTTATTACAAAAACCATAAAGGAAATGTGCATAGAAGCCAACCATGTACTGTCAGAGGACATGAAGCAAACATTTTCCGCCGCTGTCAGAGAGGAGCAGGCGCCTCTCGGACGTCAGATACTGCAGCAGTTGATAGAAAATATGGATATTGCCCAAACAGAACAGATCCCTATCTGTCAGGACACGGGAATGGCTGTGATTTTTCTGGAGATCGGTCAGGATGTGCATATTACAGGTGGATCTCTCCGGGATGCTGTAAATGAAGGCGTGCGGCAGGGATATCAGGAGGGATATCTGAGAAAATCCGTTGTTGCAGATCCTATCATCCGGGAAAATACAAAGGACAATACGCCGGCGGTCATTCATTATGAGATCACAGAGGGAGATCAGGTTTCCATTACCGTTGCGCCAAAGGGATTTGGAAGTGAAAATATGAGCCGGGTCTTTATGCTGAAGCCGGCGGACGGAATAGAGGGTGTGAAACAGGCGATCCTGACTGCGGTGCAGGATGCAGGCCCCAATGCCTGTCCTCCCATGGTTGTGGGAGTAGGGATTGGCGGCACATTTGAAAAATGCGCCATTCTTGCAAAAAAAGCCCTTGTCAGAAAAGCGGGAGAACATTCTGAAATTCCTTATGTAAAGGAATTGGAAGAAGAAATGCTGGAAAAGATCAACGAAACCGGGATCGGCCCTGCCGGGCTGGGAGGAGGAATCACCGCTTTTGCGGTAAATATCAATACCTATCCCACCCATATTGCGGGACTGCCGGTAGCGGTCAATATCTGCTGTCATGTGAACCGGCATGTAACAAGGGTTCTGTAATGGATTGAACTGTAAGAGAGAAAGGATCTGTCATAGATGGAAAGACATATCAGCGTACCTTTTGGAGAGGAGACAGCCTGTTCCCTGAAAGCGGGAGATTATGTATATCTGACAGGGACCCTGTATACTGCCAGGGACGCCGCTCACAAGCGGATGCAGGAGGCGCTGGACAAAAAGGAACCGCTCCCCTTAGATCTTAAGGGAAATGTGATTTATTATATGGGGCCTTCCCCCGCCAGAAAGGGAAAAGTGATCGGTTCCGCCGGGCCCACCACTGCCAGCAGGATGGACAAATACACGCCGGCACTGTTGGATCTGGGACTGCGGGGCATGATAGGAAAGGGCAAAAGAAGCAAAGAAGTACTGGACGCGGCAGTGAGAAATAAAAGCATTTATTTTGCCGCGGTTGGAGGCGCGGGAGCGCTGCTCTCCAAGTGTATCCGTTCCGCTCAGGTGATCGCTTATGAAGATCTGGGCACAGAAGCGATCCGAAAGCTGGAGGTTGTAGATTTTCCGGTGATCGTGGCGGCGGACACAAACGGCAATAATCTATACGAGACAGCGGTTTCTGATTATCTGAACAACAGACAGAAATAAAAAAAGTTTTGAATGGAGATTGTTATGAAACGGATTCTTATGATGATATTCAGAAATCTTTTTTTGTTTCCCGGTTATTATTTTAAAATGATCTATTACGCGTATTCTAAAAAGGCTTCGGAAATAGATAAGTACCGGCACATGAAAAAAATTGTGAAACGGGCCAACAAAGGCGGAAACGTAATCATTGAATGTTACGGAAAGGAAAATATCCCGAAAAAAGACGGCTTTATTATGTTTCCAAATCATCAGGGCATGTATGATGTGCTGGCAATTATTGATACGCTGGATCATCCTTTGTCCGTGGTGATCAAAAAGGAATTGAAGAACATTCCGATGCTGAAATGGGTATTTCGGGCTATGGGCGCCTTAGATATGGACAGAGAAGATGTACGCCAGTCCATGAAAGTAATTTTAGAGGTGGCAAAGCAGGTTTCCGCAGGCCGTAATTATGTGATCTTTCCGGAAGGTACCCGCTCAAAATGCGGTAATCAGGTAGGACAGTTCAAGGGAGGCAGCTTCAAGAGCGCAACAAAGGCAAAATGTCCCATTGTGCCAGTGGCTTTGGTGGATTCTTACAAGCCCTTTGATACCAATACCATTTCCAAAGTAAGTATGAAGATCTGTTATCTGAAGCCCATAGAATATGAGGAATACAAGGATATGACAACAACCGACATTTCAGAGTTGGTAAGAGGACAAATCGTCGAAAAAATTAAGGAAATGGAAAACAAATAGGCATTGACAAATAAGGACTGTTTTAGTATAATAAATTTTGCGTCAAACGCAGGAAAAGTTTATATGGTTTTATGAACTTCAGGAGAAATACTCAAGTGGCTGAAGAGGCGCCCCTGCTAAGGGTGTAGGTCGTTTACGCGGCGCGAGGGTTCAAATCCCTCTTTCTCCGTAATGAAAATAAGGCGGAATAACTCATGTTATTCCGCCTTATTTTCATGGATAGAAGAACTTAAAAGACCTGCCGCAAAAAGCGTGTCTGCAGGGAAATAAAAGCGCAGCCGGCGTCAATAGCCGGAATTTTGTTCGCTGTTATAATTCTGGATCAATTCCTCCAGTTCATTTAAAAGGGTATCTACCCTGCCGTAAAAGGCGTCGCTGTTGGCGGGATTGTCAATTTCCACCGTAATGTTATTCAGTACTTCCACGAGAGAGTGGATCCGCTTCTTTCCGTTGTTGTCCTTATAGAGAAGACGGCGGCAGCGCTCATTTTCGCTGGCAGTCATTTTCTTGAATACAATGGATACATTGGGTTTTTCTCCTATGTAGCGGTATGTGATGGAAGGAGAAGCATGGTTGAAAAGATTCTGCAGATAGTAAATATCTCCGGTTTCTTTGTAATATTTCCACGCAAAGGTTTTGCGCATGGTCTGCGCGCCGATGGAGCTTAATCCCACATCTTTGCCCGCCGTGCGGTATACACGATATACCTGCTCTCTGGAAAGGGGAGAATCAGAACCGGCAAAACCGGTGATCACGTAAGAGTCCGCAGGCTTATCCTTTGTGAAATCCCGGATCAGCTTCTGCAGTTCCTCCGGGATCTGGAATGTGGTGGTCATTCCCTTGGTGCCGATGGAAACGGTCAGTTCTTTTTTATCCAGAATATCTTTTACCTTCAGTTTCAGAATATCCTGCAGCTGCATGCCGGTACCCACGCCGATCTCAAACATGATATAATATTTCTGGTCAATCTCCTTCAGCCGGTTTTTAAAATCCTGCAATGTTCTTTCATCTTTGATTGGCGCTACCCAATTCATAAGTCATCCTCCTATTCTAAAACCAATACCAACAATATGGGCACTTAATATACTAAATATATTATCATATATTGAAGGCTTCTGTCTACATAGTAATTGATTTTTTTTGATTTCTCCTAAGCCGCCGTTTTTTGCGAAGAAGCTCCTGTTTTTGTTTAATGAGGTTTGCCTCTTCCGCTGTAACCAGCTTCAGGATCTTAATGGCAAAATATTTGTTGGCTTCGGACTGCTTGATGGTGATTTTTCCTTTCATCCAGCCATGGTTTTCACAATAGCACTGACAAAAATAATGTCGGTTGTTGGAGCTGAACCAGCGGATCTTTTTTCTGGCCGGCCGGCCGCAGAGATAACAGCGGGTGCTTGTCACTTCTTTGTCGGACAGGACCTTTTCTCTTGTGTCAAATTCTCTGGAAATATATTTGGAATAAGTTCCGAATACGGCATAGATTTCCTCTTTCCGGTTCCGGGGAGGAAGATAACAGTCAATGGAATAATTGCTGCGGATCAGGGCGGTTTCCAGCCGCAGAAGGACCAGGGCCGCATACCGGGCGTCACAGAGCGCATTGTGGAAGGGTTCCGTTTTTTGAATAGAAAGATAGTCCGTCGCATACTCTAAGGTTCTCGGTATTTTTCGATCCTCAAAGGCAATGCCGAACAATTTCTGGATATCATAATACAAAAAAGGTCTGGGAAAAGAAATAGGGATCTGAAAATACTGCATATTCCGCTGCAGCTCCGGCAAATCCATGGTGCCCCAAGTGCAAAAATAAAAATCTTCACCGCACCAGTCCAGAAATTCTCTGACTGCGTCTGGGAAGGACAGACCAGCCCGGAAATCTTCTATGGTCCTGTTCAATACCCGGCAGATCTGATGGTGGAGCTTTTTATAAACGGCGGGTGCGATCAGTTTATGAAATTGGTCAACGAACTGTTTTTGTTCGTTCAGTTTGACAGCCCCGATCTCGATAATCTCAAAAGGCAGTCCCGGAACCTCTCCCTTTTTTCCTGCGGGACTTTGGTTCCATTCCAGATCCAAAATAATATAGTGCATATTTTTTTCCTAAATCAGTTTGTGTTTTTCTTTTTAGTCTGTTGCCTTTTTATGACTTTTAATCTTGTAAAATCTTCCCGCTCTTTTTCTTCCAAAGCGTTGGCAATGGTGCCGACAAGCTCCGTGTAATGGGGGATCGTAATGTTTTTCAGTGCATTGGCCCGTTTTTGGGTTTTGCTGATGCTGGAGGCCAGCCGGTAAGCGGAATTTTCTACCATAGACAGCTTGATGGACAGCTGTTTTACTTTTTCAAAACAAAGATAAGCCCGATCTAAGGAAGGGCTGGTGTCATAGAAGGAATATGGAGGCTTCTGGGATTGCCGGCCCTCATACTGGACAAGGGGAATTTCCGTCCCCATGATACTCCGGGTTTTGATGGTAATATTGTCATCCTCCGGGATCGTGGCGGCAATAGCCTGTACTTTATGGATGCCCATACGGATATTTGCCCGCTGGAGGGCCTGATAGGCGTCGGTAAAGGTGGCGTCGATCTCCGACTGCAGATCCTTTGCCTGCTCGATAAGATCCATCAGCTCCCGAATGAGAATATTTCTTTTTTTATCCATCAGTTCATAACCCTGACTGGCAAGCGCAAGGGCATTTTTGGCAAGAATCAGATTTCCTTTTGTGGGAAAAGTGTTCGGATCCATAAATTCACATCCTTATTTTTGTGATGAATCGTCAGGATAATATTCATCCAGAATCTTAGTGTCTACCCGGTCCAGTTCCGCCTTCGGAAGCATGGAAAGCAGCTGCCATCCAATATCCAGCGTGGTTTCAATAGACCGGTTTTCTGTCTCCGTCTGCTTTAAATACTGTTGTTCAAAAGCCTTTCCGAATTCCAGATATTTTTTATCAATGTCCGACAGTTCATCTTCCCCGATCACACTTGCCAGCGCTCTCGCCTCGCCCACCTTTGCATAGCAGGAAAACAGCTGATTGGCGAGATCCTGATGATCTTTTCTGGTAAAGCCCTCGCCGATACCATCCTTCATCAGACGGGAAAGGGAGGGAAGAATACTGATCGGCGGATAAATGGACTGTCCGTGGAGGGAACGATCCAGCACGATCTGTCCCTCTGTGATATAGCCGGTCAGGTCGGGAATGGGATGGGTAATATCATCATTTGGCATAGTCAGAATGGGGATCTGGGTAACGGAGCCCTCTGAACCGTGAATGATGCCCGCCCGCTCATAAATCGTGGCAAATTCGCTGTATAAATATCCGGGAAAGCCCTTTCGGGAAGGGATCTCACCTTTGGAAGAGGAAACCTCACGAAGCGCTTCCGCAAAGGAAGTCATATCTGTCAGGATCACAAGAATGTGCATATTTTTTTCAAATGCCAGATATTCCGCCGCGGTCAGGGCTACTTTTGGGGTGATGAGACGTTCCACCACAGGGTCGTTTGCAAGATTGAGAAACATTACCACATGATCAGATACGCCGCTTTCTTCAAAGGTTCGCTTAAAATAATCCGCCACGTCATGTTTTGCACCCATGGCGGCAAAGACGACGGCAAACTGCTCATTAGAATCTGCCCCGAGAGAAGCCTGACGGACAAGCTGGGCCGCCAGCTGATCATGGGGAAGGCCGTTTCCGGAAAAAATAGGAAGTTTTTGACCGCGGATCAGCGTGGTAAGGCCGTCAATGGCGGAAATGCCCGTGTGGATATAGTTTCGTGGATATTCCCGGGCCACGGGATTCAAAGGCTGGCCGTTGATATTTCTCTTTTCCTCTGCGTTGACAGGGCCCAGATCATCAATAGGCCGGCCTGCGCCGTCAAAAATACGTCCCAGAATATCCGGTGAAAGGCCTATTTCCATAGGGTGTCCGGTAAATCGGGTATGCGTGTTTTTCAGGGACATATTGTCTGAGCCTTCAAAAACCTGGATCACGGCCTTGTCTTCATAAACTTCAATGACGCGGCCGAGTTTTTTTTCTTTTCCGTCCACCGTCAGTTCCACGATTTCGTCAAAAGCCGCGTCCTGAACGCCTTCCAGCACAATGAGCGGGCCGTTGATCTCGCTTAAACCTAAATATTCTATAGACATGATAATCTTCAATCCTCCTATATCAGGCGTTTTGCTTCATGATCTCCTCATAAAAATCATCAATCTCTTTATGATAATTCTCAAACAGAGAAAGATTATCGTTAGGCACTTCATATTTCATGGAAGTGATCCGGTCAAAAATGCCGGACTCCTTCAGAATACGTACAGGCATACCGAGAGAGATCAAGGCTTTGGAACGATTGTATAAATGCAGGATCGTCTCCATCATCCGGTATTGTTTTTCCATAGGTACGCAGGTGTCTTCCGGATGAAATGCGTTCTGCTGCAAAAAACCGATCCGGATGACTCTGGCGATTTCCAGAACCAGCTTCTGATCGTCCGGAAGTACATCGCTGCCGATCAGCTTTACGATCTCCATCAGACTGCTCTCCTGATTCAGCAGGGTCATGATCTGATTGCGGTAGTCTACAAAATTATGGGCCACATTATTGGCATACCAGGGAGAGAGATCTGACAGATATTCGCTGTAGCTGGTAAGCCAGTGAATGGCGGGAAAATGTCTTGCGTAAGCCAGTGATTTGTCAAGCCCCCAGAAGCAGCGGACAAAACGCTTTGTATTCTGGGTCACCGGTTCGGAAAAATCGCCGCCCTGAGGAGACACGGCGCCGATGATAGAGACGCTTCCCTCTGTGCCGTTCAGATTCTGCATTAAGCCTGCCCGCTCATAAAACTGAGACAGGCGGGAGGCAAGATAGGCGGGGAACCCTTCCTCTGCAGGCATTTCCTCCAGACGGCCGGAAAGCTCCCGCAACGCTTCCGCCCAGCGGGAAGTGGAATCTGCCATAATGGCCACGTCATAGCCCATATCCCGATAATACTCTGCCAGCGTCACGCCGGTATAAATACTGGCTTCACGAGCCGCAACAGGCATGTTGGAGGTGTTGGCGATCAAAGCGGTACGATCCATAAGGGGTTTTTTGGTGCGGGGATCGATCAGTTTTGAAAAATCCTCCAACACCTGGGTCATCTCATTGCCGCGCTCGCCGCAGCCGATGTAAATGATAATGTCCGCGTCCGCCCATTTGGCGATCTGGTGCTGTGTCATAGTCTTGCCCGTGCCGAAACCGCCGGGAACAGCGGCAGTACCGCCCTTAGCAATAGGAAACAACGTGTCTAAGATCCGCTGCCCGGTAATAAGAGGTTTTGACGCGGGATAGCGGTTTGCTACAGGACGGGGAACCCGGATCGGCCATTTCTGCGCAAGGCGCAGGGGATATTCTGTGCCGTCGGAAAGCAGTACGGTGGCGATCACGTCCTCAATGGTATAATCGCCGTCCGGCTGCACGGAAAGGATCTGTCCTTCCACGCCGGGAGGCACCATAGCTTTATGGACAATGGAAGAAGTTTCCTGTACTTCCGCGATGATGCTGCCGCCGGAAACATAATCCTTCTCCTTTATCGTGAGATGGGTCTTCCATTTCTTTTCTGCGTCAAGGGCGTCCAACTGGACGCCGCTGGAAATAAAAGCGCCGGATTTCTCCGCAATTCCCTGCAGAGGACGCTGGATCCCGTCGAAGATATTATTCAGAATACCGGGGCCGAGGGTGACGGAAATGGCGTTTCCCGTGGCGGTAACCACGTCTCCCGGCTTCAGGCCGGTGGTTTCTTCATAAACCTGTATCGTCGTCTGTTCCGTGGTCAGATGGATGACTTCTCCCACCAGCCGGTTTTCGCCCACATAGACCATCTCGGAAATCTTAAATCCGGTATTGCCCTTCAGATAAACAATGGGTCCGTTGATGCCGAAAATATTACCTGTTTTCGTTTCCATTCTGATTACCTCTAAACCTAAAGTTTTCTCGTTCTTCCTTGAGCCTTGTCTCAAAGGAATTGTCAATGAGGATATGCCTGCCGGGGATTACCGCCCGGATCCCGCCGAAAAAGGAATACTTACTGATAGAAAGCTGCGTCTGTGTCTGCTCTTCAAGATGATACAGACGGTCAGTGTCGGCAGGATCGATATAGATGGTGATTTCCTCGCCGCGGGCAAAATCTTTTGCCTTTTTGATATGTTTGATCAGCCACTTGTCGTAAGCCGGCGTTTTCATATATTCCTCCAGCATATTAGACACGTCGGAAAACAGCCGGTTTTCCAGATCCTTCACATGCTTGGTCATCTCCCGCTTAATCTGCAGCTGTTCTTCATGGAGCTGCTTGTTTGCATCCAGCGTCAGACGATCCGTCTCCGTCTGGATCCGCAGCTTTGCCTGCCGGTCCTTTTCTGTTTTAAAGTCCGTAAAAATGGTTTCCAGACCTTTTTCATATTCGTCAATGATGGCATTGCTTTGTAGTCTGGCGGACTCCATTGCAGCCTTTTGAAAGCGGATCAGTTTTTCTTCCTCTGCCAATACAATCACCTCATTATAGTTTCAGACCAATGGCTTCGTTTACATAGGATGTGATGAAATCCGGATTCCGGCCGGTGCCGTGACGATCCGGGATTTCAATGATCAGGGGCAGAGATCGGTTCAGCTTCACATCGTCTATGATATCGGGAAATTCCCTTCCGAATTTTTCAGTCAGCAGGATAATGCCTACCGTGTCATCAGAAACCGCCTTTTCGAGAGCGTTTCGAAGCTCCTGCCGCTCGTGAACCACCACGCCGTCCACACCCACAAGCTTCATGCCTGTATAGGTATCTATATTGTCGCTGATTAAATACATTTTCATCGATACAGACATCCTTTGCCGTTATACGTTACCGAGAATCATGAAGGAAATAATAAGACCATAAAGGGCAACACCCTCTGCAAGACCAACGAAGATCAGGGACTTACCGAGGATAGAGCCGTCCTCCGAGATGGCGCCCAGCGCGGCGGAAGCAGCGTTGGCAACGGCGATACCGCCGCCGATACAGGACATACCTGTGGACAGGGCCGCGCCGATATAAGCAAGCCCGGTGGAAAAGCTGTCTGAAGCAGTCGCGGCAGCTTCACCTGCGGCAGCAGTTTCTGTAGGGCATGCAAGCATGGCGATGGTAGCGACCACCAGTGTGCCAAAGAAGAAAAAGACATTGACGCCCAGTGCGGTCTTGTAGCGGCCTTTGCTTTTTTCACCCAGCAAAAATGCGCCGAAAGGAATGATGATGCTTAAAATCAGCGCTGCAATCAGAGTAATTTTGATCAGTAGTGTCATGATAAAAACCTCCTATTATTAAGTAATTATTTTATATGTTCTTTTGCATGATGGAAATAAGGCTTAAATTCTCTGCCCGTTCCTTTATAGAAGCGACTGAACAATTCGTAGTATTCCAGACGCAGTACCTGAATCCCCACGATCAATCCCTCCAGTCCGCAGACAAACAGATTGCCCAGAACGACTACCACCCAGTTGGGAGAGCCCTGCTGCGCCCCCGCCAGCATCAGCACCACTTCCATCATGGCTCCATGGCTGACGGCAAAAGCGCCGATCCGGACAAAGGAAAGCGTATTGGAAAAATAACTGAGCAGGATCTCAAACAGTTCAAAAAACATCTGAACAAAAAACATCACTTTTCCGTCCTGAATCAGCTTCTTTTTTTTGTCCAGCGCCCGGCAGATCGGTTCCTTGAATGCGATCAGCAGCAAAGGAAGGCCGAACAGCAGCGCCAGAACAATGGCGCCCGGGACAGGTCTGCCTGTCATAAATAAGATGATCACCGCAGCGGCTGCGCCGTAAAAGACAAATCCTGCCAGACCATTCTGGTCAAAAAAGGCATATTCCTTATCTTTTGTCCGCAGGCCGTTGATAATGTGGAAAATCATCACAATGAGATTCAGTCCCATGCCAAAAGCGATGGCGATCACAAACACTGTGTTCAGCCGGCCGATAAGGGGCATGTCGCTCATAGCGGTAATAGGCCGGAGCCAGTATGCCTTGATGATATCTTCAAAACCGAAAATGCTGCCGAACAGAAAACCAAACAGCATGGAAAAGATTCCCGCAAAGCCCACAATCGCGCCCAGATCAAATTTTTTGAATTTATACAGGAGAAAACCGCCGACAGCCAATACCGCTCCCTGACCCACATCGCCGAACATCCATCCGAAAATGAAGGCGTAAGTAAGCGCCACAAAAATAGTAGGGTCGATCTCTCCCTGAGCAGGAAGCCCGTACATGCGGATAAACATCTGGAAAGGCCGGAAGATGCCCGGATTTTTCAGTCTGGTGGGGGCGGGGTTGAATTCATCCGCCTCTTTATCCTCAAACAGAACGTCGATCTGCTCGTCGGATTCCGTTTCCTTCATCAGCGCCAGCGCTTCCTTTTCCGGCATCCAGCCGCAGAGAATGAAGTAAACCTTTTCGTCCTCCTTGGTACAGGCGGCCAGCTTCCGCACTTCAAAATGCTCCGACAGACCCTCATAGTGGGCTTTTGCCTGGAGAAAAAGAGATTTGTGCTTGCTCACCTGCTCCAGCAGCTTGTCGTTCACCGAGGCGATCTGATCATCCAGATTTTCTATGGTCTGGGCGATCGTCAAAAACGGATTTTCTTCCTGCTGCAATTCCTTTGGCAGCTGTTCCCGGAGGGGGATAGGCTCAAAATGAAGGGAAGAATAAATGGCGTCGATCCGTTCCCGCATGCTAGCGGAGACAAAATATACGCCGTATACATATTCTGCGGTGGAATCGCATTTGAAATAAAGGGTGTCCGGAATTTTAGAGATATAATCCCGGAAGTTGTCATAGTACTGCAGGGAAATACGGCCGAAGCAGTAATTGATAAAATCAAATTTTAAAATAGAAGAAAGCTGATGCTCCAGATTCTGAAAAGGATGGAGCAAAGCGGCGTAACCCTGCCACAGCTCCCGCTGTTCGCTGAGCGTCTTTTTTTCTTCTTCCAGCCCGCTGATAGCGGCGGATAGATCGTTGATGAGAACAGCCATATCTCCGGAAAAAGTCTCTTCCGGTCCCGCCGGCTGCTGGGGATCTGTCAGGGTCAAAAGAGAATTGATCCTTGTCAGCGTTTCCTTGTAAGGATTTACGTCTGTAAACGGCCTCAGATTGGGAACCGTCTTTAATTCCGACAGTGCGTTTTCCAAATGAATACTGTATTTACCAAGATAATCATCCAGCACCCTGTCGAACTCTTCCCGGGGTCCGGTGATACTGATAAATTTCATTTTTTCAACCACGTCCGGTACACCTCCTTATATGATATTCTGCAAAAAGCAAGCGTCAGAGGACGCACGTCAGGTCGTAATAAAATCAATAATCTCCCCGGTGTTCAGCCCGTAGCGGATGCCCTCCAGGGCAGTGGTGATCCGGGAAACCTCCGTTTCCTTCTGGTAAATATAAGAATTGATCACGGCGATGGAGTAGGGCCGGCTGCGCCGGTCGGAAAAATAAATGGTATTTAAGATCTGTTTCTGTAACTTTTCCAGCATGCCCCGGTCAAAGCTCTCAGGAAATCTGTCCCGGTAGCGGCTGCCGTAATAAGTGCCCTTCAAGGCTCCCAGAAATTCTTCCGGGGTGGAAGTCTCAATAAGAAGCCGAAGCTGGGGCCTGCGCAGCCGATAGTGTACAGGGATCAGAAGTCCGCTGATGTCCGCTGGGGACAGCATAAAATTTTTTTTGCACCGGTAGATCCACTGTATATTCAGAAGATCTACCTGACTGCCGATGCTCCGCTCGATCACTTCCAGATCCTTTCCGGAAAAATACCGGTCTCTTTTTCGCCAGAGATTGGAAAAATAATACATATCCAGCGCCAGCTCATAGTCCAGAAGAGTGGGAGAGGAGGAGTCATAAACGGTTTTCAGGGGAGTTTCATAGCCGGTTCCCCGAAGGGCGGCGATCAGCTCCTCTATGGTTACGCTGTGAACAAGCGCGTAAACGTCGATATTTGCGTTCTTTATAAAATAAGGATGAAAATAAGGCGCAGGGGATTCCAGAGGGCGCTGAGATTCGCCGGCGGCGGAAGATTCCCAGAACTGATCCTCATCCAGTATGCGGTAAAGCTGGGATTTAATGATACCGGGAACATAGCGTTGGAACAGCAGCTTCAGCATTGCCCGCTGCTCCTGATTGGAAAAATAATATATTTTTTGGAAGTCCACAAAGATGGCCTGCGCCAAAAGACTTTCGATCTCGCCCCGGTGCATGTGGCGTTCGTCCATATCCGCAAACAGACTATGATAGCCGGGGTGATTTTTTAAGAAAGCCACTGCGTCCGGAATGCCGGACAGAGAGGACAGCTCTATAAAATCTGCCTCGGTCAGCAGCCGGCCCTGCATGGCCCGGATCTTTGCCGTGATCCCGCTGTATGCCGCGATCCCCTTCATAATAAACTCCCTTTCTTATCATGCTGCTTTTTGAAAATCAATTTGCCAGAACCCGCTGCAGGATCTGGGAAGCCAGCTCCCTGCCGTGATCCCGGTATTCTGTATTCAGGGCAACCAGAGCCTTCTGCGTGTTCACGTGCAGTTTTTTGATATCCTGTTCACGCTTTTTTGCCAGCCTGCCGGAAAGAACCTGCAGCGCTTCTTCCGTTTTTGCATCTACTTCCCGTTCATAGGCGGTCTTTTTTTCGTCATACTCTTTTGCCAGCTGCTGCTTTTGCAGGTTTGCCTGATCGATCATACTGACAGCACTTTTTTCTATTTGCTCTAATTGCTGGATCAGTTTATCCATCCAAAAACCTCCTTTGATTTTCTGCTCCCAATATAAATAAGAAAGAAACGATCTGATATTGTGTATAGATCTCCATAATTAAAACTTATATTACTCTTTTTCAAAAAATTTTCAAGAACAAAATTTACAAAAAATCTGGCAAAAAACTGTCTATATATGCTATTATTACATAAGGAAAAATGTGCCTGAAAAAACGGGTGGTAAGAAAGTTCAATATCTCGGAAATTTATGATTAAAAATAAGTAAAAGTTATGAAATAAGAGGAACAGACATGAGACTGAGAAATATAAAAGGTTCCAGAGAAATTATCGCAGACAGCGACTATGTTGTGCATGAAGAAACGCTGCAGAAAGGGAAATGGCACAGTCTCTTTGGAAACGACGCTCCGATCTATGTGGAGATCGGCATGGGGAAAGGACAGTTTCTGATGGCGCTGGCAAAGGCGAATCCCCGGAAAAATTTTGTTGGGATCGAGAAATATTCCAGCGTGCTGCTGCGGGCCATTGAAAAACAGCAGGAGGAGGCGCTCCCCAATCTGAAATTTATCCGGATGGACGCGGAATATATCACAGATGTGTTCGGGCCGGGAGAAGCGGCGGGAATATATCTGAATTTTTCTGATCCGTGGCCGAAGGATCGGCATGCCAAGCGCAGGCTTACGTCCCGGCAGTTTTTGAAGCGTTATGAGCAGATTCTTGCAGAGGACGGCATTGTCCAGTTTAAGACGGATAATCAGGCGTTATTTGCCTTTTCACTGGAGGAGCTGAAGGAAGGGGGATGGACCCTGCTGTGCTGTACAAAGGATCTTCATCAGGATAAGATCTTGTGCGAAGGCAATATTATGACGGAATATGAGGAACGGTTTTCTTCTATGGGAAATCCTATCTGCATGATGCGGATGAAACCGGCAGAGACGGCCGTTTCTTTGAAAGAAAAATCAGATGAAAAATGATCGGAATCCGGCTTTTTGCGGTATGGATAATCGGGGAAATACCGCATATACTGTAAACAGATCACAGCAATGGAGTTTGGCTATGGCGCCCGGTAAATGGAAACAACGTTTACAGCAGAAGATGTATAATCAACGGGGCTTGAGAAAACGGGCTTCCGTCATCGGAAAGTCGCTGAATGAAGTAAAGGAATTCATTGACAGGCCCGGAAAAAAGAAAAAGTAGCAAAATAGAATGGTCTTGAATGGCCGGAAAAGGAGGAACTTATGGAACTTACCAAGGAAAATTTTGAGGCGGAGGTACTGCAGAGTGAAATCCCGGTTCTTGTGGATTTTTATGCAGATTGGTGCGGCCCCTGTAAAATGATGTCGCCTGTTGTGGAAGCATTGGGCGCTCAGGCGGATGGCCGGTATAAGGTAGCAAAACTGAATATTGACGAGGAGATGGAGATCGCGGTTCGTTACGGGGTGATGTCCATTCCCACATTTATTCTGTTTAAGGAAGGCAAAAGCGCTGCAACGGCCATCGGTTCCATGTCGGAAGAAGAACTGAAAAACAAACTGGGGCTGTAAAAGAGGCCCTCTGACGGAATTTTATTTTTTATGAAAAAATTGTGAAAAAATGCTTGCATTTGCTGGAAAGTTAGTATATAATTGCAAATGCGTTATAAAGGCGTGGGCTTCTAGCTCATTTGGTAGAGCACCTGACTCTTAATCAGGGTGTGCAGGGTTCGAGCCCCTGGAGGCCCATTTATAAAGCACTGATTTTGAAGGCATGTGAACTTCGGGGTTGGTGCTTTAATTTTAAAAAAAGCCCTGCCTTATGAAAACGGAATATACAAAAACCGCGAAAAGTAAGGCTTTCGGCGCGTGGCTCAGTTTGGTAGAGCGCAGCGTTCGGGACGCTGAGGCCGCAGGTTCAAATCCTGTCGCGCCGACTAAACACCTGTGAAAGCAGGTGTTTTTTTGTGCAAAAGGAAAAGAATAAACAAAAATTATAAACAACAAAAGAAAATGATGAAATTCTTTTTTAATTATGCTATAATACATCCAGTAAATCTGGCCGGGCGGCCGGTACATAGAAAACAAAGCAACAGGAATGAGATAAGTTTGAATCTGAACGACAACTATATCCCAAAAGCAACTACGCTGCTCATATTGATCAATATACTGGTATTTGCGGTGCTGGAGCTGCTTGGAAACACGGAGGACGCCTCTTTTATGGCCAGTCACGGCGCCCTGTCTGTTTCGGCCGTGGAGTCGGGTCGGCAGTATGTGCTGTTTACCGCCATGTTTCTGCACTTTGGATTTTTGCATCTGCTGAACAACATGTTCGTGTTATTTTTTGTGGGCAGATATCTGGAACAGGAGATCGGCCCGGCAGCATTTACCGTCGTTTATATTTTTGGAGGCCTTTTTGGGAATGTGATCTCACTCTGGCGGCAGTACCAGAGCGCCAGGATCAGCATTTCCGCCGGTGCCAGCGGCGCGGTATTCGCGGTGATCGGCGCCCTGTTTCTCCTTGTACTGCTCCGCTGCGGCAGACTGGCCCAGATGCGCAGGCAGGGAGTGATCATGATGGTGCTGCTCAGTGTGTATCAGGGCTATACCGCCATCGGTGTGGACAATGCCGCTCATATCGCCGGACTCTGCGCCGGTATTGTCATCAGCGGCATTTATTATTTTGCAAAGAAATACAGGAGGCAGCAGGAGTAAAGACTGTCTGCGGAAGGGAGAAGCAATGCAGGATTGTATTTTCTGTAAGATCGCCAACGGGGAGATTCCGTCGGCAACCATTTATGAAGATGAGGATTTCAGAGGAATTTTGGATCTGGGGCCGGCAAGCAGGGGACACGGACTGCTTTTGCCGAAAAAGCATTTTGCAGATATCTTTGCCCTTGACGATCAGACCGCTTCCAGGGCGCTTGTAGCTGCGAAGCATCTTGCGGCCAGTATGAAGAAAGCGCTAAACTGTGAGGGACTGAATATTCTGCAGAATAACGGCCAGCTGGCCGGACAGTCGGTTTTTCACTTTCATATTCATTTGATTCCCCGGTATCAGGGGGATGCGGTAGGGCTGCCGGCATGGAAGCCGGGAGAAGCCGCAAAGGAAGAGCTGGAGGAGATCGCGCAGGCAATCCGGAATGCTTAAAAGGCAGGAAAACGCCGATGAGATTGCGGAGAACTCTGCAGCGAGAAAGAACAAAAGAAGAGCAATGGGGATGTAAAATGAAAAACCGGGCGGATTTAGATTTTGACGAATTATACAATAAGTATGCAAATTTGGTTTTTCATATTGCAATGGAAAGAATGAACGATAGCTATGTGGCGGAAGATATTGCACAGGAAGTCTTTCTGAGGCTGGATCAATATCTGAAAACGTTCGAGAACGACGAGCATGTGAAGGCGTGGCTGATTCGTGTTACTTCCAATCTGTGTACGGATTACCAGAGAAAGACGTTTCCGGAATTGCGTGGTGATCTGGATGAAAATGAGATCGGGCTGATACAGGAGGACGTCATTGACAGAAGCATCGATTTCTGGGATGCACAGAATCAGATCGAAGCTGTATTCAATAAGTTGTATAAGAAAAATAAACGATGGTATAAAATCACCATGGAAACCTATTACGGCCACAAAAGCAACGCGGAATTGGCGGAGGAATTTCATACAACGCCCAATGCGCTGGGTTCTTTGCAGTATCGGATCAGACGATGGCTCGGCAAGGAGCTGTTGCGGCAAAATCAGGATTTAAAATATCTTTATGATAAAATCTGTCAGGAAGAATCGGACATGGATGGCCTTAAAGGAAACAGCATGCCGGAGCATAACTTCTGAAGCATTATTTCCC
This sequence comes from uncultured Lachnospiraceae bacterium, assembly GCA_947625135.1. GTDB lineage: Bacteria > Bacillota > Clostridia > Lachnospirales > Lachnospiraceae > CANQUC01. The sequence goes on from CANQNE010000010.1 coordinate 27,849, forward strand.
GGCGGCCAGTTCATTCAGCAGAGAAGTGATCTGTCCGATGGAATCTGATAGCTGACTTTTTTCCATGGCGTCAATGTAAGTCTGGCGGTTTTGATAAACCTCCCTCACGGCGTCTGTAAGCCGTTCAATGGTAAGATCCTCCTCCGGGATAACAACGCTGAAGCCCTGTTTTTCAAAGGAAGCGGCGTTTAAGATCTGATCGCCCCGGCTTGCCTTGGCGGACAGCGGGATCAGAACATTGGGTTTTTTCAGGGCCAGCAGCTCGCAGATCGCGTTGGCGCCCGCCCGGGAGATGACAACATGGGCGGCTGCAAACAGATCCGCCAGCTCCTTCTTGATATATTCGTACTGGACGTAACCGTCGATCCCATTATAGGCGGGATCCACTTTATCCTTGCCGCAGAGATGGATCACCTGAAATTCTTTTGTCAGTTCAGGGAGCGCGGCGCGGACAGACTGATTGACAATGACGGAGCCTGTGCTGCCGCCGATGACAAGGAGCACCGGTTTGTTGGCGGTAAAGCCGCAGAAATCCAGGGCGGCAAGGGCATTTCCGGAGAGCAGCTCGCTGCGGATGGGAGACCCGGTCAGGATGGCTTTTCCTTCGGGAAGCAGATCCAGCGTTTCCGGGAAATTACAGCAGACCTTGCTTGCGGAGGACAGGCAGAGCTTATTGGCAAGTCCCGGCGTCATGTCGGATTCGTGGATGACTGCGGGAATCTTACATTTTTTGGCGGCAAGTACAACGGGAACGGAGACAAACCCGCCTTTGGAGAATACCACATCAGGCTGCAGCTCCTTCATCAGTTTGACAGCCTGCCGGTACCCTTTGATCACCCGAAAAGGATCCGTGAAATTCTTGAGGTCAAAATACCGGCGGAATTTTCCGGAGGAAATACCGTGATAGGGGATCTTGAAGTCCTCGATCAGCTTTTTTTCGATGCCGTCGTAGGAGCCGATATACTGAATGTCAAAGTCCAGCTCCCGAAGGCGGGGCAGCAGTGCGATATTCGGGGTTACATGTCCGGCGGTGCCGCCGCCGGTAAGTACGATTCGTTTCATAATGAAGTCTCCGTTTCATTGCTATGTTTAGATATGATTATTTTACATGGATTTACGAGAAAGGTCAAGGGAGGATGCCGATTATGAGAATGCAGATGGCCGACGGAAGAATTTCTGACGAAAAGATGAAAGCTTTGCTGCAGGAAAGCCTTGTGGATCTGCCAAAAGAGATCGAACGGTCTGTGCGGGCGTCTTCTAACCGGGATGAGGACAATTTTTTCAGTGAGGAACGGAAGCAGAGACTGAAGGAAAAGATCGATCTGGAGCGGGAACGTCGGGCTTTGCAGGCGGCAAGGGAAGAATACGAACGGAAAAGCCGCAGAATCGTGCGGTTTCGGATCGCCATTGCCTGTATGGCGGCGCTGGCGATCGTTATTGCCGTGCCGATGACAAGCCAGACCGGAAAGAAGTTTGTGACGGACCTTGTGTCAAAATGGTTTCCGCAGGAACCTAAAAAGGTGCAGTTTACAGGAGACGAGACAAAAGAGACCACAGATGAGGATGAGGCGTGGGCCATGGCGGCGGATCTCTTTGGCGCCAAACGGATCTGTTTTGACACAGAGGAATATGGAAATTCGTGGATATTTAGAATCGGAGAGTATGTTGAGGGGGATAATGAGATTAAATTAAGTTATCTTTTGCGGGGAGAAATGATTAGTCTGAATATAGCAAAAAACGGGCTGGATACGGACAAGACAAATATTCTTGTAAGTGGGAAACTGGTGGAAGAGCTGGTGTATGAAAAGGAGGGCGCCCATATCCGGCTGTATCAGGTGGAAAACGGGGAAGGACAGCCGGTCAGCAGCGCGGAGATCACCTGCGGGCAGGTCTTGTATGTGTTCAGCACAGGTCTGGACTATGATGAATTTGAAAAAGTGATAAAAAACGCAACATTCGAATAAAATGTTGCAATAAGAACCGAAAAATTTTTAAAAATTGCGTGATTTCCACAGAGGTTCATCCGTGTTCTTTATGTAGGGCAAACCCAACAAGAACAATGCAAAGGAGGAATTTCTATGAAAGCACGTAATTTTTTTAACCGCAAAAAGAGGGCGGCAACGCTGCTGCTGGCTATGGTATTGACCCTGTCCGGCATCGTTGCCTCCTATGCCGCAACGAAGGACGCGCCGGCGGCTGCCCAGCCGGGGGACGCCAGAGAATCGGTAGTCTATTCATCCCCGAATACTAACAGTATTTCCCTTCAGGGAGGCACGGTGGCCAGCCCAAATGAGATCACCAACTATTTGCTGCAGGGGAAGGCGAAAGTGCAGTACATGGGCAACCGGGTGATGCGGGCCTACGCTTATACAGTGGCAAGGCAGGTTGTAGATCGGATCTTCAGCATCGCGGTGCTGGAGCAGTATAAAGGGGGCAAGTGGCAGATCGTGGATTTGAAGCAGGTTACGAAGAAAAATGATGCAACGGCAACAGCTTATATCGATCTTTCCGTGCCCGCGGGCTATTATTACCGCACCCACGGTATTTTTGACGTAACCCATAATCACCACGAGACCAGGGAGGAGGTGTACACAGATCCGTTATGGCTGGCGAATTGACACCTTTGAAAACCTCTTTGAATCCTCAGGGGCCGTTGATCCGGCAGGCAAAGCTGATGGTGACCAGAAGGCTCAGCAATGTGATCATGGCACGGGCAGGCCTCTATACGTATGAGGATATGAAAATGATGGAGATCTTCATGATCTGCGAGTCTTTTGACCATGGGATCTGGAAGCTGGTAAAATGTTACAGCGAAGCAGTGAAGGGAAAAAACAAACTGGAGATTTATTATCCCTTCCAGTGTGAACCTAACGTTTTTCATCGTGTGCGGGCGTTTTTCCTTGCCGGCTATGACACAGAGAAGAAGTTTGTTACACACAACGAGCTGCTGCAGGTGCTTGGTGTGTGGAATAACTGGGGAAGAGACGACGGACTGGACGAGCCAAAGGCCACGCCGCTGGATCTACTCTATGACGGGATCCCCCTTCCACCTGTGGAGGAGCGGATATTTCTTCCGGGAGACAACCGGTTCGTAGTAGAAAAATATCGCTATTATAAAAGGAAAAAGAACAAGGTGAAGAATGTCGGAAATAAAAAGGAACTTTTGGAAAAAAAATCTGCAGATATCCAAAACACATCGGCATAAGAAACGGTAATTGACAGTCAAAAGGCACATTTCGAGACCCATGTCCGGAGTGTGCCTTTTTCTATGGCAGGAATTTTCTGTGACAGAAAAGCCCAGCCGGGCGGAAGGGGCATTGCCGAAAGAAACGAACTCTTCCTTGCAAAATAGAAAATCTATGTTATATTTAATCATAGAAAAATGCGGTTGCCCGCAGAGTTGGAACAGACCGGAAACGAAATCCGAAACGAGGATGAAAATGAAGAACAACAACCGAAAGACGATCTGTATGATCTTGCTGACGATGACCGCCCTGTTTATCCGGCGGGATATTGTATTAGAGGGAGAGGGCTTTTTGCAAAAAATAGCGGGGCTGCCTATTGTTACGGCGGCATTGGCCGCGGCTGCCCTGTATTTCTTTTACCGGGAGACGCCGCTGGATCCGGCGACGGAAAAAGCCGGGAGCGAGCTGCTGCCGAAACGGATGTCCCTGCTGGCCGGGATCTTTGCATTTTTTATGGTGTTTGGAGAAAGCTATATGCGTTGCGGGTCATGGGATCTGGTATTCGGAAGCGGAGGGCTGTTTGTTCTTTCCCTGCTGATGGGGGCCGGTTACTTTTTTTTGTTCCGGCGGATCTTTTGGTTTCTGGAACGGGGTTGGAAGAGACTGGCCCGGAAAAAGGAGGATGTTTCAGAGGGAACCCGATCTGAAAGGAACGGGGAAAAGAGGACGGTTTTTGGCAGGGCAGCGGCGCTGTTTGACCGGCGGCCGGTTTTGTGCAGCATGATCCTGATGCTGGTATGCTGGGCGGTTTATATGACGGCGTTCTATCCCGCCATTTTGTCTCCCGATCCCACCTTTCAGATCAAGCAGTTTTTTAATGAAGATACTAAATATGCGGATTATGTGGTACTGGTAGATGAAAATGTGAAGCTGACGAACCACCATCCTGTGGCCCACTCCGTGCTGCTGGGCGTGTCGATCTTAGCAGGCCGTTTTCTGGGCAGCGACAACTTTGGGCTGTTTTTGTACAGCCTGTTTCAGACGCTGACGCTCAGCGGTACGCTGGCGTATACCATATCATATATGAAAAAGCTGGGGCTATCCCGGAAATTCCGGCTGGGCGCCCTGGGAATATACTGTCTTGTGCCCATGTTCCCTTTTTATGCCATGTCTGCGGTGAAGGACGTGCTTTTTACCGCATGGATGATCCTGTACGGCCTTCTGATGTTTGACATGATCCGAAGTGTGACGGAAAAGGGGAAGGCAGGCGGAAATGGGATATCCGTGAAACGGGCGGCGGTTTTGACGGCGCTGCTGTTTCTCTTATCTATTTCCAGAAATAACGGCGTCCATGTGATCCTGCTTTCGTTCCCGTTTTTGATCATAGTGATGAAAGGAAGCAGAAAACGGCTGCTGCTCGTGGGTCTTTGCTTTCTGGCCCTTTACGGGGGTTATTTTAAAGTGCTGCTTCCGGGGCTGCATATCACAAACGGAAGCGTGCGGGAAATGCTTTCTATTCCCTTTCAGCAGACGGCCCGCACGGTGCGGGATCATGAGAAGGATCTGACGGAAGAAGAAAAGAAAATTATTGATAAGGTTCTGGGCTATGAGGATCTGGCTGAGCGGTATGATCCGGAGCTTGCCGATCCGGTGAAGAATAAATATAACCGTTATGCCGAAAAGGAGGATCTGGCCGCCTACTTCGGCGTCTGGTTTAAGGGACTTTTGCGGCATCCTGACACGTATATACAGGCGACCATGAACAATGCTTACGGATTTTTCTATCCGGACAAAACAAAATGGTATATTTATTACAAGTATGATGGCAGGATCACGGAGAATGATCTGGTGGATTATCATTACAACGGACTGAAAGGCCTGAGAAGCATCCTCCGTGATTTCGGACGGGGATTTCCCTATATTCCCCTTGTGGGACTGCTTTCCAATATCGGATTCAACACATGGCTGCTGTTATATATGGCTTTTCGGATATTTGAAAAAAACCGGCGCAAATACATGGTAGCGCTGCTGCCTTATCTGATTACGGTGCTGATCTGTGTGGCGTCGCCGGCAAATACGTATTTTCGTTACAGTATGCCCTATATTTTTGCAATGCCCTTGATGGCGGCGTTTTTTATTACTGTGATAAAAGAGAAGGAGGCGGTGATCGCAAATGAGCCGGCGAGATAAGATTGCGGTATTGATCCCCTGTTATAATGAGAGCAAAACGATCGGAAAGGTAGTCAGAGACTTGAAGGAGGCGCTGCCGGAGGCAGTGGTCTATGTGTACGACAACAATTCCACAGATGGAACAGATGAGATCGCAAAGGAAGCCGGAGCGGTAGTCCGTTATGAATACCGGCAGGGAAAGGGAAATGTGATCCGCAGCATGTTTCGGGAAATTGAGGCGGACTGTTATCTGATGCTGGACGGGGACGACACCTATCCTGCGGAAGCTGCCGCCGAGCTTTGCAGTCTGGTGCTGGAAAAGAAAGCGGATATGGCAGTGGGCGACCGGCTGTCCTCTACGTATTTTACGGAAAACAAGCGGCCCTTCCACAATCTGGGGAACCGGCTTGTGCGCTGGCTGATCAACACGCTGTTCCACAATAAGATCCGGGATATTATGACCGGTTACCGGGCGTTCAGCTATGAATTTGTCAAAACCTTCCCGGTGCTTTCCAGAGGCTTTGAAATTGAGACGGAAATGACGATTCACGCAGTGGATAAAAATTTTTTGATACAGGAAATCCCCATACAGTATCAGGACAGGCCGGAGGGGAGCCAGTCCAAGCTCAATACCTATTCGGACGGGTTCCGGGTGCTGAAAACCATTGCCGTATTGTTCAAGGAATACCATCCGGCGGTGTTTTTTGACGCCTGCGCGATATTGTTTTTTGCGGCGTCCGTTGGGCTGAGTATTCCGGTGCTGGCAGATTATTTTGCCACCGGGCAGGTGCCTCGTTTTCCCAGCCTGATCGTGGCGGGGGTATTTTTGACGATCGCGCTGCTTTTGTGGGCGTCGGGGTTGATCCTGCAGGTGATCGTCAAAAAGCACAGGCAGCTGTTTGAGCTGTTTATGAATCAGATCCATGAATTAAAATAAAAAATTGTTTTGTTGAAGAATCATAAAACAACAGAAGGACGAGTATAAAAATTTCCCGTTTACAGATACTATTTCCATGAAAATCTTCATTCCGGAGCGTTTACGCGACAGGGCGATGAGAAATACAGAAAGAAAACGGAGGAATTTTAATATGAGAGCAACAGGAATTGTAAGAAGAATCGACGACTTGGGAAGAGTCGTTGTACCAAAGGAGATCCGCCGGACACTGCGGATCAGAGAGGGCGACCCGCTGGAGATCTTTACGGACAGGGAAGGCGAGATCATCCTGAAAAAATATTCTCCTATCGGGGAGCTGGGCGTATTTGCCCGACAGTACGCGGATACGCTGGCCCAGACTACCGGCTATACCGTGTGCATTACCGACAGGGACCAGATCATTGCCGCAGCCGGCGGCGCAAAGAAAGATATTGTGGGAAAAGCCATCAGCAAAAAGCTGGACGAGGTGATCGAAGGCCGGACGGCAATTTCCGCCACAAAGGACGAGAAAAGATATGTGTCGCTCACGGAGGAGGACAATGAGGATTTTGAGAGTCAGATGATCACACCGATCATCTGTGAGGGGGACGCCATCGGCTCCGTGGCGATCCTGTGCAAAGATCCCCGTTCAAAAATGGGCGAGGTAGAGCAGAAGCTGGCAAATTCCGCAGCGGGCTTCTTAGGAAAACAGATGGAGTCATAAAAAAGAATTGTCAAAAAACAAGGCCGGGAGAGCCTGATATCCGCTGTTTGCGATGCTTCTCCCGGTCTTATTATTTTGGCTGTGACCTGATCACAGTCTTTTATTTTTCTTCTGCGTCGTATTTTTGCAGCAGCGCCTGCTTGGTGTCATACAGCTTTTTGGACAGGTCTACATATACCTTGTGGGGATTGGTGAGACGCCGGCACTCGTCCCAAAGCGTGTCCAGATCCTGACGGCAGTATTCCCGGATCTCCATGACAGAAGGGGAAGTATAAACACATTTTCCCTTTTGGAAAACGGGAACCAGCAGTTCTTTCATCGTGTAGCTGCCCCCGGGCAGGGTGGTCTTTTTCCACGTCTCTATGGGATCAAAAAGCTTTAATTTTTCGTTGGGATCAAAGGTTTCATCGGCAAGGGCGATCAGATCGGCCTTTAATTTGCCGGTTTCCTTCTCATAAATACGGAAAATGGTCTTGTTGCCGGGGTTGGTCACCTTCTCGGTGTTTTCCGACAGTTTGATCTTGGGAAGGAAGGTGCCGTCAGGCTGCTGGATGGCGGCCAGCTTGTAAACACCGCCGAAAGCAGGACAGTCTTTGGAGGTGATCAGGTTGGTGCCCACACCCCATGAAGTAATGGCTGCTTTCTGGATCTTTAAGCTGGTGATCAGATTTTCATCCAGATCGCTGGATGCGGAGATCACCGCATCGGGGAACCCGGCTGCGTCCAGCATCTTTCGCGCTTTTTTGGACAGGTAGGCAAGGTCGCCGCTGTCCAGACGGATGCCGTAATTCTTCAGTTCAATGCCCGCTTCCCGCATTTCCGTAAACACCCGGATGGCGTTGGGAACGCCGGAGTTCAGGGTGTCATAGGTGTCTACCAGCAGGATACAGGCGGTAGGATACATATCCGCATAGGTTTTGAAGGCAGTGTATTCATCCTCAAAGCTCATGATCCAGCTGTGGGCGTGGGTGCCTTTTACGGGTACGTCAAACAGCTGTCCCGCCAGCACGTTGGAGGTACCTACACAGCCGCCGATCATGGCAGCTCTCGCGCCGTACACGCCGGCGTCCGGTCCCTGAGCCCGGCGCAGGCCGAACTCCATAATGCCGTCCCCCTGTGCGGCATGCACAACCCGGGCAGTCTTGGTGGCGATCAGGCTCTGATGGTTGATGATATTTAAGATCGCTGTCTCCACAAGCTGGGCTTCCATTATGGGAGCAATGACTTTTACAAGAGGCTCTCTGGGAAATACCACGGTTCCTTCGGGGATGGCGTAAATATCGCCGGAAAAACGGAAGTCCTTCAGATATTCCAGAAAAGCGTCCTCAAAGATGCCCAGACTTTTCAGATAGGCAATGTCCTCTGTGGAAAAACGCAGGTTTTTGATGTAATCGATAACCTGCTCCAGACCGGCGGCAATGGCGTACCCGTTGCCGCAGGGATTGGTGCGGTAAAAGGCGTCAAAGATCACCGTTTTGTTATTTTTGCTCTTGTAATATCCCTGCATCATGGTGAGTTCATAAAGATCCGTGAGCAGAGAAAGATTCATGGTACTCATGAGATTCCTCCATTCTTCCTTTGGGGCCGACAGTATGTCAGAAGAGCCGGGAAACACCGCCGAAGGCACTTTCTTTTTTTAGAAGTATCCTAGCACCTTTGAAGAAAAATAGCAAGAATATTATAGAAAAAGGAGATTGTATACAAGCAAATATGGAAAATCCCCGTATTTTTTGGTGAACTATCGGTTGACAGGGTTTTAAATTCCATTTATAATGATTAGCGTCTATATATAAAGAAAAGACTGTGACGAAGAAAGTTTTCGGGATGAAAAGTTCCAGCGAGCCGGTGTTGGTGGGAATCCGGTATGAGTAGGCCCGGGAAGGATCACTTCTGAGTCGCGACGCCGATATGTAGGCGCCGACGGGGGCTCCGCCGTTAATGGAGACGCATATAATGATATGTCGATAGGTGGTAAACGAAGCAGCTTCGTCCTTTTCGGACGGAGTTTTTTGTTTTCTGCGCTGACGTTTCAGAATGGAGGTAATTTATGTATCAGAAGGTTTCAACAAATATGAATTTTGTTGAAAGAGAAAAGAAGATCGAGCAGTTCTGGAAGGACAATGACATTTTTGAAAAGAGTATTGACAGCAGAAAGAACGGGGAGACGTATACATTCTATGACGGGCCGCCCACCGCAAACGGAAAGCCCCATATCGGACACGTGCTTACCCGTGTCATTAAGGATATGATTCCCAGATACCGCACGATGAAGGGGTATCAGGTGCCCAGAAAAGCCGGCTGGGACACCCACGGACTTCCGGTGGAGCTGGAAGTGGAAAAGCTGCTTGGCCTGGACGGCAAAGAGCAGATCGAAGAATACGGTATCGCGCCGTTTATTGACAAATGTAAGGAAAGCGTGTGGAAGTATAAAGGCATGTGGGAGGATTTTTCTTCTACGGTGGGCTTTTGGGCGGATATGGACGATCCTTACGTGACGTATCATGATGATTTTATCGAATCGGAGTGGTGGGCGTTAAAGAAGATCTGGGAAAAGAAGCTGCTGTACAAGGGCTTTAAGATCGTTCCCTACTGTCCCCGCTGCGGTACGCCCTTATCCAGCCATGAGGTTGCGCAGGGCTATAAGGATGTAAAGGAGCGTTCCGCCATTGCGAAATTCAAGGTGGTGGATGAGGACGCGTATATTCTGGCATGGACCACAACTCCCTGGACGCTGCCTTCCAATGTGGCGCTCTGTGTAAATCCGGGATTTACCTATGTAAAGGTAAAATATACGGACGAGACCGGCGGGGAAACGGTTTATTATCTGGCGGAAGCGCTGGCGGAAAGCGTACTGTCCGGAAAGGGCTGCAGCTATGAGGTACTGGAGACCTTTACCGGAAGGGAACTGGAGAATAAAGCCTATGAGCCGCTGTTCCATTTTGCGGATGAAATTGTTGCCAGACAGAAGAAAAAGGCGTTTTACGTCACCTGCGACAACTATGTCACCCTGACAGACGGTACCGGCGTGGTGCATATTGCGCCGGCCTTCGGTGAGGACGACGCCAACGTGGGCCGGATCTATGATCTGCCCTTTGTGCAGCTTGTCAACGGCAAGGGCGAGATGACAGAGGAGACCGACTGGCCCGGAGTATTCTGCAAGACCGCGGATATGAAGGTGCTGCAGGCGCTGGAGGACAAGGGCCTTTTGTTTGCGGCGCCCAAGTTTGAACACAGCTATCCCCATTGCTGGCGCTGTGATACGCCGCTGATCTATTATGCGAGGGAATCCTGGTTCATCAAGATGACGGAGGTGAAGGATGACCTGATCCGCAATAACAACACCATCAACTGGATCCCCGAGAGCATCGGCAAGGGCCGGTTCGGAGACTGGCTGGAAAATGTACAGGACTGGGGCATCAGCCGGAACCGGTACTGGGGTACGCCTTTGAATATCTGGCAGTGTGAATGTGGCTGTATGCACGCTGTGGGCAGCAAGGAAGAGCTTCGGCAGATGTCTGACAATTGTCCGGAGGATATTGAACTGCATCGTCCGTATATTGACGCGGTGACTATCAAATGTCCTCAGTGCGGCAAAGAAATGCACCGTGTGCCTGAGGTGATCGACTGCTGGTTTGATTCCGGCGCCATGCCCTTTGCGCAGCACCACTATCCCTTCGAGAATCAGGAGCTGTTTGCACAGCAGTTCCCGGCGGACTTTATTTCCGAGGCGGTGGATCAGACGAGAGGCTGGTTCTATTCTCTTTTGGCGATCTCCACCCTCATCTTCAATAAAGCCCCCTATAAGAATGTGATTGTGCTGGGTCACGTGCAGGACAAGGACGGTCAGAAGATGTCCAAATCTAAAGGAAATGCGGTGGATCCTTTTGAGGCGCTGGAAAAATTCGGCGCAGACGCCATCCGCTGGTACTTTTATGTCAACAGCGCGCCATGGCTGCCCAATCGTTTTTATGAGGACGCAGTGGTGGAAGGGCAGCGTAAATTCATGGGCACCCTGTGGAATACCTACGCCTTCTTCGTGCTGTATGCCAATATTGATCAGTTTGACGCAACAAAATATACACTGGAATATGATAAGCTGTCTGTGATGGATAAGTGGCTTTTGTCAAAGCTGAATACCCTTGTGAAGACAGTGGATGAAAATCTGGAGGCCTACAGGATCCCCGAGAGCGCCCGGGCGCTGCAGGAATTTGTGGACGATATGAGCAACTGGTATGTGCGCCGAAGCAGGGAGCGCTTCTGGGCAAAGGGAATGCCCCAGGATAAGATCAACGCTTATATGACGCTGTATACCGCGCTTGTGACGACGGCAAAAGTCGCTGCGCCGATGATCCCCTTTATGACGGAGGATATTTATCGGAATCTGGTGTGCAGCATCGATCAGACTGCGCCGGAAAGCGTGCATCTGTGCGATTTCCCCAAGGTGAACGAAGCGTATATAGACGCGGATCTGGAAGCCAATATGGAGGAAGTGCTGAAGATCGTCGTTATGGGCCGGGCCTGCAGAAATACGGCGAATATCAAGAACCGTCAGCCTATTGGCGCCATGTTTTATCAGGCTCCGTTTAATCTTCCGGAATTTTTCCTTGAGATCATTGAGGAGGAGCTGAATGTAAAGGATGTGCGGTACACAGAGGATGTGCGGGCGTTTACTTCCTATAGCTTTAAACCCCAGATGCGGACGGTAGGCCCCAAGTATGGCAGGCTTCTGGGCGCTATCAAAACCGCCCTTGGAGAGCTGGACGGAAATCAGGCCATGGATGAACTGAATCGTACCGGCGTGCTGAAATTAACCATAAACGGCCAGGAGGCAGCGCTTACTGAGGAGGATCTGCTCATCGACACCGCCCAGAAGGAGGGCTATGTGTCCGAGCGCGAGGGCGACATCTGTGTGGTGCTGGACACCAATCTGACTCCGGCGCTGATCGAGGAAGGATTTGTCCGGGAGATCATCAGCAAGATCCAGACTATGCGCAAAGAAGCGGGCTTTGAAGTGATGGATAAGATCGTGGTTTCTCATGGCGGCAACCCGCGTATTGAAGAGCTGATGGAGACGCACAGGGATGAGATCTGCGACGAGGTAATGGCGGTGGATGTGACCGGCGTTCCAGACGGCTATACAAAAGAATGGAATATCAATAAGGAAACCGTTACCATCGGTGTAAAACGGGTATAACATAAGATAGCGGGATCTGCGCAGAAGACGCCGCAGATCCTGCGTCATAAATGTGACCCCCGGAGGTTGGCCGATTGCGTCTTCGGAATGGAGGAAAAAATGAACGAAAAATTTTTTCAGAAGGATAATTTTAAAAAGCAGGTAAAGGATAATGTAAAAGTGCTGTTCCGCAAAAAGGTCAGCGAAGCGACCCAGCAGCAGCTGTTTCAGGCAGTGGCTTACGCGGTAAAGGACGTGATCATCGACAACTGGATGGCGACCCAGAGCGCTTTTGAAAAGCAGGATCCCAAGACGGTTTATTATCTGTCCATGGAATTTTTGATGGGCCGCGCGCTGGGCAACAACCTGATCAACCTCTGCGCTTACAAGGAAGTGAAGGAAGCGCTGGAGGAGCTGGGATTTGATCTGAATGTGATCGAGGATCAGGAGCCGGATCCCGCATTGGGCAACGGCGGTCTTGGACGGCTTGCCGCCTGTTTTCTGGATTCTCTGGCAACCCTCGGTTATGCGGCCTATGGCTGCGGCATCCGCTACCGTTATGGCATGTTCAAGCAGGAGATCCGGGACGGCTATCAGGTAGAGGTGCCGGATAACTGGCTGAAAGACGGAAATCCCTTTGAGCTGCGCCGTCCGGAGTATGCGACGGAAGTAAAATTCGGCGGTTATGTTGCCGTTGAGACGGACGAAAACGGACATCATCATTTTGTTCAGAAGGATTATCAGTCCGTTATGGCGATTCCTTATGATATGCCCATTGTAGGCTATAACAACAATGTGGTAGATACCCTGCGAATCTGGGATGCGGAGGCAGTGAACTGCTTCCAGCTGGATTCCTTTGACAAAGGGGATTATCAGAAGGCGGTAGAGCAGGAAAATCTGGCGCGGAATATCGTGGAGGTGCTTTATCCCAACGACAATCATTACGCCGGTAAGGAACTCCGCTTAAAGCAGCAGTATTTCTTCATTTCCGCAAGTATTCAGACGGCAGTGAAAAAATATAAGGATTCTCACAGCGATATTCGCAAGCTCTATGAAAAGGTGGTATTCCAGCTGAACGATACCCATCCTACCGTGACGGTGGCGGAGCTGATGCGTATCCTGGTGGATGAAGAGGGACTTTCATGGGATGAAGCATGGGAAGTAACAACCAAAACCTGTGCCTACACCAACCATACCATCATGTCAGAGGCCCTTGAAAAATGGCCTATTGAGCTGTTCTCCAGACTGCTTCCCCGTATTTATCAGATCGTGGAGGAGATCAACCGCCGCTTTGTGATCGAGATCGAGAAAAAATATCCCGGCAACCATCAGAAGGTGCGCAGTATGGCGATCATTTATGACGGACAGGTAAAGATGGCGCATCTTGCCATCGCGGCAGGCTTTTCTGTGAACGGCGTTGCCCGCCTGCACACGGAGATCCTGAAGAATCAGGAGCTGAAGGATTTCTATGAGATGATGCCGGAGAAGTTCAATAACAAGACAAACGGTATTACCCAGAGAAGATTTCTGCTTCACGGGAATCCCCTGCTGGCTGACTGGGTGACGGATCATATCGGGCCTGAATGGATCACCGATCTTCCCCAGATCCACAAGCTGGCCATTTATGCGGACGACGAGCGGGCACAGCAGGAATTTATGAATATTAAGTACCAGAATAAGCTGCGTCTTGCCGCATACATCAAAGAACATAACGGTGTAGAGGTAGATCCCAGATCCATCTTCGACGTACAGGTAAAGCGTCTCCATGAGTATAAGCGTCAGCTTCTGAACATTCTTCATGTGATGTATCTGTACAACAAGATCAAGGAACATCCGGAGATGGAGTTCTATCCCAGAACCTTTATTTTTGGCGCCAAGGCAGCGGCGGGCTACAAACGGGCCAAACTGACCATTAAGCTGATCAACGCGGTGGCAGATGTGGTCAACAATGACAAGACCATTGACGGAAAGCTGAAAGTGGTATTTATCGAGAATTATCGCGTGTCCAATGCGGAGATGATTTTTGCGGCGGCGGATGTGAGCGAGCAGATCTCCACGGCCAGCAAGGAAGCTTCCGGTACCGGAAACATGAAGTTTATGTTGAATGGTGCGCTGACCATCGGCACCATGGACGGTGCAAATGTAGAGATCGTGGAAGAGGTCGGCGACAATAATGCGTTTATCTTTGGTATGTCCTCCGATGAAGTCATCAATTATGAGACAAAGGGCGGCTACAATCCCATGGAGATCTTCAATAATGATCAGGATATCCGTCAGGTGCTGATGCAGCTCATTAACGGTTATTTCGCACCGGAGGATCCTGAGATGTTCAGAGATATCTACAATTCTCTGCTGAACACCAAGAGCAGCGACCGGGCGGACACATACTTTATCCTGAAGGATTTCCGCGCTTACGCAGAAGCCCACAAAAAGGTGGAAGAGGCCTATAAGGACGCTTCCGGATGGGCAAAGAGCGCCATCCTGAATGTCGCCTGCAGCGGAAAGTTCACTTCGGACAGAACGATTCAGGAATATGTAGATGATATCTGGCATCTGGATAAAGTGACTGTAGATATGGAAGAAGAATAACGCAGAAAGCATAAATGAGGCTGCGGCCAAGTGCGGGAACTGCCGCGCCGCCTATTTGTTTACGGAAACATCATCCGTGGAAGGTCTGATCCGGCACAGCAATATCAGCATGAGCGCCGGGAAGAAGACGGCGGCAAGCAGGCCCGCCCTCAGCCCGTAACCGGGAAACAGCTGGGAGACGATGCTGACTGCCTGAGGGCCGGAAATGCAGCCCAGATCTCCGGCAAGGGCCAAAAATGCAAACATGGCGGTGCCCCCTGCCCGGCAGGTCTTAGCGGCCAGACTAAAAGTGCCGGGCCACAGGATCCCCACGGACAGCCCGCACAGGCTGCAGCCCAGCAGACCAAGAAGGGGATGGGGCGCAAACACGGCCAGCAGATAGCTGGCTACAGACAGCAGGCAGCTTCCCCTCATAAATGCGGCGAGGGGGAGGTTCCGCTGGCTTTTGCCAAAAAACAATCTGGAAAGGCCCATTAAGAAGCAAAAAGAGCAGGGCCCTAAAATGTCTCCCACCGTTTTATTTACGTGAAGTCCCATTTCTGCGAAATAGGAAGCCCATTGTGACATACCCATTTCCGTCGCGCCGGAGCAGAGCATCAGCAACACCAGCGGCCAAAAGCCTTTCATGGTGAACAGCTTCCGCCGGGAGAGCGCGGAGCCTTGTTCTGTGAGCTGGCGAATGGGTGCGCCGATAAACAAAAAGAAGTTGAAAAAAGGGATCACGGCCCAGATCAGAGGCAGGAAAAACCACCTCTCCGTGCCTATGAGACGCAGCAGCAGGGTAGAGATCAGGATGAAACCGACACAACCCCAGCAATAAAAGGAGTGCAGCAGACTCATGGCCTTTTCCTTTTCCTCTCCGGGAGCAGCCTCTACAATGGGGCTCACCAGTACTTCGATGAGCCCGCTGCCCACGCCGTTCAGGCAGGTGGCGATCACAAGGCCCGTGATAGGCTCCGGCAAAAGCCGCGGCAGCACACAGAGGCTGATCAGCCCTGCCGCAGACAGTCCATGGGCAAGAAGCACCGCTCTGCGGTAGCCCATACGATCCGCATATTGGGCCGCCAGAAAATCCACCAGAATCTGTACGCCGAAATTTATGGCGATCAAAAGTGAGATCTTATCCAGTGTAATATGAAGCTGTGTCTGATAGATGGCAAACAAGATCGGGCTGATATTATTGATAATCCCCTGTACCGTGTAAGCCAGATAACAGGCATAGATCGTAATCTTATAGTTTTTCTGTATTTTCATATCCAATCATTCCAAGGTAAGTCATATTTGTTGTCAGGAATCCTGAAATTCTGCGATAGTCACGCCGGTGTCGCCCTCTCCGAAGGTGCCCAGCCGGAAAGACTTGATATATTTTTGCTTGCGCAGATGCTGATGCACGGCGTTTTTCAGGGCGCCGGTGCCTTTGCCGTGGACAATGCGCACTTGCTGGAGATGGGCAAGGTATGCGTCGTCCAGGTATTTGTCCAGCCGGGGAAGGGCTTCGTCCACCGTCTGTCCGATGAGATTGATCTCGGAAGAGATAGAGGCGGCTTTTCCCATGTTGTAAGTACCTTTTTGGGGTTCTTCCTTTCGTGGCCCGGCCAGAAATTCCAGATCCCGGATATTTACCTGAGAGCGCAGCGCACCCATCTGTACATAGACTTCGCCCTTTTGATTGGGCGGTGTGCTGACGGTGCCGTTCATGCCCAGCGTCAGCACCTTCACAAGGGATCCTACCTGAAAATCTGCAGCCTCCGCCTGTTTTTTTCTGGGTGCCGTGTTTTTGGAGGACAAAGACGCATCCAGTCCGGACAGTTTTTCGCGGAGAGCCGCGCGTTCCCGTTCCATTTTTTTGTTGTTTGCGTCTGTGGCGCCGTATTTCTGGAAATTGCGGATCGTGGTATCGGCAAAGGCTTTTGCGTCCGCAAGGATCCTGCGGGCCTCTTCGTTGGCCTGCCGGATAATGGACTCCCGGCGGGCGGCGAGCTTGTCGTTTTTCTCCTCCAGCTTTTGCCGCAATCGTTTGATCTCTTCCTTGTGGGTCTGAATTTCCTGCTGTTCTTTCTCGATGGTGACGCGGCTGGTCTCCAGGTCGGAAATGAGATCCTCAAAGCTCTCCTGCTGGGTGCTGAGCCGGCCCCTGGCGTCGTCGATCAGGTAACCGGGCAGTCCCAGCTTGGAGGAAATGGCGAAAGCGTTGCTTTTTCCCGGAATACCCATCAAAAGGCGGTACGTGGGAGAAAGGGTATTGACGTCAAATTCGCAGCAGGCGTTCTCCACCCCTTCTGTTCCCAGAGCGTACACCTTCAGCTCGCTGTAGTGGGTGGTAGCCATGGTGCGCACCTGCATGTTGTGCAAAAAGGTGAGAATGGAAATGGCAAGGGCGGCGCCTTCGGTGGGATCCGTACCTGCGCATAGCTCGTCGAAAAGCACCAGACTTTGTCCGTCCGCGTGGTTTAAGATGTTTACAATGTTAGTCATGTGAGAGGAAAATGTGGACAGATTCTGTTCAATACTCTGTTCGTCTCCGATGTCCGCATAAACCTCCTGAAAAACCGCCAGCTTGGAGCGGTCCAGAGCCGGAATGTGCAGCCCGGCCTGTCCCATCAGCGTCAGCAGGCCCACAGTCTTCAGAGAAACGGTCTTGCCGCCGGTGTTGGGGCCGGTGATGATCAGCTGGTCAAAGTCTTCTCCTAAATGAATTTGGATGGGCACCACTGTTTTGGGGTTCAGAAGGGGATGCCGTCCCTGACGGATGCGGATCTGCCCCTTTGTATTCAAAATGGGAGCGGTGGCGTTGTGATCTCTTGCAAGGGAGGCCTTTGCAAAAATAAAGTCCAGCTGTGTGAGGATGGAAAGGTTTTCTGCAAGGGCATCCAGATGGAGCGCCGCCTGTGCGCTGAGATCCCCGAGAATTTTTTCAATCTCTTCCTGCTCCTTCAGCTGCAGCTCCCGGATGTCGTTGTTCAGCTTTACAATGGACATGGGCTCGATAAACAGAGTGGAGCCGGAGCCGGACTGGTCGTGGATCATGCCGGGGACGGAGGAACGGTATTCTGCTTTGACAGGCAGACAGTAGCGGTTGTTGCGCATGGTGATAACGGCGTCCTGCAGATAGGTGCGGGTGCCGGAATTGTTCAGCATGGCGTTCAGCTGGCTGTGGATCTTGTCGTTGGCATTTTTCATGCTCCGTCGGATCTGCCGCAGAGCGGGGCTCGCGTCGTCGGCGAACTCTTCCTCGGACAAGATGCAGCGGCGGATCTCAGCTGCAAGGGGAGTCACAGGCTCAATAGCTGCAAAGAGTGGATCCAGACAATCGCCCGCGCTTTCGTCTCGTTCTGTGCGGGAGTAAGATTTGATCCGTCTGGCGTTTTCCAGAAGAGAGCAGATATGCAGCAGTTCTCCTGCAGTCAGGGCGCTGCCGATCTCCAGTCGTTTTATGGAAGGGCCGATGTCCGGAATACCGTAAAAAGGCAGGCTCCCGTATTTGAAAATGCGGGTCAGCGCGGCGGCGGTCTCTTCCTGAGCGGCCTGAATCTTTGTCAGATCGGTCATCGGCTTTAAATTCCGGCACAGCGCTTTGCCCAGCGCAGAGGATGCCCGGTCCGCCAGCTGCCCGATGATCTTATCATATTCTAAAACGTGCAATACTTTTTCGTTCATAAAAATCCTTTCCTGTTTTTCAAATGCTTTACTATTTTGTTATTTTACCCTATAATAAAAGAAATTGAAATAGAAAAGTTGATTCTAGGAAGATTTGTGGTGGAGCGTCACAAATTGCTTTGATGGCAGATGAAAAATCGCATGCGCGATTTTGTCATCGCCTCGTCGCGTAAACGCTCCGGAATGGAGAATAAAATGAAATATATTGCTATGTTAAAAGAGGGAGACAGGGTGGGAGACGTTTATCTGTGTAAGACGAAGCAGTCTCTCATGACGAAAAACGGAAAGCCTTATGAAAGCTTGCTGCTGCAGGACAAAACCGGAACGCTGGACGGCAAGATCTGGGAGCCGGGGTCCATGGGCATTGATGATTTTGAAGAGATGGATTATGTGGAAGTGGTAGGAGATATTACCAGTTTTCAGGGCCGGATGCAGCTGAACATCAGGCGGGTGCGCAAATGTCGGGAAGGGGAGTATGACCCGAAGGATTACCTGCCGGTAAGCGACAAGGATATCGACGGGATGTTTTCTGATCTGATGTCATTTCTGAGCAGCGTGAAAAATCCGTATCTGCAGCAGTTGCTGCAGAGCTTTTTCGGAGACGAGTCTTTTGCCAAAACATTCTGCAGCCATTCCGCTGCAAAGAATGTACACCACAGCTTTGTGGGCGGATTGCTGGAGCATACGCTGGGCGTGGTTCGGCTGTGCAATTATCTGGCTACGGCTTATCCGATCCTGAACCGGGATCTGCTGCTGACGGCGGCGGCTTTTCATGATATCGGCAAGCTGAGGGAGATCGCAGCTTTTCCGGTAAATGACTATACCGACGAGGGACAGCTGCTGGGGCATATTGTGATCGGCGCCCAGTGGGTTTGCGACCATATCCGGCAGATTGAGGGATTTCCCGTTAAATTATCAGGAGAGCTTCAGCATTGTATTCTTGCGCATCACGGCGAACTGGAATTTGGCTCGCCCAAAAAGCCGGCGCTGATAGAGGCGGTGGCCCTGTCCATGGCGGACAACACAGACGCCAAGCTGGAAACCATGCGTGAGATTCTGGAGGCGCCGGGCGCATCGGAGGAATGGCTGGGCTATAACCGGCTTTTTGATAGCAACATCAGAAAGACCGGAAAGTAGGCGGAAACGGAGAAGAAACATGAATAAAAACGAGCAGTGTGTCGTCAAGATCGAGGATATGAGCTTGAATGGAGAGGGTATAGGCAAGGTTGAGGGCTATACCCTCTTTGTGAAAGACGCAATCATGGGCGATCTGGCAAGAGTGAAGGTGACCCGGGCGAAAAAGAATTACGGTTACGCCCGGCTGGAGGAGCTGCTGGAGCCCTCTCCTTTCCGGACAGAGCCTCGCTGCCCCCATCACAGACGCTGCGGCGGCTGTCAGCTGCAGGCAATGGCGTATCAAAAGCAGCTGGAATGGAAGTTCAACAAAGTAAAAAGTAATCTGGAACGGATCGGCGGATTGGAGAATATCCCAATGAAGGAGATCATCGGGATGGAAGATCCGTGGCGGTACCGCAACAAGGCTCAGTACCCCGTTGGGTGGAAAAAGAATGGGGAAGGGGCGAGCCTGTTTTCCGGGAAGGAGATTGCGGCCGGATTTTACGCGAGCCGCACTCATGTGATCATCGATTCTGAGGAATGTTATCTTGGACAGGCGGTAAACGGGGAGATTCTCCGTATTGTGAAGAATTATATGGCGGAGCAGCAGGCGGCACCCTATGAGGAACAGACTGGAAAAGGACTGGTGCGCCATGTGCTGATCCGGCAGGGGTATCATACCGGGGAGATTATGGTCTGTCTTGTTGTCAACGGGCAGGAGCTGCCGGGAGAGCAGGCGCTGACGGATCGGCTGCGCCGGATTCCGGGTATGACAAGTATTATGCTGAATGTAAACCGGGAGCGCACAAATGTGATTCTTGGAAGGACGCTGCGCACCCTCTGGGGCGCAGATCACATTACCGACCGGATTGGCGACGTGACCTTTTCCATTTCCCCGCTGTCCTTTTTTCAGGTAAATTCCGTCCAGACTGAAAAGCTGTACGGGAAAGTGATGGAATATGTGGGAGCCGGGCAGGAGCTGCCGGTGATCTGGGATCTGTATTGCGGGATCGGGACAATCTCCTTATTTTTGGCTCAAAGAGCCAGACAGGTTTATGGCGTGGAGGTTGTGCCGGAAGCGGTTGCGGACGCAAAGAAAAATGCCGCGGATAATGGTATTGATAATGTGGCGTTCTTTGTGGGCAAGGCGGAGGAGGTCGTACCGGAGAAGTTTGCCTCCGGGAAGATCCGTGCAGATGTGGTTGTGGTAGATCCGCCGAGAAAAGGCTGCGATGGGGTTTTGCTGGAAACTATGGTGAAAATGGCCCCGGAAAAAATTGTGTATGTAAGCTGCGATTCCGCAACACTGGCGAGAGATGTTAAATATCTGACAGAAAAAGGATATGAGGTGAAGGAAGTAACGCCGGTGGATATGTTTCCGATGACGGTACATGTGGAGACGGTGTGCTTATTGTCCAAACTCAATGTCAAGCAGCATATCGAAGTTGAACTCACCATGGACGAGATGGATTTGACCGCCGCAGAGAAGAAAGCCAGCTATGAGGAGATCAAGGCGTATGTGCTGGAAAAATTCGGGTTTAAAGTTAGCAATTTGTATATTGCGCAGGTCAAGAGAAAATGTGGGATTATCGAGCGGGAGAACTATAATCTTTCGAAATCTGAAGATTCCAGACAGCCGAAATGCCCGCCAGAGAAAGAAGCGGCTATAAAGGAGGCATTGGAACATTTTTGTATGATTTGATGGTAGCTTAAAAAGTTGCGGTATATTGCAACAGGACGTTATGATTATAAAGAAGGTAAAACAAGAATAAGAAATATCTTAGATAATAAATTAGATGTTATTGAGCAAAATAAAGTGTTGCCTGACAGTGAATTTACTTTTGATAATGGGTATTATAGTTGGGTATCAGCAATTTTTGTAGATATTTGAAAAAGCAGGTATTTTATAACGGATTGACTAAGAAAAAGGGACGTTGGTGTGGAGCTGATTTTATTTTCTCCTACTCAAATGAGGATAAAATATTTGTATAATAGAGACGCAATAGACAATTTGAAAAGTTTACAATTTTGGCATATAATAAAATCTGCAATTTGAAAGAGGTGTTTATCAATGGATTTAGATAAATTATTAGCATTTAATCAGTTGGTAATTGATAGGACAGAAGACGAAAAAAAAAGTTTAGCACTATGCTTCGATGTTGATTATGAAGAATATAAAAAGAGAATTGTTGGGAAAGAAAAAGAAGCTGATTTTATCATTATTTTAAAATCACTCGGAGCGTTAAAACATTTTGAAGCCTATGATGAAGGATTATCCCATATAACAAATGAATATACACCAGATTTTAAAATAGAAATGATTGACGGATATAAGATGTTGCTTGAGGTAAAACATACAGATAAAGATATGTATAAAATATCTCAAGGGAATCTGAAAAATAGAATTGATTTTGCAAATAGGCAAAATCTACCTTTAAGATTTGCTATTTCACTTAAAGGTCTTTGGGGACTTTTTACTGTTGATACGCTACTTGAAAAAAAGGGAAAACTGATACTCGATGATTTTAGAGGTGAAAAAGCAAGCTCTTGGTTAGATATAGAACTTGCGACTTGTTCGTATATGTTCCAAAAACAAATAAAAATAAGGAGCGTATATTCAAAGAATCATCCTAAAGGAATGGGAATTCAATTTGAACCATACGGACAATTAATTTCATTTGAATTGTATTATGACGATAAACGGATATTTAGAGCAAAAGGAAAAGAAAGTCGTTTCATACAACATAGTATATATTTAGAGGCTCTTCAAGATAGAGTTGCAAATATAAATCAAGATATTGAAAACAACGGTGAGTTTACAGTTATTACAGAATATACCGATAAAAATGTAGCTCAAGTTATACCTGAATATGAATTTGTTTTAGCACCAATAAATCATTTATGCAAGGTAATCAATTCAAAAAAAGTTAATTATAATTCTCAATTAGCTATTTCAGAACATGGATTTGACTATTTATCTGTTCAAATGCTTCGCTTTATCTTATCTGAATTGGTGGATTTAGGACTGGATATAACTGTTTTCAGAAATAATAATGGATATAAGTTCAAGGATTATGTCGAAAATTTTTGGACTAAAAAATCTCTTGATTGACTATATTGAGAGAAAAGGAAGTTGTTTGTGAGTCATAATTAGGATTGAATATCTTTTTTACATAGCTGAAAGGTTTTCATTTACGAAAATCCCTCGGTTAATTCTATTTCTGGAGGTGATTTTTATTTGAATAAGAGCATCTAAACCTTATGTAGAGACGGTATGTTTGTCGTCCAAACTTAATGTCGAGCATCATATTGAAGTTGAATTGACAATGGACGAGATGGATTTGACCGCCGCTGAGAAGAAAACTAGCTATGAGGAAATCAAGACGTATGTGCTGGAAAAATTCGGGTTGAAAGTCAGCAATCTGTATATTGCGCAGGTCAAGAGGAAATGTGGGATTATTGAGAGAGTAAATTATAATCTGCCAAAATCAGAAAATGCCAGACAACCGAAATGTCCTCCAAAGAAAGAAGTGGCTATAAGGGAGGCATTGGAACATTTTCGTATGATTTGATAGTATCTTGGGAAAGGTGGGATTTTGTGTGATGATACTCTAGAAAAATTGACCGTGTTATCAACGTGATAATGGCTTTTGGAAAGGTTAAGATTTTTTGATATGACAGCAAAGTGAGCTGAAACTTACAAGTTGAAAAAAGAGATATATAAGATGATAGAAAATATATAAAAACAAAAGATGATTTCTATGTACATACCGTATATAATTGCAGATAAAAAAGATATAATTTTCCTGCGGTATGATGCTGTCTGCGGTAGTAGACTTGAAACAGTCGAAGAAGTAAAACCAACAAAGGCTGTTTTTAGATAATTTATAATTGATGAATAACATTATTAAGGAGAAAATACATGAAAAATTCCACAAGAAATTTTGTAAAGATTATAACAGAAATATGTAATGAGGAGAGTATTGATTTAAAATCCTTTTCATATGATTGGATTTTTCAACTTCATAAAAATGGCAGTAATAACTATATTATTGGCTATCAGTTTGGGCTAAATGTTGCTTCTGTTCACTCTATTTGTTGTGATAAGAGTGCTGCAAGTGAAATAATGAGTTCGCTAAAAATACCTAATATTGAACATTATTTTTTTATGTCTCCAGTTAATCAAAAATATGTTAGTGAGGTCGGAAACTGGGATGTTCTAATGAAGAAATTAAAAGAATATGGACAACTTGTATGTAAATCTAATGAGGGTAGTGGCGGTAATTTGGTGTTTCGTGTAAGTAATCAATATGAACTTGAAAATGCAGTATATAAAATTTTCCAAAAATCACGTTCTATGGCTGTTTCTCCATACTATGATATTAGTAATGAGTATCGTGCAATAGTATTAGATGGAAAGATAAAACTAATTTATTTTAAAAAACGTCCATATGTCATTGGCGATGGAATACACTCTATTGGAAGTTTGATTTTTGAATATTTATCTAAAGAAGATAGTCATATTTTTAATTTCAAGTTTTCGGCCGAAGATATGACAAGAATCATGGAAAAGGGGGAGTGTTTTGAATTAAATTGGAAACATAATCTAGGTCAGGGGTCAAAGGCAACTATATTGCAAAATCAAGATATTATCAATAATATTGAAACAATTGTTAGTACAGTTGTTGATAAGATGAATATAAGGTTTGCGTCAATAGATGTTGCTGAGTGCGATAATGAATACAAAATTCTTGAAATTAATAGTGGTGTTATGATGGAGCATTTTTCACAACAAGATGATGATTCATATAAAATTGCAAAGGAAATATACAGAGAAGCTGTATTAAAAATGTTTAAGTTAAGGTAAATATTATGATAAGAAAACAATTAATTTTCCCGTTATTAAAAGAAATATGTCAGGAACAAGGGATTACCTTTATTGAAGAACCAAGTAGAGGAATGTTTGGTGTTATGGTTTTTGAAAACGGGCGAAAATTTTTCGTTAAAGATGTGAACTTAAATTTAAATTATGCTTCTTCTATCAGGATAACGAAAAATAAAGCATTAACATCATATTTTTTAGAAGAATTTGGATATAATGTTCCACAATATACGATAGTTTATTCAGAAGAAAAATGTAAAAAATATAATTTGTCCGATACGTTTGAAAAAGGAATAGAATTTGCAAAAAAGGTAGGATATCCAATAATTTTAAAATTAAATGATTCTTCACAAGGCAGAGGAATTTATAAGGTTTACGATGAAGAAGAACTTGAAGATGTTGCAAAAAATATTTTTCAAAAAAATAATACTTTTCAAATTCAAAAGTTCTATGGATACAATGACTATCGTGTTGTAATTTTAGGAGGAAAAGTATTATCAGCTTATCAAAGGATACCATTATATGTAATTGGGGATGGTATAAATTCTATAAAGCAACTTTTAAAGTTAAAACAAGAGGAGTATATAGCCAGTGGAAGAGATACTATAATAGAGATAGACAATGATATTATTGAAAATTTATCAAGAGTAGGATTTAACCTTGAAACGAAGTTATGCAAGGGGGAGAAGTGTATATTAAGGAATGTTTCTAATTTATCTGCTGGTGGAGAATGCCTTGATTTAACAAATAAAATTCATAGAGATTATGTTAATTTATGTATAGATATTGCAAGAGATTTTAATTTGAATTTATGTGGAATTGATATTATGTGTAATAATTTATGTGAAAGTATGGATGATTATATACTCCTTGAAATTAATAGTTCACCAGGTCTTGACAATTATGCTTTTTGTGGAGAAAAGCAAGAGAAATATGTAAAAGAATTATACCAAGAAGTTGTACTTTTTATTAAAAACAAGTTGTGTGAGGGAGGGGAATAGAGATGGAAATTGTTGAAATAGTATTGGGGTTTATTTTTGGGTGCATATCATCAGGTATAGTTTCATTGGTGTGGTATTAAGATATTTGTTACTAAAATAAAGTTTGCAGATTCTATATGTAGGTATGAATCGACGGATAGACATGAATTATTTACATATAAAATCAAATTTTATAATGACAGCAAAGTTATCGTCTGTCTGCTGTTTCATGGTTACCGATAGGATGAAGATAGATGGGTGCGAGAATTTAACTATTGTATCAGGCCAATAATGGAGAAATATAGTAATGCTGGAAATGGCATTTATGAAGTTGTAAGTAAAGAATATTTTTGATATACTCAAAGATGAAGACAGAAGGCTATAAGGGATATTTTGAAGGAGTCGATTTACATGAAAATTCCTAAAATGATATTGATATGTTGAAAACGTTATGATTGACTGGAACAGAATGTGTAAAGGAAAACATATGGAATACAGGATTGCAGTCTGCGATGATGTGGAGGCAGATGTACAATATATTGTGGATAAAGTAAAAAAGTGGGCGGAAATGAGACAGGAACGGGCAGCAGTTGAGATCTTTTCTTCAGGAGAGAGCTTTCTGTTTCGATATGCGGAGCAGAAGGATTATGATATTCTGCTGCTGGACATCGAGATGGCTTCCATGAACGGCATAGAGCTGGCAAAAGAGATCCGCAGGGATAATGAAGGCGTGCAGATCATTTTTATTACCGGGTATTCGGATTATATAGCGGAGGGGTATGAGGTGGCGGCTCTCCACTATCTCATGAAGCCGGTAAAGGAGGAAAAGCTCTTTCAGATACTGGACCGGGCGGTTGTGAAGCTGCAGAAAAATGAAAGGGTACTGATCCTCTCCTGCGGAGGAGAGACGGTGCGGGTGCCTGTACATGAGATCAGGTATCTGGAAGTGCTGCATAATTATGTGACGGTTCATGCCAAAAGGGAATATACCGTAAAAAAGACACTTGGGGAATTTCAGCGGGAAATGGACGAGCGGTTTTACCGCATGGGGCGTTCCTATATCGTAAATCTCTCCTGTATAGAACGGATCACAAGGACAGAAGTATTTCTTTCTGGCGGTGAGATACTGCCGCTTCCCAGAGGACAGTATGAACTTTTGAATAGAGCGTTTATTGAATATGAATGACCATATGCAGAAAAAAGGAGCTTTGGCATGAATCACTTGATTTCCAGAAAGATTGATCAGAGGCTGGCGGCGTATCAGCGGGAACTTATTGAGACCCACTATGCGGAAGTGGAAAATATGTATAAGCAGATCCGGGGCTGGCGGCACGATTACCGCAACCATATCCAGACCATGAAAGCCTACGCGGCAAACGGCGACATGGAAGCCATAAAGGCTTATCTGGACGCGCTTGACACGGATCTGAATACGGTAGATACAGTGATCAAGACCGGAAATCCCATGGCAGACGCGATCCTGAACAGCAAGATCTCCCTTGCCAGGTCCAAAAAGATCCCCGTGAAAGCGGATGTATATATTCCGGTGGCGCTAAAGACCTCAGAGCTGGATCTGTGCGTGATCATCGGTAATCTCTTTGACAATGCCATCGAGGCATGTCTGACCCTGCCGGAGGACAAGCGTCTCATCCGTATCTATATGGATATGAAGCAGACCCAGCTCTACATTTCATTTACCAATTTTACTGCCCAAAAAAAGCAGAAGAAGATCAACGGAAAGTTCCGATCCACCAAAGGTGAGGGCCTCGGATTTGGTCTGGTAAGAATGGATACGATCATTGAACGGCTGGACGGCTATATCAGCCGCAACAGCGAGGACGGGGCCTTTACCACGGAAATCCTCATTCCACAGGTGTGATGGAAACCTGGACTGGTCAAAAAGACCCGGGTCCACCAAACAGCGGGTAAAACACCCGCCATTTTTTTGTCATTTTACGAAAAGCACTTATCGGGGTAGCCGTCACATCTGTGTTTCGTCCCCAGTAAACAACAGTTTATCCCCAAAATCGTCTGTAAAAGGCAATGTGTGGTAGCATATACGCAGAAAGAAATGGAGGTATCTGCCTTGAAAAAGAAGGAATCCGAAAAGCCCCGCTATTCTATGTGGCAGTGCTGTGCCTGGATGGCGGGATTTGCGTGGAGCAGAAAAGAAAAAAAGGTGCTGGTGCTGTGTCTGCTGCAGGCAGTATTGGCAGTGTTTTCCAATCTGGTGAACCTTTATCTGGCGCCTGCCATTCTGTCCGCCGTGGAGCGGCGGGCATCCTTTGGGGAATTGCTGACGGTGATTTTTGGCTTTGTGGGGGCGCTGATGATCTGCTCTGCAGCTTCCGCTTATGTGAACGCGAACGCGCTGTATGGCCGGGTCACGGTGCGGACGGCGATCCTGGGAGAGATCAACAGAAAGTGCTGTACCACATCTTATCCCAATCTTATGGAGGACAGGTTTTCAAAGCTGAAATCCCGTGCACGGTCATGCACGCAAAACAACAGAGAGCCGACAGAAGCGGTGTGGAACACCCTTTCCAAACTGCTGCAGAATGTGGCCGGTTTTGTGATCTATATGTGTCTGCTGGCGACTCTGGACGGCAGGCTCATGGCGGCCATACTGGTCACGGCGCTTTTGGGCTATTTTGTCAACAAACGGCTGGCAGTCTATGAATACCGGAACCGGGAAGAAGGCGGAAAGCTGAATGGAAAGATCTGGTACCAGCTGGATATGGGAGGCAGGCAGGACATTGCAAAGGATATCCGCATCTTCGGCATGAAGCCGTGGATCGATGAGATCACGCAAAAGGCGATAACGGCTTATCGTGCTTTTCGCCGGCGGATCAATAATGTCCAGATATGGGGCGGCATTCTGGATCTTGTGCTGACTTTTTTGCGGAACGGTCTGGCATATCTGATCCTGATACGCCTTGTACTGGCGGAAAGTATGAGTGTTTCTGCGTTTCTTCTTTATTTTTCCGCGGTGGGCGGATTTTCCGCACGGGTCAACGGGATCCTTGAAAAAATGACGACCCTTTACCGTCAATGTCTGGATCTGTCTTCCGTGATGGAATTTCTGGAATATCCGGAGCCCTTCCGGTTTGAAGAAGGGGAACATCTGGAGCTTTCTCCCGATCAGGGGCACGAGCTGAAGCTGGATCATGTGTCCTACCGGTATCCGGGAGCGAAGGAGGACACCCTGACGGATATCTGCCTGACGATCCGTCCGGGAGAAAAGATCGCTGTGGTGGGAAAAAACGGCGCGGGAAAGACCACGCTGGTGAAGCTTATCTGTGGTTTATTTGACCCCACAAAGGGCCGGGTTCTTCTGGACGGCAGAGATATCAGGGTGTATAACCGGCGGGAATATTACGCCCAGTTTGCCGCTGTGTTTCAGGAGTTCTCCCTTCTTGCGGGAACCATTGCCGCAAATGTGACGCAGACGGAGGAAGGGCAGGATATGTCCCGGATAGAGGAATGTGTGAAAAAAGCAGGGCTTGAGGAAAAGATCAGCTCTTTGAAAGATGGATATGAGACGTACTTAAACCGGCGGGTGTATGAGGACGGAACAGAGCTGTCCGGCGGGGAGACCCAAAAGCTGATGCTTGCCAGAGCGCTTTACAAAAACGCGGCGTTTTTTATTTTGGATGAGCCGACGGCAGCTTTGGATCCCATTGCCGAGGCGGATATGTACGGTAAGTATGACCAGATGACGAAAGGCCGCAGCGCCGTTTATATTTCTCACCGACTGGCATCTACCCGGTTCTGCGACCGCATTCTCCTTCTTGACGGACACCGGATCTCCGAGGAAGGCTCCCATGAGGAATTGCTGGAGCTTGGAGGCATGTACGCGGGGCTGTTTGCGCTGCAGAGCAGGTATTATCAGGAAAAATCAGATGAATGGCACAGTGGGAACGAGGCGGGCTGTTACGGGACAGATCTGGATGTGTCCGGAGCGCATGGGCAGGAAGGAGGAGCGCATGAACATAGATAAAAAACTCTTGTCATGGAGAGAAGCGTGGCGGCTCAACCGGCGGGCCTTTTCCCTGCTCTATCATAGGGACAAAAAGGCGGTGATCTCCAGAATGGCGGGTATGGTATGGAGTGCGCTGACGCCTTATGTGGGGATCTATCTGTCGGCGCGGCTGATTTCCGCCCTGACGGAAGGCGCTGACGTTACTGTGATCAGGACGCTTGTGCTGCTCAATCTGCTCTCGGCGGCAGTCATTTCTCTTACAGGCGCTTTTTTGAACAAATGGAAGAACACGGAAAGTTCAACCCTGTTTTACAGGAATTTCCAGATATATACGGAAAAGATGATGACTATGGATTTTGCCGATGCCGACAGCAGCAGGATCCATGCCATGTACAGTACGATTAAACAGAATTATCAGGGAGCAGGGTGGGGCATTAATTTAAGCTACAGACATATGGAAAAGCTGTTTTCCGCCATATTTACTTTTTCTGGCGGCGCAGCTCTGACCATATCCCTGTTTACAAGTCCTGTGCCGGATTCGGCGGGAGGTTACAGCGTGCTGAACAGCCCGTTGTTTTTGCTGATGATCGCGGCTCTGATGATCGCTGTCACCTGCCTGTCTCCCATGCTGGCGAACAAGGCCGAAAGTTATATAGCGGTAAATGCCGATCAGCATAGCCTTGGCAACAGGCTATTTGGATTTTTTGGACTTCTTGGCTTTGAGAATGATCTGGCGGCGGATGTGAGGATATACCGGCAGGATGTTCTGTGTTATCGCTTCAGCAATGACAAGAACGGCATTTTCTGCTCTAAAGGCATGTTTGCCAGACTGGCAAGAGGACCTATGGGGCTTTACAAAGCGGCATCTTCCGCTCTTTCTGTGGTATTTACCGGGGCCGTCTATGTGTTTGTGTGCTTAAAGGCCCTTGGCGGCGCCTTTGGCATCGGCGCGGTGAGCCAGTATGTGGCTTCCATTACCAGACTGTCCAAAAGCATCGGCGGACTGATCCAGACCGCGGGGGAAATGCGCAACAACGCCTCTTTTCTGAAGCTGACCTTTGACTTTCTGGATGTTCCCAACCGCATGTATCAGGGCAGTCTGACGGTGGAAAAGCGGATTGACCGGGATTATGAGATTGAGTTTCGCAATGTGTCTTTCAAATATCCCGGAAGCGATACCAATGCCCTGAAAAATGTTTCCATGAAGTTTAAGATCGGCCAGCGTCTCGCAGTAGTGGGCATGAACGGAAGCGGCAAGACCACCTTTATCAAGCTGCTCTGCCGCCTGTACGATCCTACAGAGGGGGAGATCCTCTTAAACGGCGTTAATATCAAAAAATACGATTACCGGGAATATATGTCGGTATTTTCCATTGTGTTTCAGGATTACAGTCTGTTCGCCTACCAGCTTGGGCAGAATGTAGCCGTCAGCGTGGAGTACGACAGGGAGCAGGCGAAGCAGTGTCTGGAAAACGCCGGCTTCGGCCAGCGGTTTTCGGAACTGCCGGAGGGACTGGATACATGGCTTTACAAAGAGTTTAACGAGGACGGCGTGGAAATTTCCGGCGGTGAGAGCCAGATGATCGCCCTTGCCCGGACATTGTACCGGGACGCGCCCTTTATCGTTTTAGACGAGCCCACGGCGGCGCTGGATCCGGAAGCTGAGTTTGAAGTGTATACCCGTTTTGACGATATTGTAGAGGATAAGACGGCTGTCTATATCAGCCATCGGCTGGCCTCCTGCCGGTTCTGTGATGTGATTGCGGTATTTGACCACGGACAGATCATTCAGCAGGGCACCCATGAGGAGCTAGTAAAGGACGAAAAGGGAAAATATCATCAGCTGTGGTACGCGCAGGCACAGTATTACAATGAGTAAGCGGCCAAGCGTGGGTTGGAGGCAGTTGACGGAAGTAAAGAAACAGTTGATTGACACAAGAATCCTCTTTTTTATACAATAGCAGCAGGAGGTGCATGAAACAATGTTTTTGAGTAGATCAGGTGTTGATAAGATTACAACACAGTACTATTCACATTTTTGTTGTACTGACCTTTCAAAATCAGAGCAGGGAGTATACTTTATCTGTTCTGCGGAAAGAGACCGGATACTAAAAGGCTACGGTTGTAAATATGCTCTTTATGTTTTGCTGAAAGATAATTTATGTGTAGTGACATATTCTCCCATGCTTCGGGATTTTGCGGAGGCTCTGAAAAATAGCCAACCCAACAATATCATTGCAGCTGCAGAGAATCAATATCATCTCAAAAAAGAGCGCCTGTTTATATTTCATCAAGAGAAAGTGAAGCAATACGGTAACGCAAAAATATTATGCGGCGAGGATTATCCATATTTTGAGGCTTTTTTCCGAAAAGCGCATCCAAAAGTCAATCCTGACGGATGGCTTTCAGAATATTTTTCAGAAAAAACAGGAAAAGGATATTTTACGGGATATTTCAAGGATGATCGCTTGGTTTCCGTTTGCGATACTCCGGACATGCCGTATATGGAAGATCAAATCCAGCATACCGGGATCATTACCTTAAAGGAAGAACGTCAAAAAGGTTATGGAAAGCTTACCGCTGCGCTGGCCACTCATCATTTATTACAAATGGGTATCTGCCCGCAATGGGAGTGCAATATCGAAAACAAAGCATCTTTTGAACTTGCAAAGTCGATAGGTTACAAAGAATTTGGAAAGGCATATATTTTAGAGGAGTAAAAATGCGTATTGGATTGGTTTCTTACAAATGTAAAAATAAAGATGTGCCATTTAATTTAATGCAGATCGAAAAGGCCATGCGAAAGGGTCAGAGAAAAGCAGATTTAATCTGTTTCGGAGAAACATTTCTTCAAGGTTTTGACTCACTTTGCTGGGATTACAATATTGACAAGGATGTGGCTGTTGAGTTGGAATCTCCGACGATCCGACAACTGGCTGAATTAACAATGATATACGATATTGCGCTAATGACAGGATATATCGAAAAGGAGCAAAACAGCTTGTATTCGTCCTGCATTGTTATTGAAAACGGTAAAACCGTGTATAATTACAGAAGGATTTCAAAGGGCTGGAAAGAATTTCGGAAGGCAGACGAGCATTATAAAGAGGGAAGTATAGTAAACGAATTTGAAGTCTGTAACACGAAAATTATGACAGCTCTCTGTGGTGATATGTGGGATTTCCCTGAAAGATTCAAAACCGATCATTTACTTATATGGCCAGTTTATGTTAATTATAGCACAGAGGAATGGGAGCAAAAGGAGTTAAAAGAATATGCAAAACAGGCGGCTTTGGCGGCAGAACATGTGCTGATGATAAACCCGATAAATGATCGCTCACAGTGCCACGGGGGCTCATTCCATTTTTATAAAGGGCAGATTATCACGAGACTGCCGTTTGACCAAGAAAAAATTCTAATTGTGGACACAGATAAAGACATAGATGAAATCATTTAAGAGATACTTTCCGTATCTCTACAAAGAACGAAATACCCTAAATGTAAACCATAGATTTGTGCGAAGGGGTATTTTACTCTCAAACGCAAACCGCTGTTGCTTGAAACAACCGCTTTTCTATGAAAAAAAGGAGCAGATCGGATAAGGAGGAAAATAATCCATTATTCTTAAAAAGAATGATTGGATTATATGTGATTTTTATGGAAGATAAATTCAAAAGAATAGATCTGTGCGTGGATATGTATGGTTGTCCCAACCGCTGCAGACATTGCTGGGTGGGACATCCTCAAAATGGACATATGACGGTCAATGACCTGACAGAAATTGCCGCGCAGTTCAGGCCTTATGCCCGTGAGTTTGAAGTTTTCGATTGGTACAGAGAACCTGATTTCAAGGACAATTATAAAGAGCTTTGGGAACTGCGAAAACAATTATCCGATAAGATCACGCCGCATTTCGAGCTTATCAGCGTATGGCGGATTGTTCGGGATAGCGAGTATGTTAAATGGCTCGTTTCTCTCGGACTGTCAAAAGCGCAGCTTACGCTTTTCGGCGGGGAGACAACCACCGATGATTATACGGGCAGGAAGGGTGCGTATCGGGAAATCTTACAGGCAATTGATATTCTGATAGAGAATAAGATTTTCCCGCGCATTCAGGTTTTTGTCAACAAAGACAACATCGGCGAACTGCCACTTGTTGAGAAACTGATTCTTGAAGAGCATCTGCCGGAAAGGTGTGCTGCGTTTGGCGGAGAATTTACCTGTTTTGTGCATCAGGGCTCCTGCGACAGAGAAAACGCGAAGTTGTACGGTGTGCGCGTCACGCAGGACGATCTGCAGAAAATCCCGCCGCTGCTTTCGGACTATACGCGGAAACATTTTCACGCGATGAATCTGAATGAAGTGTTTGGACAAACGGAGCGGGAACTGTATCAAAAGCTCATAACCGATGCTTCAACAGGAAGTTATGTTGTAGATTCTCCTGTTCTGTATGTCGATCATGCGTATAACGTCTATCCGAATATCAGCGCTCCGGTGCCGTATTGGTGTTTGGGTAATCTGAAAGAAAGCAGCGCGGAGGAAATTTTGCAAAACTATCTGTCGGGAAAGAGTGTTGCGCAGACTGTTCGCCGGGAGATACCGCTTTGTGAAATCGTAAAGCAGTGCGGCGACCCGAGTAGTCTGCGCCTGTTTGGAGAGCAGGATTATATCGATTATCTGGTGAATAAATACTGTGAGAGAAAGACATCAGGCGTGTTATAATGGACGGTCTTAAAAGGGAAAATTGTAATGGTAACGCGGAATACCTTACGGTGCGATTGTATTTAGGATATCGAAGTGTTGGATTTTGCTATGATTATTCATATGATCAGATTGACAGTTAATAGTAGGAGACAACATTATGAAAACCATTATTTTAACAATAAAAATACTTGATGAAAAAATATATGAAGAGGAGTTAATAACTATGAATAGAAAATATAAATGGAAAAATAATATAGTTTTGATTTGTTCCTGATCATAAGAAAATAGATTATTTTATATTGCTGGATGAAATGTTTTAAGATCAGAAGGTCAATGATAATTAGAAAATAATGTTTATATTTGCTGCAATTCCAACAGGGGTTGCAGCTTTTCTATTACTCATTAAAAATCGTAAAACTAAAAAAATTAAATTTTTTTCAAAAAGTGGTTCTTTTTTGCCCTCTGAAACCTGTGATTAGTGAGAGGGTCTTTTTTATTTCACTTCAAAATTTAAAATCCCTTTCGCCGCACCTTGACAACTGCATATCCTATCCCATCGTCTGAGCGGCTTCCCACATATCTTCAGCAGACATGGATAACGTGCATCAGGGTGCAGAAAAATACAGCAGTAAGGAGGAATATAAGCTGTGATCAAAAATTTTAATGAGACCAGCCCTGCCATGGACAGGGCCCTGAAAAATCTGGAACAGGCAAAGGCCAGATACGAAGCGGAACGGAGAAAACAAAATGAGAAACGGAGGAAGGCGGAAAACCACCACAAGTACATGATGGGCGGCATCATCGTAAAGTATTTCCCGGAATGTTACCAGTACGAACAGAATGAACTGGAGGGCATTTTAAGAGCTGCACTTAGCTCCCCGCAGTTTCAGAAAGCCATGGAGCTTGTGCAGAAAATAAATGCACAGGAATACGATGACATGCCTGATAAAGAAAAGCCAGCGGAAAGCCGGGACAGTTACGAAAACCGGTGGAATAACAAAAGAGAAAATAACAGTTACACAGGGTACACGGAAGGGGCAGGCGGCGGTTATGGCGGTGCAGAAGAACATGACGCAAGGGAGGACAGTTATGGGGAAGACAGATAAGCAGTGCCATGAAGAAGTTTCCTTCACCCCATTTATGGGGTGCGCACAGATAGACCACGCTGCGCATGGTCTTGTGCGGTGCTGGATGTCCGGCGGACATCCGTTTGGCACGGACCGGAGTGGGAACGTAGAACCTCCGGGGGCTCCTGCGGTGAGCGTGCCTGTGCTGCCGGTCCAATACTGCTTCCCTCCATGTGTCACAGGGAGGACGCCATGTGTGCAGAAGTGGTAAAGTACGCCAGCACAAGGTTTGGCATCGTCAGGCGGAGCAAAGGGCAGTCCGCCGTTGACCATGCTTCCTATATCAGCCGGAGCGTTCTCGTAAGCGAATATGACGGAAAAACATACCGGCCAAAGTACCATGAAGATCTGGTGCACTGTGAAATAAACCTGCCGGAGAATGCCCCGGAGGAATGGAAGAACCGGGCGGCACTCTGGAACAGCGTAGAGAAAAAAGAAAAACAGAAGAACGCGCAGCTTGCCCGGACATTAAAGGCGTCGCTCCCAAACGGCTGGAGCTATGAGACTGCGGAGGAAACGGTGCGGGATTATGTGCAGCGAAATTTTGTATCTAAAGGGATGTGCGCGGACTGGGCCATCCATGATTCCGTGAATCCCCAGGGCGTCCATAACCTCCACTTCCATCTCATGCTCACCATGCGGCCGGTAGATGAAAACGGGGAATGGGGAGCAAAGCAGAGGAAGGAATATATCCTTGACAAAGACGGGAATAAGATCCGGAACAAGTCAGGGAAAGGCTTTAAAAGCCGCGCCGTGGACGTGAATGACTGGAACGACAAAGGGAACTCCAGAAAATGGCGGCAGGATCTGACAGAGACGATCAATGCAGTTAATGAAAGGCTTGGCGTGAAAGAGGTATGGGAGCACCGGTCTTTTCAGGAGATAGGACTTGAGCAGGAGCCAACCATACACCTTGGCCCTATCGCCAGCGCACTGGAACGGCAGGGAATACGGACAGAAAAAGGGAACGTCAACCGGGCGGTCATAAAACGGAACCGGGCGCTTCTTGAAGCAAGGCAGGCCCATGCAAAAGCAGACATAGCAGTACGGCTGCTGGCGCACATGGCAAAAGCAAGGATGGAACAGGCGGGCAACGAGATCACGGAACTGATCGACAGTATCATGGAGAAAAAAGGCCGGTTATCCCGTCCTCCTGCATGCGCACCTTATTTCCACAGGATACCTGACCGGGAAACCCTGCTGGACGCCGGGAACGTAAAGCAGTTTGTAACGGAACAAAAGATAAAAGACTTTTTCACTCTTGAAAGCTGCGGGCAGGAACAGGAAGAAGTTTACAAGGAAACAGAACGGCAACTCCTGCCCCGGAAACAAAAGCTGCGGCGACTGCAGGAACTGTCCTCGGCATTTGCCGCCTGTCAGCCTTACATAGAAGTACGAAAAATACGCCGTGACCTGAGGGGACTGAAAGCTGTCCTGTATGAAAACCAGCACCGGGAAGAACTGGAAAAGGGGGACAGGCTGTGGGAAGCTGTAAAACGGCTCCTGCAGGACGGGGAGCATCTGTCACCCCGGCAGTGGGAGGAACAGACCAGAAAGCTGTCTGCAGAATGCAAAGAGCTTTCAAAGAAATCCGATGAAACCATATATAACCTTGCCTTTATGGAGGTGATCCGGTACAACCGGAAGCTGTACCTGACTGAACAAAGCCGGGAGTCGGATGAACCACAGATACAACATCAAACCGGGCCGCAAAGGGTTGCCCCGGAACTGGACAAAGCTGTTACAGGAAGAAGCGGCGCCGCCAGCGGAAAGAATAAACCTTCCGTGCTGCAGGCGCTCCATGAACATCAGGCAAGGATCAGGGCACAGGAAGAACAGAAGAAGAAAGGAAGACAGGCAGTAAGAGGACATGATAGCAGAGATGTGGAAATATAATTTTATTTAAAAATCGGAATGAAAAGGGAGGCTGATAGAAATAGAACTTGATAAAGATGAATGGAGTGGATTGGCAAATTTACTTGCAAATTTGATTGAGAAATATGCTTTGGAACTGGATATTGAACATATGTCAGAATCAGAGAGAAGTGCATTACAGGAGAAAGATGGCGAGTTATCAAAATCCAGTGTTGAAAATACAAAAGCAGCATGATAAAATAATACGTGATAAGGATGTCCAAACACAACTCTGGAGAATTGATTTCTCCAGAGTTGTGAGTAAAAAACGGGTGGTGAATAAGCATGGATAACAGAAAGCATATGGGAAAAAATAGAGATGGAGTCATATTTCCAGTTGCTCCAAATTTATCCGAAATGAGCGATAGCTATATGCAGTTTATTGAGAAAATTAAAGAGCAAATCCGTACGCAAAGGATTTCTGTTGTTATGAAGGCAAATTCCAGTATGATTTGCCTTTACTGGACGATTGGTAAGGCTATTTTGGAGAAGCAGGAAGAAGAAGGATGGGGAGCCAAAGTTATTGATCGTATGGCCAAAGATTTGAAGGAAGCGTTCCCTGACATGTCCGGATTTTCCCCAAGAAATATCAAGTATATGCGCAAATTCGCCTTGTGCTGGCCGGACTATGAAATTGTGCAACGAGTCGTTGCACAAATACCGTGGCGGACAAATATAACTTTACTGGATAAGCTGAAAGAACAGGAAGAGCGTATTTGGTATGCAGATAAAACGATAGAGAACGGTTGGAGTAAAACGATACTTGAACTACAGATCCAAAGTAGACTGATGGAGCGAACCGGTAAGACGGTCAATAATTTTCCGGCGGCATTACCACCGAAAGATTCTGACATGGCAAATCAGATATTCAAAGATCCTTACTTATTTGATTTTTTGGGTACGGATATGCCAAGACGCGAGGTGGAGATTGAACGGAAATTAACAGAACATATTCAAAAGTTTCTGCTTGAATTAGGACAAGGATTTGCATTTGTGGGCAGACAAGTACATTTGGAAGTTGGGGGACAGGATTTTTACATTGATCTTTTATTTTATCATTTAAAACTGCGCTGTTATGTTGTGATTGAATTAAAAGCCTGTGATTTTGAGCCGGGATTCGTTAGTCAGCTTAATATGTATCAGAATGTGGTAAATGACATTTTGAAACATCCTGATGATAAACCGACCATTGGATTATTATTGGTAAAAGGGAAAAATGAAACTGTTGTTGAGTACTCTCTGGCGGGTTATCAAAATCCTATAGGTGTGGCAGATTGGAAAAATCAGATTGCACGCGCTTTACCCGAAGAACTGAAAAGCAGTTTGCCGACGGTTGAAGAAATTGAAAAGGAATTGGAACAGTAATAAAAAGTGCAACGGCCGTTGCACAAAAGAAAATATTATGAAGAATCATAAAAAAGTTTAGCTCAAAAAAACTGAGAATTTAAATAAACTAGAGTTGGAGGAAATAATACTATGCAAACTGATAATGCAAATAAAAAAGAAACGACTGAAATTAAGCAAGTATTTTTATCTAGTGCCATATCAGATATTTCTTCTTATATTCAATTGTCTGACACGAAAGTTTCGATAATTATGGCCGCAATGGTTGCTCTTGTTGCGGCTGCTATTTCTTGTTATAAACCAATTTTAAGGGCTTTAAATAATATCAAGCCATGTAGTTGGTTAGGGGTTACTATTATCTTTTTTAGCGTGTTGCTTTTTATAAGCTGTATTGCAGTATTTGTATTTGGAATACTAACAATTCGGGGGCATTCTTCAAATATCGGATATAAATCAAAGTGGTTTTTATCTCAATCAACAAAAGAATATTCTTTTGAAGTGTATAAAAAAGATGTTCAAGAAATGACAGATGAAGATGTAATTGAAAATATGGTGGCTGAACTTTATAAACTAAATGACATTAATCGTCAGAAGTTAAGGACAAATAGGTGGGTAATCCTTTCTTTTTCTTCAACACTAATAACAGCAAGTATTATTTGCATATTAATCGTGGTATCTGTATTGTAGGGGGGAGTAAGATGACTCTTAATATTGATTCTATTTATAAAAATACATATGAACATTATCTGCAAGCGAAAAGTAATATTATTAAAAAAGCGATGTTTGAACATCGAGCTGATGCCATTTCTGATGTAATTCCTGGATTTGAAGCGGATAAACTCGAATTTGGTTCATATGATAAAGAAAATTTTGCAGTTTTATTTGTGGATATGCGTCAATCTACTCAACGGGCACAAAATGTAGGAGCTGAAAAGACATTCTTGACGATGCATGTGTTTCTTACTGCACTTCTGGAGGTAGTGAAATATTATCATGGTAAAGTAATTGATATTATGGGCGATGGCCTAATGGTATTTTGGGGTGGTGCCACCGCTCGAGAAGAGGATAATATGGTTAAGGCACTTGCTGTTCAAAATGCTGGATTATGTGGCCGTGATATGTTGAAAGTCCGAGAGTCTGTAATAAATCAAATTATTGAGGATGAGAAGCTTGGACCTAAAGTGAATATTGGTGTAGGTGTTACATTTGATAGTGTAATTGTTACTAAAATTGGTATTGCAGACTCATATGATGTTAAAGCGTTTGGAGATTGTATTAATACTGCTTCTAAATATGCAAACAACACTGTAAACAAAGTAAAGGTATCAAAAAAAGTAAAAAACGAATGGCCGTCCAGTGAGAGTGGACGCATTTGCTTTACTTTTGATAGGGTTGATGGAGCATATTATCTTGAGTCACGAAGCTAATTGCAGGAGAAATATATATGAATGAAGATAAAATTCCAAAATATGAATTAGATTTATTATCAGCAGCAATAAATAGGATTATTTTATCAGAAGTACTTGAAAATTCCATATCAGATCAATTACCTTTGACTGATGACTTATCCGACTCAAACAAAATATACCACGGTAAAGCAACCATACTTTTTGTCGATATGCGTGAATCTACAAAATTGCCTGAAAAATTCGACAGCACCCAATTAGTTAGGATTTATAGAAGCTATATTCGAGCAGTTGTTCAGGCTATTCGATATTCAGGTGGAGTTGTACGAGACTTCATGGGGGACGGCGTTCTCGCAGTTTTTGTAGATAATGAGTATGGAAAATCGGAAGATAATGCTGTTCGAGCAGCTAGATATATTACCACTGCTATTGATAAATTCCTTAATCCTATATTAGATCAAGAAATGAGATATCGAATTTCTTGCGGTATCGGGGTATATACGGGAGAAGTTTCCCTTTCCAAAGTGGGAATGAAAGGTAAAGAACAACATGATGATGAAGAAAATGAATTCGGTATTGTTTGGATTGGCAACAGTACAAATCTTGCCTGCAAATTTAGTGGAGCCGTGGATAATGGGACAATATTTATAAGCACATCAACATATTCTGCACTTTCCGACATTGATGGCAAGCAAAATTGGATGAAGGTTGAAATTCCCAGGGGAAATAATGTGTTAAATGGCTACATTGCCAAACAATACTATCTGTCATTGGGTATTGATACTGATATTGAACCTTCTCCTGCAGGAAAACATGTTATATCATTAAGCCTAGCAGATGAACTAAGAAAGGAATATCAAAAGCAACTGACCGATATAGAAAAAAGGGCTGAAGAATTGGGGAAAAGGGAGCAAATCCTGCAAGATAAAGAGAATCAACTTAATTGTAAGGCGGCACAAATAAATCAACACGGGAAAGAAAACATCTCAAGAGAGCAAGTTGTCAATAAACGAGAGTATCAGTTTTATTGTAAGGTATTAGCGAGTGGGCACTGTAAGACATCATATGTTAAAGAAATGGGAAAAGAGTTTTGGGAGGATAATCTGAATAATGCATATTTGGCAGGAAATAAAATTGGAAAAAGTGAACGAAAGGTAAGACAAGAAGTAAGTTATGCGATGGCAAGTATTTATGAAGATTTAGAGCTATATGACAAAGCGTATGATTTCTTAGTGGAACAGGCTGCTGGGTATTCATGGCTGAATTTGGTTACTGTTCAAAATATTGTCAAGAAAGTCGGTTATTGTGATAGATTAACGACTGAAATTTATATACGTCTTGAAAAAAATGATTTGTTGGCAGATAATAAACTGGAATTTGAAAGGATAAAAAACTGGTTGGTTTTTGAATATAAACCTTGATGTTTTTCTTTTTGGCGTAATACAAGTAAAATAGCTTAAAATTAAGAATAAACAAATTTTATTAAAATAATAATTGTGCAACGCCCGTTGCACAAATGAGGAACATAAATGATGACAAAAGCAAAAACCAAGGTTTACACTTACACGCGTGTATCCACAGCCATGCAGATCGATGGCTATTCTCTGGATGCGCAAAAGTCCAGAATGAAAGCCTATGCAGATTATAATGATTATGAGATTGCCGGTGAGTATGAGGA
>CANQNE010000011.1 GCA_947625135.1 uncultured Lachnospiraceae bacterium
ATTTTAAATTTGACAAAAAAAATAAGCCAGTAAAGGCTTTGAAGGAATTTTTATGTACTTAAGCTGTCAAACTCCCGATCTTTATCGTGATCGCAACGCTGTTTTTACTGGCGGATTTTGACGCCATTGAAAAATCAGTGGAAAACAAGCTCCCGAAAAAGAGAGAGTGGATGGCGGCGTTTGGTCTTGCTTATACCATTATCTATTTGTATTTTAAGATCCTGAACCTGTTGGTGACCATCTTTGCCAATAAGTCAGAGGCAAACTAAATTCAGGATATTTTATTGATTTTGCCGGCAATGCGCGGAACATATTGATTATGGAAAAGCAAATAGAAGGAGAAGGCCAATGGCATAGAGCCGTGGTCTTTTCTTTTTTGCCGGAAAAAAGTATGATTTTATTTTTAAAATTTATTGTAGTCAAAGCAAATATGTGTTATATTAAAAAAACGTAGATACAAGATATTGTATTTTGTCAAAAAATAATGAGGAATATGCTATGGACAAAGCCTTTGTATTTCGACAGATACGGCTGGCCGGAAAACGACATCGATAAAACTCTAAAAGGATGAAATATGAGTAGGTTATAGAATAAAGGACAAGGAGCCTGGAAGTTGTGTGTAAATATGAGGCAGAGCAGAGGGAAAGTTATACCTTTGCCGAAAATACGTTGACTGGGTGTTTTTTAAAGATTGCAAAAGTGAATCTTCTGACTGGCGAATATGAATTTGTAAAAAAAGAGCCGATCATGGATGAAAAGGATTATGAACAGATTACCAGTATATATTCTTATATCAAAAAGCAGGTGGATGACCACCTGGTTTTTTCTGAATATGCAGGAAATTATCTGAAATATTCCAACCCAGAATATGTGCAGGCAAGGATTTTTTCCGGAGGCAGGAGGATCACACAAAGCTATAAGAGAAAAACAGAAAACGGATATATGTGGGTGACGTTCAGCATTATGGCTCCGGAGGGATGCAGTGCGGAAGATCCATGGGCAATTTTTGCATGGAGAGAGTCAGATACGGATACAACCACTATGGTAGATGCGCTTTCTACTTTATCTACTATTTATTATAAGATCCTGAAGATCAACCTGACAAAAGATACTTTTGAAGGAGTAAAGGTGGAGGAAGGCGAGCAGCAGTTCATGAGCAGGCTCAACAAGATCAGCGACTGGTGGAGGGAATTTGCTGAATCCGGTCTGGTTTATGAGGATGACAGGATTTCTTACCAGAAATTTACGGAGATTGAAAGATTACGGCTGCAGTTTCGCGAGAACCGGAGTATACAAAGCCTCCGTTACCGCAGAAAGAATGGGAAAACATATCGCTGGGTACAGATGGATCTGGTGCCCAGTATCGAATATACAGATGACAATCAGATTTTGATCCTCTATGTAAAGGACATTCATGAGGAGTATCTGTCTGAGCAGCAACGCCGGCAGAAGATGGCGGACGGATATAATCGGGACGCGCTGACCTTTTTATATAACCGTCATAAATACAACGAGGATCTGGAAGAATTGAGCAGACAAAAAGCGTGTAAGGAGCTTACCTGCCTGTATGTGGATGTAAACGGACTCCATGAGATGAACAACCATCTTGGGCACCAAAAAGGGGACGATATGCTCTGCAGTGTGGCGGACGCTCTGCGCAGGTTCTTCCCTGACGAGCGGGTGTATCGTATCGGCGGGGATGAGTTTGTGATGCTTTCCCGCAATCTTTCCAAAGAGAGTGTGGAAATGATGCTGACAGTGGTGCGCAGGCAGCTTGCAAGGGATCATTATGAGATCTCGGCAGGAATCGGCAGCGGCACGGAGCAGGCTACGGTCTATAAAATTATCGGAGCTGCGGAGCTTGCCATGCGCGCGGATAAAGAGCAGTATTATAAGCAGAATGACGGCGTACGTAAGCGGCGGGTTATGAATGAGGAATTGGAAAAAATACTGTCGGAAAAACAGGATGCAGAATATTTCCTGCAGGTGATCGCCAGCAAATTTGCCGGAGTGTATTTTGTAAATCTCCGGAAAGATACGCTCCGACATATTTACATACCTGAGTATTTTCTGGAATTTCTGGAAAAAGCGAATTTTAGTTACAGGCAGGGAATGGAGCTGTATATCCAAAAGCTTGTGAAAAAGATTTATTGTGATCGTTTTGAAGAGGTCATGAATTTTGAAAAACTGGAAGAGAAGCTGGAAGAGGATGAGGAGGTTCAG
Organism: uncultured Lachnospiraceae bacterium; assembly: GCA_947625135.1. Lineage (GTDB taxonomy): Bacteria > Bacillota > Clostridia > Lachnospirales > Lachnospiraceae > CANQUC01. The sequence goes on from CANQNE010000011.1 coordinate 2,224, forward strand.
ATCACCTATCAGAAAGTGAATGGGGCATGGATGAAGTTGCGTATTCTGGATCTTTCCGATCAGTTTAAGGAAAAGGGAGAAACTTTGTGGATCTTTACAGATGAGACAAAAGCAGAAAATCACTAAGTGGTAAAGCGATCGGATTCATAAAAGAGTTGATGTCAGCTGATGTCAGCTCTTTTATTTTTATAATGGCTATAGCGGAAGGAAGATTTTTTAAAAGAAACAATGGGAGAATGTGAATTGTATTTTGAATAGATATATTGTATAATGATCATATAATTTATAAAGAAATAAGTTCAGAATATCTTTAAAAAGTCAGGATATCTGCCGATCATGATACCAAAGTAAGAACCGACTAATATTACAGAGCCGGATATTAGAAGGGGGAGATAAATTGTGAAAAACAGAAAGATCTGGAAATCAGGAGCAGTTATTTTATCCCTTCTGCTTATATACAATCTGATCGCGTTTCCCGTATATGGAAATGAAATTCAGAAAGATCTGTTTACAGAGGAAGAACAGGCGTACATTGAAAAAGAAAGCGTTTTAAAGGTCGGATATGTCTGTGACCGCAGGCCGGTATCTTATCAGGGAGAAAACGGGGAACTGGCCGGTATTTCCAGACAGATATTTGACAAGATTTCCGAGATCAGCGGATTAAATTTTGAATATGTGGCGCTTCCACCCGGCGATATTACATACGAGTATCTTTTAAATGAGGGCTTTGATCTTGTCACCAGTGTGGAATATAATAAGGAAAATCAAAATGCCCGGGGAATTCTCATGAGCGATCCTTATCTGTCCAGCAGAAAAGTGATCGTAGCTAAAGAAGGATTAAATCTTCGGAAGGACGCACATTTTACAGTGGCGATCTCCACAGGCTCCCAGACGCTCAAAAAGGTACTTACTAATCAGTATCCGAATTTTAAACTGGTAAATTATCCTTCCATTGAGGATTGCCTGAAGGCGGTCAATCAGGGAGATGCAGATTTGCTGATTCAGAATCAGTATGTGGTAGAATATTGGCTGTACAAGCCGATCTATAATGATCTGGTTGTAATCCCCATGCTGGAGATGCTGGATCAGCTTTGTTTTTCGGCGGTAGTTCCCTTAGAGATTACGAATGATGAAGATCCGGTGTGGCGGGAAAAGAAACAGCAGATTTCCATTATCAACAAAGCCATTGCGCAGATGTCGGAAGGAGAAGTGTCAGGGTATATCATCGGATCCACATTGGAAGATATGTATAAATACTCCATTTCCGATTTTTTGTATCAGTACCGTTATACAGTGCTGATACTGGGAATTGCGTTTGTGGTGATCTGTATTCTGGTGTATGTGGCGATTCATTTCAGGATCCGTTCTATCAGGGATCGTTCCGATGCCAAGGCTAAGGGGGACTTTTTATCTGCCATGAGCCATGAGATCCGCACGCCCCTGAACGGGCTGATCAGCCTGAATTATCTTATGTCCCAGAATGTGGACGACAAGGAAAAAATAAAAAATTATCTGCAGCAATCCTCCACAGTTTCCCAATATCTTCTGGCGCTGGTCAATAATGTGCTGGATATGTCAAAGCTGCAGGAGAACAAGATCGCGCTGGAGCATGAGCCGGTTGACCTTCAGCTTCTTCTGGAAACAGTGGAATCTGTGGAACGAGGAAGTATGGAGGAAAAAGAAATAAAGTTCCGATCAGATGTGTCGCTTTCTTATCCGCATATACTGGGGGATGAGGTCCGGATCCAGCAGATACTCATCAATTTGCTGGACAACGCCCGCAAGTATACGGAAGCAGGAGGCAGCGTGACGGTAACCGTGAGCCAGAGCTGGAATTTGGAGGGAGATATTATTACCCGGATAGAGGTGGCGGATGACGGCTGCGGCATGAGCGAGGAGTTTCAGAAAAAGGTATTTGATCCTTTTGCACAGGAAAGAGATACGGTTTCCAAAGGAAATGAGGGAACCGGGCTGGGTCTTTCAATTTCCTCTATGCTGGCGGAACGGATGGGCGGAACCCTGAGTCTGGAAAGCAGACTGAAGGAGGGCAGCCGTTTTATCTTTACATTCCCGGCAAGACCGGCGAAGCCCGGAGGAGAGGATGCGGCTTCTGTGGAAACGCAGAAAAGCAGCACCCATGACAGACCGCACATTCTGATCGCAGAGGATAATGAGCTGAATGGGGAAATTTTGACGGAGCTGCTGGAAGAGGAGGGGTTTCCTGTCCTTCTGGTGGAAAATGGCAAAAAGGCAGTGGAAGCCTTTGCCGCATCGGCGGTGGGAGAGTACGGCGTGATACTTATGGATCTGCTGATGCCGGAAATGAATGGATTTGAGGCGGCCAAAGCCATAAGAAGCCTTGATCGGGCGGATGCGGGCAGTGTCAAAATATTTGCCAGCACGGCCAATACCATGCAGAAAGACCGTGCAAAGGCTTTCGAGAGCGGAATGGATGATTTTATCGCAAAACCTATTGATATCGGCGACTTGATCAAGAAACTGCAGAATTGATAGAATAGAATATTACATACATGCCCGGCGGGATCTGACAGAGCAGAACCCGCCGGGCTTTGTTTTTTGTTTAGGGAATAGCGGATCAGAAAGCGGCAGTCAAAGAACCTTGGATAAAAATTCCTGCAGCCGGGGATCTTTCGGATGGCTGAAAAAATCAGAAGGTTCGTTTTCCTCTTTGACAATACCGTCGTCGATAAAGAGAACCCGATTGGCGACCTCTCTGGCAAAACCCATTTCATGGGTTACGACGACCATAGTCATGCCTTCGTTGGCCAGCTCACGCATCAGCTCCAGCACTTCCCCCACCATCTCCGGATCAAGGGCGGAGGTGGGCTCGTCAAAAAGCATCACGTCCGGGTCCATAGCCAGTGCCCGCACGATGGCGATCCGTTGTTTCTGACCGCCGGAAAGCTGGTTGGGAAAAGCCGTTGCTTTTTCCTCCAGTCCGATGCGCCGGAGCAGCTCCATAGCCCGCTCATTGGCGGCCTCCCTTGTGTTCTTTTTCAGCTTGATGGGCGCCAGCGTGATATTCTCCAGCACCGAAAGATGAGGGAACAGGTTGAACTGCTGGAATACCATGCCCATTTTCTGGCGCATTTTATTGATGTCATTGTGCTGATCTGTGATGTTGACGCCTTCAAACCAGATTTCCCCGCCGGTTGGTTCTTCCAAAAGATTCAGACAGCGCAGAAATGTGGATTTGCCGGAGCCGGAAGGCCCGATTACCACGACCTTTTCTCCCTGCTTGATGTGCTGGTCAATACCCTTCAGCACTTCATGGTTCCCAAAGGCTTTTTTCAGTTGTTTAGTGACGATCACCTTTTGCCAGCCTCCTCTCCAAAATATTCAGCAGTCTGCCCAGTACTACTACGATCACCAGATAAATGGCTGCGGCGATCAAAAGGGGCGGGATCAGATCCCATGTACGTGAGCCTATGTACTGCGCGTTCTTTGTCAGGTCGTTTACCGCGATCACGCTGGCCACGGAAGTTTCTTTTACCAGTACGATAAATTCATTTCCAAGGGCGGGCAAAATATTTTTAATGGCCTGTGGCAGGATAATGTACCACATGGTCTGCAGCCAGTTGAAGCCGAGAGAACGTCCGGCCTCCATCTGCCCGGAATCCACCGCGTTGATGCCTGCCCGCACGATCTCCGCCACGTAAGCGCCGGAGTTGATGCCGAAGCAGACGGTACCTACCAGGATGGGATTGGTATCTCTGGAGGTAAAAATCAGGTTATAAATGATCAGCAGCTGCACCATCAGGGGTGTGCCCCGGATCACGGTAATGTACAGGTCGCACAATTTTCCGAGCAAACGTACGATCAGCACCTTGGTATGAGCGCCGCAGACCTTGATTACGGCTACAATAACGCCGATGACTACACCCAGCAGCACCGCGAACAGAGAGATGATCAGCGTGATTTTCAGACCGTTGATATATGCAAGATATCTCTGCTCCGGCACAATGGCGTTGTAGAAGGAGTCGTAAATATTCTGCAGCTTTTCCAGTATTGTATTCATGAAGACCTCCGTTAAATTGGGGTGAGTAAAAAAGGACTCCGTCGAAGCAACATCCGGCGGAGTCCCACATGTTTATGTAAGTTTACAACCTCAGCTCGTCCAAAGCTTCTCTGTCAGGAACGGCATTGTCACCGGTTTCTTATGAAGCAGTGGAGTGGTTTGCAATAAACTGATCGATAGATCCGTCTTCCTTCAGCTTTTTCAGCACGCTGTTGATTTTTTCCAGCAATTCTGTGTTGCCTTTCTGAACAGCAATGGCGTACTGGTCAACAAACAGAGGATCGCCCTCTACGATCGCGAGCTTTCCGTTTGAAGTGGCAACCATCTCCTGAGCAGGAACCTCATCCATAACAATGCAGTCGATCTTGTCATTCTGCAGATCGGATGCAGCCTGAGTGAAAGTAGTATAGCGCACGATATCAGCCTGGGATACGTTTTCTGTGTTGGAAACCCACAGGTCGGCAATATTGCCCTGCTGTACGCCGATGCGCTTGCCCTCAAGAGAAGCGGCATCTACAGTTTCCACGGCTTTTGTTGCCGCATTGACAACGATGACCTCGGTGGAGTCTACATAGTTGTCGGAGAAGTCCATGACTTTCTCACGTTCGGGATCCACAGAAACTCCGGCCGCTACCATATCAACTTTACCCTGCTGTACTGCGATCAGCGCACCGTCAAAGGTCATGTTCTGAATTTCCAGCTCCAGACCAAGTTCGTCTGCGATGGCCTGTGCGATATCCATATCCACGCCGACTACCTGATCGCCCTTCAGATATTCATAAGGGGCAAATCCGGCTTCGGTGCCTACGATCAGCTTACCGCCGGAAGTGGCGCCGGAATCAGCCTCCTCAGTTTGTTCCGGGGCAGAGGTAGCGTTGCTGCTGTCGGAAGAGTTTCCGCAGGCGGTCATGGCAAATGCAGCCGCGCATGCAAAAAGCAAAGCAACGATTTTCTTTTTCATAAATGGTCCTCCTTCTAAAATGACGTTTTTATTTCTTCTATATTTTAGCATTATTTTCATAAAAAGCAAGTCTGTATTAAAAGAAAAGGGCGTCTGAAAGAGTTATTTCCTTATTATAATGGTGTCCTGCAAGAAAGAAAACGGATCCTGTAGACAAAAAGGATAGCAGCTAAAATTTGGAAAAAATTTTAAAAAGGGGAAAATTATTTTGAAAATCATCACGTGGATATGCAGAAAATTGCATTTAACGGTCAAAAGACAGAAGACTACAAACAGAGACATCTAAAACATCGGCAATATCAAATAATGTATCCAGAGAAATGGAAGTTGGCATATTGGGCGCTTCAATATTACTCATGTGTGTCCGGCTGATATTGATCCGATCTGCAAGCTGTAGTTGGGTGTAGCCTTTCAGCTTTCTATAATAAGCAATATTCAGACCGAGCATCTTGTATTCCCGTGTCCATTTTTTATTCATTCGCGTCACCTCCATGTAAAGTGTACCTACTAACATATTGTTTTTAAACAATATAAAATTTTGCAAATGCAAATTTATATGTTGCAAAATTTGAAAAAGTATAGTAGTATATAAGCGAAAAGGTGTATTCATACGACGGGAGAAGTATACGCATTACCCAAATTACACCGGCGGAGGCAATAGTACAAGGAAATAGCAGGACAGACTCATGGAAAATGATTTCGAGCTGACCTTGCGGACTGCGTGAGGAGGTGTGAAATGAAAAAGCTGAATCGGGCGAGACCACCAAATGGAAAGCGCCCGTAAATCTGTAACAAAAAAACAATAGAAACGGAGGACATGCAATGAGTATCCTGAAACGGATCTTAGTTGTACTTCTGTCATTGTGTATGGCAGTTTCTCCTGTCTATGTGGCTTCAGCAGGAACAGTGGAAGCTGCGGAGGGAGCGCATACACATAAATATGACAAGTCAACGGTAAAAGAGGCTAGTTGTAAGGAACCGGGAATTGACAAGTACGAGTGCGAATGTGGTGATTCCTATTATTCCATCGTTACTGTACCCCATGATTACGACACAAATGGGGACGGCAAAGAGGATATCAATGATGAGGGCACCTCAATTACAAAGCAGCCCACTTGTACGGATAAGGGTCAGATTACCTATACCTGTAAGGTGTGTGGAGCCAAAAAGGTAGATGAACTGCCTGCAAACGGACATACACCCGGGACCCCTGAATTGATTCCCCATACCTGCACCGAGAATGGCAAGGCTGTGATCAAGTGTACTGTTTGTCATGCAGTTCTTGAGACAACGGATCTGGGCGACGCTGATAAGGCGCCCGGAACAGATCATGTGCCCGGCCCTGTGCAGAAGGAAAATGAAAAGGCAGTGACCTGTAAGAAAGACGGCTCTTATGACAATGTGATCTACTGTACAGTCTGCAAGGCGGAGATCAGCCGCGAGACAGTGACAGTGAAATCAACAGGTCAGGAGCATGTTTACAGTGAAGAAGACCTTCAGGTTGTAAAGCCTGCCAGCTGTACCGAAAACGGTATTTCCAGCTACACCTGTAAAGAGTGTAAGGAAGTCGGCTATGTAGTGATCAATGCTTCTCACAGCTGGAAGCTGAAAGAGAAAGCGGAAGACGACTACAAGGAAAGGGTAGAAGCGACCTGCGGCAAGGATGGCAAAGGTACATACCAGTGCGAGGTCTGCGGCGAGACAAAGGTTGACGTGATTCCGGCAACCGGACAGCATACTATTGTAGAAGAGTATAAGGATCCTACCTGTACAGAAGCGCAAATGTATGAGAAGAAATGTTCTGTCTGCGGGAAGGTGCTGGAGTCAAAGCCGGTAGAAGGCAGCAAACCCAATGGTCACAAGGAAGCATCAAGATACGTGGCGCCTACCTGTACCAAGAACGGTCAGAATGAGACTTACTGTACAGTCTGCAACAAAGTGTTGAAGACGGAGGATCTTGGCGAGCTGGATCCTTCCAAGGGCGGCCATAAGCTGGGCGACTGGACAGCCGACAAGACGGATAAGAAATGGAAGGACGTTACCTGTAAAGAGAACGGCCTCAAGGTAGAAGTACAGATCTGTTCTGTATGTAAGGAAAAAGTAAACAGAAGAGAAACTGTTGTAGAGTCCACAGGAACAGAGCATAAATACCCTGCAGTTGGCAAGGGAACAGTGGTTACCCCTGCAAGCTGTGAAAAGAACGGTATTGAGCGTGTGACCTGTGAAATCTGTAAGGCATCCACCTACCGTGTTGTTCCCGCAAGCCATAACTGGGTAGACAAAGGCTGGGTAGCAGGCAAGGAAGCTACCTGCGCAAAGGACGGCGAAAAGAATTTCGAGTGTGCCGTCTGCAAAAAGACAAAGACCGAAAAGGTTTCCAAGTCTACAGTGAAGCATACGCCCGGTCAAGAAGAGTATCAGGAGCCTACCTGTACAGAGCGCGGCAAGATGGTGGTTAAGTGTACAGTCTGCAAGGCTGTGATCTCCTCCAAGGATGTAACAGGCAAGGAAGCGGATCCGAAGGGACATAAGGAAGCAGTAAGATTTGTAGAAGCGACCTGTGAGAAGAACGGTCAGAGCGAGACTTACTGTACAGTCTGCAACAAAGTGCTGAAGACGGAGGATCTTGGCGAGCTGGCACCTTCCAAGGGCGGCCACAAGCTGGGCGACTGGACAGCCGACAAGACAGATAAGAAATGGAAGGACGTTACCTGTAAAGAGAACGGCCTCAAAGTAGAGGTACAGATCTGTTCTGTATGTAAGGAAAAAGTAAACAGAAGAGAAACAGTTGTGGAATCCACAGGAACAGAGCATAAATACCCTGCAGTTGGCAAGGGAACAGAGGTTACCCCTGCAACCTGCGACAAGAATGGTATCGAGCGTGTGACCTGTGAAATCTGTAAGGCGTCCACCTACCGTGTTGTTCCCGCAAGCCATAACTGGGTAGACAAAGGCTGGGTAGCAGGCAAGGAAGCTACCTGTGCAAAGGACGGCGAAAAGAATTTCGAGTGTGCCGTCTGCAAAAAGACAAAGACTGAAAAGGTTTCCAAGTCTACAGTGAAGCATACGCCCGGTCAGGAAGAGTATCAGGAGCCTACCTGTACAGAGCGCGGCAAGATGGTGGTTAAGTGTACAGTCTGCAAGGCTGTGATCTCCTCCAAGGATGTAACAGGCAAGGAAGCGGATCCGAAGGGACATAAGGAAGCAGTAAGATTTGTAGAAGCGACCTGTGAGAAGAACGGTCAGAGCGAGACTTACTGTACAGTCTGCAACAAAGTGCTGAAGACGGAGGATCTTGGCGAGCTGGCGCCTTCTAAAGGCGGCCACAAGCTGGGCGACTGGACAGCTGACAAGACAGATAAGAAGTGGAAGGACGTTACCTGTAAAGAGAACGGCCTCAAGGTAGAAGTACAGATCTGTTCTGTATGTAAGGAAAAAGTAAACAGAAGAGAAACTGTTGTAGAATCCACAGGAACAGAGCATAAATACCCTGCAGTTGGCAAGGGAACAGTGGTTATGGCTGCAACCTGCGACAAGAACGGTATCGAGCGTGTGACCTGCGAGTTCTGTAAGATTTCCACCTATCGTGTTGTTCCCGCAGGCCATAACTGGGAGACAAGAGGTTATGTGGAAGGCAAAGTGCCTACCTGTGCAAAGGATGGCGAGGAGAAGTTCGAGTGTACAGTCTGCGGAAAGACGAAGACTGAGAAGGTCTCCAAGTCTACGATCAAGCATCAGTATGAGACAGTTGGCGTAGTTGCGACCTGTGAGCATCCTGATCTGATTCAGGAAAAATGTTCTGTCTGCGGCAATGTAAAGAGCAGCAAAGAAGTAGCAGGAAGCAAGCCGCTCCCGCACACACCGGAAACAAAGTATGTTCCGGCTACCTGTACAGAGAACGGAAAGAATGTGACTACCTGTACAGTCTGCAAAAAGGTACTGGAATCTGACGATCTCGGAGATCTGGATCCTGCTACCGGCGGACATGAGTACGAGGAAAAGGTAGTTGCACCCAACTGTAAGGAGAAAGGCTATACGCTGCATACCTGTAAGAAGTGCGGCGACAGCTACAAGACTGATGAAACCGAGCCTAACGGCCAGCATGTTGTGAAGCTTTCAGATCCGAAGGATTATCTGAAGCAGCCTACCTGTACTTCAACGGGTATCTCAAAGGCAACCTGTGCTGTCTGCAAAGCGGATCTTGGTTATGCGGCTGTGCCTATGACCCCTCATGTATTTGACGGATCAAAGGCAAAGATCACGAAAGAGCCTACCTGTACCGAACCCGGTATCATGGAAAGCCCTTGTGCTAACGGCTGCGGCGCAAAAGCGACAGAGGAACTGGCGGCTCTTGGTCATAAGTATGGCGAAGAGAAGGTTTCTGAGGACGGCAAGACCGTATATCAGGAATGTTCCGTATGCGGCGACATCAAAGTGATCTGGAGTGAAGATCCCTGCGCAGGAAAGCATACGCCCGGGGAACCCCAGAAGGAAAAAGAAGTAGCGGCAACCTGCGACAAGGCAGGTTCTTACGAAGAAGTTGTATATTGTACAGTATGCAAGAAAGAAATTTCCAGAACTCCCAAGACGGTGGATGCTCTCGGACATAAGCCCGGCGCTGCAGTGAAGGAAAAAGAGGTCGCTGCAACCTGTGAAACAGCAGGTTCCTACGAGGAAGTAATTACCTGTACAGTGTGCAAGAAAGAAATTTCCAGAACTCCCAAGACAGTGGCCGCACTTGGACATAAGCCCGGCGCTGCAGTAAAGGAGAACGAAGTAGCAGCAACCTGCGACAAGGCAGGCTCTTACGAAGAGGTTACCTATTGTACAGTCTGCAAGAAGGAAACCTCCAGAGCAAAGAAGACCGTGCCCGCAGGCAACCACACTCCGGGAGCTGCAGTAAAGGAAAATGAAGTGGCTGCAACCTGTGATAAAGAAGGTTCTTATGAAGAGGTTACCTACTGTACAGTCTGCAAGAAGGAAATTTCCAGAGTGAAGAAGACAGTAGAAAAGACCGGTCATACATTCGGTGATTATGAGTATGAGTACAATGAAGAAACAAACAGATGGGATGTATATCGTACTTGTACCGTATGCGGAACCAGAGAAAAAATTGACTATTGATCTGCAGAGCAGGCGATTGATCTGACCGATCATAGTTGATCAGCTGCCGGTCTGCGATTGGCAGACCGGCAGAATTCAGAAAGGATATGGCAATGAAAAAAGTTATTGTAGGAATACTTACGCTGGTCATGGTACTGTCAGCAATGCTCTCACTGGCAGGATGTCAGGACAAAAAAACTGATGTTCAGAACGACACGCCGGTCAGTGCCACGGAAGAATCTCAGACTGCCGGAGAAAAAGAAACAGAGACAATGATCAACAGTAATCTGAATCCGGATGAGATCACACAGAGCGAACAGGAATCCATTGATCTGCTTGCGTCTGATATGACTGTTGTGACGGATGAAAATTTCGGAGAGATAGTCAACGAGGCGATTTATCATACAAGCGAGTTTAGTGGCAAAGTGTACCAGCTTGAAGGTGTTTACACTACAAACACCGAGGGAGGGGTTCCTTACCTTTATCGTTTTCTGGTAAACGGAGAGGAGGAAACCTTCTGTGGATTGCCATTGGTTTATTTGAATAAACAGTTCAATGATGGCGATTGGATCAAGGTGACAGGAATTTTCAACGCTCATGAGATCAATGGTGCTTCCATCACAGCGTTGGAGATTGTGGCGGCACAGCGGCTTCCGCAGGCGGGACAGGAGAAGATCCCCTGGTCCGGCGCCGCTCACGATCATTAAGGAGGGATTAGATGAATTTGAAATACGGAAAAAAGCGTTTTCTCAGTGCGCTGCTGATTTGCCTTTTCGTTGTCAGCTGCTTTTCCTTTACGGCAATGGCTGCTGAGGATCATGAACACAATTTCGAGAGTACGGTGGTTCATGAGGCAACCTGTACAAGAGTGGGAATCGGCTTGAATCGGTGTACGATCTGCGGATATGAGCAGCATTATGAGATTCCGATGATCGATCACGATTATACAAGATCAGTGGTACATGAAGCTACCTGTGTAGAAAACGGTATTGCATTGCTTACCTGTAAGGTTTGCGGTGCAGAAGCCCATGAGGCGATTCCGGCAACAGGCCATACACCGGTAACGGACGCTGCTGTGGCAGCTGCCTGTGAAACGGCAGGCCTGACGGAAGGCAGTCATTGTTCTGTGTGCGGCGCGGTACTTACTTCTCAGGAGACTGTACCGGCAAAGGGTCATAATCTGACCGCTGTAGCGGCAAAGGATCCTACAGAAACAGAAGCAGGCAACAAGGCATATTACGTATGCGCTGACTGCGGCAAGCTGTTTGAGGATCAGGCCGGGACAACAGAGACTACTTTGGAGCAGGTAACGATACCTGCCACAGGTCCTGTGACACCCAGCGCAGCGCCCAGTGAGGAACCCAGTGCAGCGCCCAGTGAGAAACCCAGCGCAGCGCCCAGTGAGAAACCCAGCGCAGCGCCCAGCGAGGAACCCAGTGCAGAACCCAGCACGGAGCCCAGCGCAGCGCCCAGTACGGAGCCCAGTGCAGAACCCAGCACAGAGCCCAGTGCAGCGCCCAGCGAGAAACCCAGTGCAGAACCCACTGCAGAACCTGAAACGAACCCCAGTGCAAGACCTGATGCCAATAGCGGCAGCGCCACAGGCGGCACAAATGTAAACGGAGGCGGATCTGCTGCGGTAAAGACGTCTTCAAACGGAAATGTTGCAGCGCCTAAGACAGTAGATGGTTATACGATCGTTACATATCTGACGATGATCCTTCTTTGCTGTGCAGGTGTTGGTTTTCTGGCAAAAAAAGGAATCAGGGAATAATTGATTCTTCGGATTCCAAATGAAAGTCAATTTTATAAGTTAATAGAAAGAGTGGGAATACGAAAAAGTATACCCACTCTTTTTTATTTGTGCTATAATGTGCGAAAGAAGAACCAGGTGTCAGAGATTATTGGAGATCATAAGAAGAAAAAGGGATTCACATGTTGACGGAGGGAGAGAAAGTACAGGAGCATGTTTAGACTGTTTTTGATCATTGTATTCATTGTAAGTTTGGCAGGATTGTGGTATCTTGCGCTGCGGATCCATCGGTTTACTTTTTTTCAAAAGATGGAAGAAGACCATAAAATTCTTTCATGGATATTGGCGGCCCTGCCTGAGGCAGTGGTAGTCGGTTGGGCTTTTTTAAACACCACTGCCATGCTGGTGGTATTGATCCATCTGATCGTGGGCTGGCTGCTCTGCGATCTGATCGCTTTTCTTGTAAAAAAAGCAGCGGGAAAGCAGATCCCCTATAATTATAAGGGACTTGCCGCTATATTGCTCGCTGTGGTGTATTTGGGCGCAGGCTGGTATTTTGCGCATCACGTATATCAGACGGCGTATACCCTGACTACCCCTAAGGACGTGGGGGAGGAACCGCTTCGCGTGGCGGCGATCGCGGATTCTCATATCGGTATCACGCTGGATGGAGAAAAGTTTGCCGCGCAGATAGAACGCATCAGGCAGAGTGATCCTGATATCCTGCTGATCATAGGGGATTTTGTGGATGATGACACCAAAAAGGCGGATATGGTCGCGGCTTGCAGCGCGCTGGGACAGCTTGATCTTCCTTACGGGGTATATTTTGTCTATGGCAATCATGATGAAGGATATTTTGGTTACCGGAATTTTACGGCGGAGGAGCTGCGGACGGAGCTGGTCCGAAACCAGATAAAGATTCTGGAGGATGAATGTGTCCTCATTGACAACCGGTTTTATCTTGCAGGGAGGAAGGATCGTTCCATGCCGGAAAGAATGGAGGCAGAGGAGCTTACAGCGGGGCTGGATCCCTCGAAATACACAATCCTTCTGGACCATCAGCCAAATGATTATGAAGGGGAAGAAGCGTCCGGCGCGGATCTTGTTCTTTCCGGCCATACCCATGGGGGACATATTTTCCCTGTCGGTTTGATCGGGCTGGCGGCAGGCGCAAATGACCGTGTATATGGAAAGGAGCAGCGGGGCAACACTACTTTTATCGTCACTTCCGGTATTTCCGGCTGGGCGGTGCCCTTCAAGACCGGAGCGATCTCGGAATATCTGGTGATCGACATTCAGGGAAAAAAGTGAGAAAGGAATGAAAGTCATGGAAAAAGCAAAGGTATTTTTTACCAAAGATATCAGTCCGGAGTCGGTAGTAAAAATGTTTCAGGCACTGGAGATCCGCCTGCCGGGAAAGGTTGCGGTGAAAGTACATTCCGGCGAAGAGGGAAATCAGAATTATCTTCATCCGGAGTTTATGCGGCCAATGGTAGAATATGTAAAAGGAACCATTGTGGAATGTAATACCGCCTACGACGGAGAGCGCAATTCCACCGAAAAACACCGGAGGCTGCTGGACGATCATGGATGGACAAAGTATTTTCCGGTGGATCTGATGGATGCGGAAGGCCCGGATATCGTTCTGGACATTCCCGACGGAAAGGTGCTGAAGGAGAACCGGGTAGGCAGGCATATTGCAGACTATGATTCCATGCTGGTGCTGTCTCATTTTAAGGGACATCCCGCAGGGGGCTATGGCGGCGCTTTGAAACAGCTCTCGATCGGATGCGCTTCTACTGCGGGAAAATGCCTGATCCATTCCGGCGGGCTGATCACGGATCAGCAGATCGTCTGGGATTATATGGCGGAGCAGGACGTGTTCTGTGAATCCATGGCGGACGCTGCCGCCAGCGTTGCCCGGTATTTTGCAGACAGGATCGCTTATGTGAGCATGATGTGCAATCTGTCAGTCGACTGCGACTGCTGCGCGGTGGCCGAGGATCCCTGCATGGCGGATATCGGTATTTTGTCTTCTCTGGACCCGGTTGCGCTGGATCAGGCCTGTATGGATCTGATCTATCAGTCAAAGGATCCGGGCCGGGATCATTTTCTTCAGCGGGTGGAATCCCTTCACGGCACCCATACCATCGACGCAGCCGCGCAGCTGGGATTCGGCACGAAGGAGTATGAACTGATCTGTATAGACAGCCAGAAAGTGTGAAAACAGAATAGAATTACTTGAATGCGGGAATCCTGTTATCTGTAATTGACAATGCTTTTCTTGTAAAATTTAGCTAACAATCGGAGGCGGATTATGAGAAAAGAAGAGAACGGCGAGAACAGAAAGCAGGTACTGCAGACTGCGGCAAGGATCAAAAAGCTCCGGGAGCGGCAAGGCTATACACAGGAGCAGATCGCTGAAAAGTCAGGACTGACAGCGGAGAATTACAAGAAGATAGAGGATGGGAGCAATGCCATGTCCATCACTTCTCTGCGCAAGGTGCAGAAGGTTCTGGACGTATCCTTTGATTATATTTTAGACGGGGAAACCGAAGACCGGGAGGCATTGTGGAAGAAGCTGAACGCCTGTGATTTCCACGGCAGGATGATGATCTTTGCCAGGCTGCTCCGTCAGTTTTCCGAGGAAGATATTTCTAAAGAAGAGATAGCAGAATGTGTCTGTGAGGCGCTGGAGCGGTAAAGAAATGGGCGCCTGTATAATCACTTGACTTTTTCCTGCGGAGTCCGTACAATTTTAACAGGGCATAAAATTCTTTCAATCTGACAACAATAGAGAAGACGAAAGAATTTACGAAAAGAGGGTGAATGTGATGAGATCATTTACTTACACCGTCAGAGATGCTCTGGGCCTGCATGCCCGCCCGGCGGGGATGCTGGTAAAGGAAGCCAGCCGATATCAGTCAAAGATCACCGTTTCCGCCAATGGAAAACAGGCGGAGGCCGACAGGCTTATGCTCCTGATGGGCATGGGCATCAGACAGGGCACTCAGGTGACAGTCACTGCGGAGGGCGTTGACGAGGACAGCGCGGAGGCTGGAATACGGCATTTTTTTGAGGAAAGTCTGTAGGAAAGCAGGTGATGGGATGGAGCAGTACAAAGGAAGATCCATCTCTCTGAAAATTGCGGCGGGGCCGGTTTTTTATTATGAGAAAAAGCAGAACCGGGTAAAGCGGGAGCATGTAGAGGACACCGAAGCAGAGCTGAGACGGCTTGAGGAGGCAAAGACAGCCGCTCTGGAGCAGCTGGATCGCATTTATCAGAAGGCTTTGAAGGAAGCAGGGCAGGAAGATGCGGCGGTATTTGAAGTGCATAAAATGCTCATGGAAGATAAAGATTATCAGGAATCTATCCGCAATATCATCGAGGAGCAGCAGGTAAACGCGGCTTATGCGGCAGCAACAGCGGGAGATCATTTCGCGGCTATGCTTTCCGAGATGGAAGACGTTTATATGCAGGCGAGGGCCGCAGATATCAGGGATGTCACGGAACGGCTTGTGGCGGCGCTTTTGGGACGGGACACAGACGCTGCAGATCCCGATGGGCCGGTGATACTGGCGGCGGAAGATCTGGCTCCAAGCGAGACCGTGCAGATGGATAAGTCAAAGATTCTTGCCTTTGTGATCAGAAATGGTTCCGCCAACTCCCACACGGCGATCCTGGCCCGATCCATGAATATCCCGGCGATAATGGGCGTAGAGGTCAGCAGGGAGTGGAACGGCAGACAGGCAGTGGTGGATGGCACCGCAGGCACGGTGGTGATCGATCCGGATGATTCCTATCTGGAGGAGATCCGAGGAAAGATGGCGGAGGAGACGCGCAGGCAAACCCTTTTGCGGGAATTAAAGGGCAAGCCCACGGTCACAAAGCAGGGCAGGGCGGTGCGCCTTTACGCCAATATCGGCAATGTAACAGATATCGTGAATGTGCAGGAGTATGATGCAGAGGGAATAGGGCTGTTCAGAAGCGAATTTCTTTATCTGGGGGCAAAAGACTTTCCCACTGAGGAAGAACAGTTTCTGGCATATAAACAGGTTGCGGAGAGCATGGCCGGGAAGAAAGTGATCATCCGCACGCTGGATATCGGCGCGGACAAAAAAGCGGATTATTTTCAGCTGGAGCCGGAGGAAAATCCCGCGATGGGCTACCGGGCCATCCGGATCTGTCTTACCCGGCCGGAGATATTGAAAACCCAGCTTCGAGCCATTTTGCGGGCCAGCGCATACGGAAATATTTCTGTGATGTTTCCCATGATCATTTCTCTGGGTGAAGTGCGGAAGATTAAGACCATTGTAGAAGAGGTGAAAGGGGAATTAAAGGCGGCGCAGTTCCCATACAGGGATGTGGAACTGGGCGTGATGATCGAAACGCCGGCCGCGGTGCTGATCAGCAGAGAATTGGCGAAGGAAGTGGATTTTTTCAGCATCGGCACCAATGATCTGACCCAGTATATGCTGGCTGCAGACCGTCAGAATCCCCGGTTGGACGCTTTCTATGACGGACACCATCCGGCTGTGCTGGAGGCCATCCGCATGGTGACGGAAAACGGCCACAGAGAAGGAATCTGGGTAGGGATCTGCGGAGAACTGGCTGCGGACCTGTCATTGACGAAAACCTTTGTGGACATGGGGATCGACGAACTGAGCGTCGCACCCGGTTGTGTGCTACAGGTGCGGGAAGCAATACGGGAGCTTTCTTAAATCCGGAACAGATCAATAAAATAAGAATGACGGACCATAATAAAACAAAAAAGGGGGCCGCTGCGTGATGCAGCGGCCTTTTGTGATGCGGCGCAGCCTTTTGAGGGCAGCGCCGTATTTGGTTCTAAAAACGGACGGGCCTCATATATTGAGGTAAGAGAGGTGAGGACATGCAAGAGAAAAAAGAAGAATTGCTTCGGATATTTGCACCTTCCGTAAAGAGAATACTGGAGTATGCGCAAATAGACTGGAAAAAGCTGCAGGAGATTCGGCTGCGGATTCTTTCCCCGCTGCTGATCATTTATGACGGAAAGGAATATGGATTAAGAAGCGACGGCAGCCTTCTGACGAAAAGCGGGGAAGCGTACCGGGTGACAGAGCAGGATCTCCGGGAGACGCTGCAGATTGTATCTTCTTATTCCTTATACGCCTATGAGGAGGAGATCAAACAGGGATTTTTGACTGTGAGCGGCGGCCACAGGATCGGACTGGCGGGAAAGACCATACTGGAGAAGGGGCTCATCAAAGGGATGCGTTATATTTCCTGCATCAATGTAAGAGCCGCTCATCAGATCATTGGCTGCGCGGATCAGGTGATGCCTTATGTGACGGAGAGAGAAAACAGCTGCAGCTGTCTGATCATTTCCCCGCCGGGCTGCGGTAAGACAACCCTTCTGCGGGATATGATCAGGCAGTTTTCAGACGGAACAGGGGGCAGATCGGGAAAAGCCGTAGGCGTTGTGGACGAGCGGTCGGAGATCGGCGGCTGCTACCGGGGGATCCCTCAGAACGATGTAGGTATGCGGACGGATATTCTGGACTGCTGTCCAAAAGCAGAAGGGATGATGATGCTGATCCGCTCTATGGCTCCGGATATCGTTGCGGTAGACGAAATCGGCGACGAGCGGGATGCGGACGCCATCGAAGCGGTGATACACTGCGGCTGTAAGCTGCTGGCTACCGTACATGGGAGTTCTCTGGAGGATATCAGCCGGAAACCCCTGCTGGAACGGCTGACGAAGGAGCGGCTGTTTGACCGGTACATTTTGCTTCAGAACAGGCAGGAGCAGAGGGGAGAGGGACTGTTGGAGGAAAAGGATCATGTCAGTTCCAGGCTGAAGCTGATTACTGACAGCGCCGGCAATGTGCTGTTTCGCAGATAAGGACAATGCGCAGAAAAAGGAGGAAAAGGGATGCTGAAGCTCGCAGGCGCGGCGACAGTCTGTATATCCGCCGCCGTATTTGGAATCTGTCTTGCGGGGGAATTGAAGGAAAAGGTAAGGCTATTAGAGGAATTTCGGCGTTGCTTTTTTATGATCCGGGGAGAGATCCGTTTTTCCAACGCTACTTTATCAGAAGCATTTATGTCGATTGAGAACCGGGGCGCAGAGCCTTTGCCCCGGTTTTTCGGAGAGATGGGAAAGCTGCTGGAAGAAAATCCGGAACGGGGGCTTGGAACGATCTGGCGGGAACAGACGGCGGAAATATTTGGAAAGAGTGTGTTTTCCGGAGAAGAACTGCAGTGGATCTCCGGACTTGGAGAGAGATTGGGTTATCTGGATCGGGAAACGCAGCTGGGCACGCTGGAAATGATTCTGGAGCAGCTGGAGGCAAAGGAAGCGGAGGCAGACAGGATCTATGCAGACAAGGGCAAGGTGTATCGCTGCGTGGGAGCCATGAGCGGGATTTTGGTCGTTCTGCTATTACTATAACAGGAGGTCGTTCATGAGTGTATCAATCATTTTTCGGATCGCGGCGGTAGGGATTCTGGTGTCTGTGCTGGGACAGGTCTTAAAGCACAGCGGTCGGGACGATCAGGCATTTCTGGCAAGTCTGGCGGGACTTTTGCTGGTACTGTTCTGGATATTGCCTTACATATATGATCTGTTCGAGACTATTCAGCGCATGTTTTCCCTGTGAGCAAAGAGGAGGAAAATCATGACTATCATCAAGATCGCAGTGATCGGCATTGTGGGTGCGATTCTGGCTGCGCAGCTGAAAGAATTTAAATCCGGCCACAGCGTGCTGATGGCACTTGCCGTCGGGCTGATCATTTCCGCATGGACGGTGAGCAGGCTGGACACAGTGCTGGATATGGTGGACCGGGTACAGAGTCTTGTGTCCGTCAACAGCGCTTATATCCTGACTCTGCTGAAAATGCTCGGCATCACCTATATTTCCGACTTCGGCGCAGGATTGTGCAAGGATGCGGGACACAGCGTCATCGCCCACCAGATTGAGATTTTTGGTAAGGTTTCTATTCTGGCAGTTAGTATGCCGGTGCTGACGGCGTTGATCGAGACGATTGAGAGGTTGCTATGACAGATAAAAAGGCGTTTTTTTGGGCGGCTGTATTGCTGGGTGTGTTGTGTTTGTTCTGTGTGCCTGCCCTGGCCGGCGAAAATGCTGGGGAGCAGCCAGAGACAGGTACGCAAGATCCGGAGGAAAGTCAGTGGCAGCGGCAGCTGGACCAGAAGTGGGACAGCGCGCTGGAGGACACGGATTTTGAGGAACTGGAGCAGGCCATGGAGGAAGCGCTGGAAACGGATCAGATTTCTTTTGCGGAACTGGCGAAAGGGCTGGCCTCCGGAAAGATCAAACCGGATATGGAGCTGGTGCGGGAGCTTGTGAACAAAGGTGTTTTCGGAAATATGAAGGGCGCGAAGGGGATTCTGACCCAGATTCTGGCACTGTCTATTTTATCCGCTTTCTTTTCCATGATCGCATCGATATTCGGAAACGGACAAGTCTCTGACATCAGCTTCTATGTGGTGTTTCTCATATTGCTGGCGCTTTTGATGAGTTCCTTTGCAAGGGCGTCAAAAATCGCGTCGGAAACCATTGAGAAGCTGCTGTTATTTGTAAAGGTGATGATGCCGGTCTACATGGTGATCGTGGCGGCGGCCGGGGGCGGCACTACAGCGGTGGTGTTTTATGAGTTTTTCCTGTTTTTGGCATTTGTTGTCAACTGGCTGATCCTGCGGGTGCTGATACCGATGATCCATGTATATGTGGTGATGGGGGTAGTCAACCATCTTTCGAAGGAGGATCTGTTTTCAAAAGCGGCGGATCTGATCCGCACAGCGGTAAAGTGGGCGTTAAAGACCATTGTGGGACTGGTGATCGGCTTTCAGCTGCTGCAAAGTCTTATCGCGCCTTTTATCGACAGCTTCCGGTCCGCCTCCCTGCACCGCACGCTGATGTCCATACCGGGCGTGGGCAACGCCATCAACGGGATCACGGAAATGGCGATCGGGGCGGGAATCCTTATCAAAAACGGTATGGGCAGCGCGGCGCTGATCGTGATCGTGCTGATCTGCCTGACGCCGGTTCTGATGCTGGGCGTATATGTATTTTTGTTCCAGCTGTCCAGAGCGCTGATCCAGCCGGTGGCGGATAAGCGGATCCAGAAATGTATCGGCTATGTGCGGGAAGGGACTGCGCTTCTTATGCGCACGCTGATGATCACCTGCTTTTTGTTTTTGCTGACTGTTGCGGTACTGACAGCGTCTACAAACGGCGGGATCAGTTAGAAAGGCAGGAGGAAGCCATGGACGGGGTTTTACAGTGGATCAGGACGGTGATCATTTATCTCATTCTGGTATCGGCGGTAATGCACCTGCTGCCGGACAACGGTTATAAGAAATATGTGCAGCTTTTTACGGGACTTCTGCTGATCTTGATCGTTGCGGAGCCGCTGGCGGATTTTCTGGAAGGGGAACAGACGGTGGATAAGATTTACCGGCAGGCGGTGGAATGGCAGGAAAAGGCGGAGCGGGATCAGGTGCTGGAACAGATCGAGGAGACAGAAAAACAGGCGGTATTGGACATCTATCAGGAGGAAATCGAAAAAGAGATCCGTGAACAGCTCCTGTCGGAAGGCTATGCGTGCAGAACCATACAGGTGGAGCTTTCGGAACAGGGAGTGGAAGCTGTCTTTGGGGAGCTGATTCCCCCGGAGGAAAGAGACAGGATGAAAGAGAGAGAGGAGGAAAGGCGGATGGAAGAATTGATCAGCGAGGTGTATCAAGTCCCGCTGTCTTCTATACAGATTAAAATAGGGTAGGTGCCGGATATGAACTGGAAGGGAATTGTTAAGATCAAGAAAGAGCAGGCAGTTGTCGTATTCCTAATAGGCGTATTGCTGATGGTGATCACCCTGCCTGCCAGAGAGAGTGGAAAGAAAGAAAACAGCGGGCAGCAGTCAGAGACGTCCCGGTATTCGGAACAGGAGGCAGACAGCAGCGGGGAAGATTTTGCGTCGGAGCTGGAGGCAAAGCTGGAGGATTGCCTTTCACAGATGGACGGGGTGGGAAAAGTGCGGGTGCTGATTACCATGAAGACATCCTCAGAGCAGGTGGTGGCAAAGGACAGAACGGCTTCGGAATCTGTGCAGAAAGCGGAAGAAGGGGATCAGGAGACGGACAATTCTGAGGAAACGGTCTACCAGGAACAGGACGGGGACAAAACGCCGTACATCGTAAAGGAGATTGCGCCTGTGGTGAAGGGGGTGCTGGTGATAGCCCAGGGCGGAGACGATCCGGTGGTGAAACAAAATATATCTGAGGCGGTGATGGCATTATTTTCCATAGAATCGCATAAAATCAATGTAGTAAGGATGAAGGAAGGGTGACCAGTGTGACCATGAAGAAAGAGTTGAAAAAACGGATATTTAAGAAAAATCAGATCATCATTACGGCGTTGGCGCTGATGATCGCCATAGCGGGATATTTGAATTTTGCGGGCAGAGAAATCACCCCCGAGAGTTCAAAGGCGCTGTCTGACGCCGCACAGGAGGATTCACAGTTGATGGATCTGTCACAGGAGGATATCGAGGCGCAGAACGTACTGGACGCAGAGGAGGGGACGGATATACTGGCAGCCAATGAGGAAGAGGGGGATGAGCTTCCTGTGGCAGATGAAAGCGGAAATGCAGCTGCGGAAACAGAGCAGCCGGCGGGTACCACAGAAGAGACGGCGGGAGAAGCGCAGACAGACAGTGAAGAGCTGAGCAGCCAGATAGAACAGTCCGGGGAAACGCCGGGAGAGGCCGTGCTGACCACGTCGGGAGTGGGGATCGTGGCGGCCGCAAAGCTGAACAGGGATCAGGTGCGCTCCAAAAATAAAGAAACATTGCAGGAAGTCGTTGACAGCCAAACCGTGTCAGAGGCTCAGAGGCAGGCAGCAGTGGACAATATTCTGCTGATGACGGAAAATGCGGAAAAGGAAGTGGCTGCGGAGACACTTCTGCAGGCAAAAGGGTTTACAGATGTGATCGTCAGCATAACGGAAAATTCCGTGGACGTGGTCGTGAACGCGGGAGAGCTGACGGATGCCAGACTTGCCCAGATCGAGGATATCGTAAAGAGAAAAACGGGCAGCGAGGGAAAAAATATCGTGATTACGCCGGTGACAGAGCAACAGTAAAGGGGCTGTCATTGCAGCCCCAGTAGTTTTGCCCCGTTTTTCCAAAGGATGCACGCCTTTTCCTCATCGGTGAGCGGCAGCGCCTGAAAATGAGCAAGATAGTCTTTTTGATCGCTCCATGGACAGTCCGTGGCGAACAGGATCTTGTCGGCGCCATGACTGCGTATTATCCGGATCAGCTGTTCATCGGACAGGTAAGGTGTGCTGAAACTGATGTCAAGATAAACAGGTCTGCCCACAAGAAGCGCTTCCACCTGATCCCACATGCGAAATCCGCCGGTATGGGCAAAGATCAGAGCGCCCTGATCGGTATGTGCAGGCGCCTGCAGAGACACGTCGATATTGTCAAGCAGACGGGCAAGCATCTCCACGGCGGAGTAATTGGGGTCCGGCAGACCGATGTCTACTCCCGCGTGGAAGGTGACAAGGAGCTTCTCGCGAATGGCGGCATTGACAATGCGTACATATCGGGGATCATCTGCGTCGACTGACTGATAAGCCGGATGCAGCTTTACCCCCCTCAGCCCGAGAGAAGCAATGTAAGACAATTTTTCCTCCGGCTCTTCACAGTCCGGATGAATCCCGCCGAAAGAGAAAATACCGTCGCGGCCGTTGATGGCAGCGGCAAATTTCTGAATACTGTTAAACTGGCTTGGGTTGGTGACCACCGGCAGCACCACGCTGTAATCAATGCCGGCGTTTTTCATGGATGCCTTTAAGCCTGCAAGCGTGCCGTCCGAAGCGGGCTCTATGCCGCACAGACCGGCCAGATGGGGGATAGTCTTGGGTGCCAGCGTGTCGGGAAAAATATGAGTATGAAAATCGATAATCATCAGCTTGTTTCACCACTCAGATAACTTGTAACCATATTCAGCGCAGCTTCCTCGTCGGGGCCGTCGGCCGATACAACAACAGTGTCGCCGTTGTTCAGCGACATTGACATAACGCCCATGATACTTTTGGCATTGATATTTTTATTATCGGATGTTAAGTATACTTTACTTTCGTACTGGCTGGCAATCTGTACCAGCATGGCTACAGGACGCACGTCAGAGCCGGTAGGTAATTGAACCTGAACTGATTTTTGCATGATTTACTCTCTCCTTATTGATTTCCTCTGATCCGGTCCGCGATCTGACTCAGCTTACGGAACCGGTGATTAACGCCTGATTTCCCAAGGGGAGGGGACAGCATTGCGCCCAGATCCCTGATGGGAAGTTCAGGGTTTTCCAGCCTCAAACAGGCAATCTCCTGTAAAGTCGGCGGCAGGGAAGAAAGTCCGGAAGTCTTTTCAATCAATAGTATGTCGTCTCTCTGCCTGGAAGATGCGGTTACTGTCTTCTGGCTGTTTGCCACGTCGCAGTTTGTCTGCCGGTTGATGGTGTTGGCAATATCCCGCAGAATACGTATATTTTCAAATGCCATTAAGGCAACGTGGGCCTCCATAAGATTCAGCAGATCTACGATCTGCTCGCCCTCTTTTAAGTAAACGACAAATTGCTTTTTGCGGGGAACCGTTCTGGCATTCAGGGAAAAGCCGTTTAACAGCTCCTGAAGCTGGAGCGCTTTTGATTCGGTGTCACAGACAAATTCCAGATGATAGGATTTCTCCGGATTGCTCATGGACCCGGACATCAGAAATGCGCCTCGCAAAAATGCGCGTTTACAGCAGGTTTGCTGAAGCAGAAGAGGACTGACCAGAGTATGGGCAGCATGGGGCAGCTTCAGAGTCTCCACGATGCGGAGACAGTCGTCAGACCTGCAGACGGTAATTCTATAGATGCGGACATTCTTTGAAACAGAATGGCATCTGACAGCGATTTCAGCATATATATTAAAACACTTTTTCAATAATGTACAGTATTTTTTTGCGATAAAAATATTTTCGGTCTGGACGCAAATACTACATTCGGACGGCTCCTCAAAAATGATCCGGCCGCCGAAACCGATGATGGCGGCAAGCTCCGCAATCTGGCAGTGACGCCGTTTGCTGGTAGTTTTTGCCAGCTCTTTTTTGATATCTCCTGAAAATGACATACACTTGCTCCCCGGCTTTATACTGCCTTTCCTTTCAGAATATCCCTGTGCTCGGTGGAAACGCTGACAGAGTCCATTTTCTGCATATAGGAGCTGAGGGTGTTGGCAAGGGTCACGGACCGGTGTTTTCCTCCTGTGCAGCCCACGGCGATTACCAGAGCGCTTCTGTCTTCCTCCACATATCTGGGGATCAGAAAATCAAACAGATCATATAATTTTTCCAAAAAGGTTTTACATTCCGGAAAACCGGTAACAAAATCCTGAACAGGCTGATCGTTTCCCGTCAGGTCTTTCAGCTCCGCCACATAATAAGGATTGGGAAGGAAACGTACGTCCAGAACCAGATCCGCGTCGGAAGGAAGACCGTATTTGTAGCCGAAAGAAATGACGGAGATCTTTAATTTCTGGGAAGCGGTGTCAATAGAAAAAATCTTTTCCAGACTGTTCTGCAGCTGGCGGGTGAGCAGGTCGCTGGTGTCCAGAATGTAGTCGGCCCGTTCTTTTAAAAAGGCGATCTTTTTCCGTTCCGTTCCAATGCCGTCCTCCATGCGCCCATGCTGGGCAAGCGGGTGGCTGCGACGTGTTTCTTTGTAGCGTTTTACAAGCGTCTCAGTGCTGCAGTCCAGATATAAAATCTCATATTCAAAATTGGATTCCTCAAATCGGGTCAGCGTGGATTCCAGCTCCTGCAGGGCTTCACCGCTGCGGATATCGATCCCCACCGCCACATTGCCGATCCCGGAATTGGGGGTGTGGAGCAGTTTTCCAAAGGAGACCATGAGAAAGATGGGCAGATTGTCAATGCAGAAATAGCCCATATCCTCCAGAACCTTCAAGGCAGTGGATTTACCGGCTCCCGACATACCTGTCACGATCAAAAAACGCATGGCATCATCTCCTTTGTGAGAACCACCTGTTAAAAATCTCCAAGCAGCTTCACTTCCGTATGTAAATGAACGTGAAACTGTCGCTCCACTTCCTCCTGCACATGGCGGATCACATTCCAGACATCTTCCGCGGAAGCGTTCCCTTTGTTGATCACAAAGCCGCAGTGCTTTTCCGATACGCAGGCGCCACCTGAAGTATAACCGGCGAGGCCGGCGTTCTGGATCAGCTGACCGGCAAAATGACCGGGCGGACGTTTGAAGGTACTTCCCGCGCTGGGGTATTCCAGCGGCTGCTTCGCCCGTCTTTTTGCGGCAAGGGCCTGTATGGTATCCGCGATCTGCCGGGGATCGCCGGGGGTGAGAGAAAGCGTTCCCTCCAGCACGATCTGGTTGTTTCTGTCAAGGCTGCTGCTGCGGTAGCCAAGATCCAGCTCTTTGGCAGGCAGCTTGCAGACGGAGCCGTCGGGGTTCATCACCCGGACGGAGATCAGTACATCCTTCATCTCTCCGCCGTATGCGCCGGCGTTCATCATACAGGCGCCTCCCATAGTGCCGGGGATCCCTGCGGCAAATTCAAAGCCGGTAAGGCCGGAATTTTGGGCTTCTGCGGCAATTTTGGAGAGCAGCGCACCGGATTGGGCATAAATACAGGTTCCGTCTACGGAAATACGATTGTGGTTCTGAAACAGTTGAATAATCACGCCGCGGTAACCGCTGTCACTCACGAGCAGATTGCTGCCGTTGCCGATAATGAAGTGAGACAGCCCGCTGTTTTTGCAAAACGTAAGAAGAGAGGAAAGCTGTTCTTCGGTCTGGGGTGTTACGAAAAAGTCTGCCGGTCCTCCTACCCGAAAAGTAGTGTGCAGACGCATGGGTTCCTTTTGTCTGACCTGAGAAGCGCCGACGATAGCCGTCAGCCTGTCAAAAACATGCTCCATTTGCTCCCCCTTGTCTGAAATGTTATTGTAAACAGTTTGCCAAACTTCATACACATTCCTATTACGGATTTATAAATTAATTCATATTATATCATACATGATTTATCGGATGAATACAACCGTGAAAATTGCCAATTTCTACTTGAATGTTCTATATGATTATATTACAATGTAATAGATAATTTTCCTGTAAAAATCAGAAAATACATACATAGAGGAGAGAGAAATATGAGTGCAATCGCAAATGGCGTATGGCCTACGATGATCACCCCTTACACAGAGGACAACAAGATAGATTACGATGCCGTGCTGCGCATCATCCAGTGGTACGATGAGCAGGGCGTGACCGGTATTTTTGCAGTCTGCCAGTCCAGCGAAATGTTTTTCCTTGACAGGGAAGAGCGCCTGAATCTGGCAAAATTTGTGGTGGATCATACACCGAAGCATATTGATGTGATTGCTTCCGGTCATGTGGCGGCTTCCAGAGAGGATCAGATCGAGGAGGCCAAGGCCATTATCGACACGGGAGTGTCCTCTTACGTGTTTATTTCCAACCAGTTTGCAAAGCCGGAGGAGGGGGATGATGTGGTATGCGGTAATATTGAATACCTGATCGACCGGATTCCCGACGCTACCTTCGGTATCTATGAGTGCCCCTATCCTTACAAGCGTCTGGTGACGCCGGAAAACCTGAAATGGTGCGCTGACACAGGGCGTTTTAAATTCCTGAAGGATACCTGCTGCAATGTGGATCAGCTGCAGGAGAAGGTAAACGCGGTGAAGGGTACGGATCTGAAAATATTCAACGCCAATTCCGCTACGCTTCTTGAAAGTCTGAAGATGGGATGCGCAGGATTCTCCGGCGTGATGGCGAACTTCCATTCAGACCTGTACGCATGGCTCTGCGCAAACTATGAGAAGGAGCCGGAGAAGGCCCAGCTTGTGCAGGATTTCCTGGGATTTGCATCTGTGATCGAGTGTCAGTGCTATCCGGTCAACGCCAAGTACCACATGAATCTGGAGGGCGTAAAGATGGGGATTTCCAGCCGGTCCAGAGATCAGGCGGAGCTGACCCAAAGCCGCCGGATGGAGGTGGAGGAGCTGCACCGCCTCACACAGTTTTTCAGGGAGACCGTACTTGGTTAAGTATTTATGATAATGTGGCAAAATGAAAAAGCTTCGGAGGCGGAAAGGACCGGCGCATACAGTCTGCGGACAACGGTTCTTTTCGCAGCTGGAGCTTGTTTTCGGAAGAAGCCTGTTTTTGGAGAAAGCCAAAATAGGATGTGCAGCCAACCTGTTGCCTGAAGATCATCGCCCGGGATTTTAAAACGGAGGAAACTATGAAGAGAGTGTTTTTGATCGTGCTGGACAGTGTGGGGATCGGCGCGGAGCCGGACGCGGCCGCTTACGGAGATGAGGGAAGCAATACGCTGGCCTCCGCTGCCAAAAGCCCTTATTTTTCCATGCCCAATATGAGGAAGCTGGGGCTGTTCAACATTGAGGGAGTGACCTGCGGAGAGGCGGAGCCCCATCCTGCAGGGAGCTTTGCCAGAATGAGGGAGAGCTCTAACGGAAAGGATACCACCATCGGTCACTGGGAGATTGCCGGTGTGATCTCTGAAAAGCCGCTGCCTACCTATCCGGAGGGATTTCCAAAGGAAGTGCTGGACGCTTTTACAAAAGCCACAGGGAGAGGCGTACTCTGCAACAGGCCTTATTCCGGCACAGAGGTGATCAAAGATTACGGGCAGCAGCATATCCTTACGGGAGATCTCATCGTTTATACTTCAGCAGACAGTGTGTTCCAGATTGCTGCCCATGAGGATGTGGTGCCGGTGGAGCAGTTATATGAATACTGCCGTGCCGCACGGGAAATCCTGACAGGAGAGCATAGTGTGGGACGGGTGATCGCAAGACCTTTTACAGGAGAACCGGGGAATTTTGTCCGAACCGTCAATCGGCATGACTTTTCCCTGCGCCCGCCCAAAGCGACTATGTGCGATATTCTTGCCCAAAACGGGTATTCCGTGATCGGTGTGGGAAAGATCAATGATATCTTTGCCGGAAGCGGCATTACAGAATTTGTGCGTACAGAGGGCAATGCCGATGGGATTGAAAAGACGCTGGGTTATCTGGACAGAGAGTTTCAGGGACTTTGCTTTGTGAACCTTGTGGATTACGATATGCTTTACGGGCACCGCAATGATGTGGACGGCTATGCAAAGGCGCTGACGGCTTTTGACCGGCGGCTGCCGGAGATTCTGGCGAGGCTTCGGGATGAGGATCTGCTGATGATCACCGCAGATCACGGCTGCGATCCTGCCACAGCTTCTACGGATCACAGCAGAGAATATACCCCGCTGCTGCTGGCCGGGAATCCTGTCCCTGCCGGCGTGGATCTTGGTACCCGACCTTCCTTTGCGGATATCGGGGCAACGGTGCTGGATTATTTCGGCGTCAGCGATCAAACAGAAGGTACATCCCTTCTTCCCCTGCTCAGTCCCCATTGACGGCAAAGATCGACATGAAAACATTGGCGGACTGAAAAGCAGAAGAATGGTTAGGAGGAATCATTTTGGCGGATTTGCATCATGAAATAGAAAAGAGAAGGACATTTGCGATCATTTCTCATCCTGACGCGGGAAAAACCACCCTGACGGAGAAATTTTTGCTGTACGGCGGAGCCATCAATCTGGCCGGCTCCGTAAAGGGAAAGGCCACCGCCCGTCATGCGGTTTCCGACTGGATGGAGATCGAGAAGGAGAGAGGAATTTCTGTTACCTCCTCCGTGCTACAGTTTAATTACGACGGATATTGCATCAATATACTGGATACGCCAGGACATCAGGATTTTTCCGAGGATACCTACCGCACGCTGATGGCGGCGGACTCGGCGGTGATGGTCATCGATGCGTCAAAAGGTGTGGAGGCACAGACGAGGAAGCTGTTCAAAGTCTGCGTCATGCGCCACATTCCGATTTTTACGTTTATCAACAAGATGGATCGGGAGGCAAAGGATACCTTTGATCTTCTGGACGATATTGAAAAGGAGCTGGGTATTGCCACCTGCCCCGTGAACTGGCCGATCGGCTCCGGCAAGGAATTTAAGGGCGTTTATGACCGGCATAGCCGGGAAGTGCTTTTATTTTCCGATACGGAGCGGGGAACCAAAGAAGGACAGGCGCAGCGCATTTCCGTGGAAGATCCGGGCCTGTCTCAGGTGATCGGAGAGGAAGCGACAGAGCAGCTCGCAGAGGAGATCGAGCTGCTGGATGGCGCAAGTGCGGAGTTTGATATTGCACTGATCCGCAAGGGAGAGCTTTCCCCGGTGTTTTTCGGATCAGCGCTTACCAATTTCGGTGTGGAAACCTTTTTGGAACATTTTTTAAAGACGACCATGCCGCCCCTTCCCCGGATGTCGGATGAAGGAGAGGTGGATTCCTTCCGGGAGGACTTCAGTGCTTTTGTATTCAAAATTCAGGCAAATATGAATAAAGCGCACAGAGACCGGATTGCCTTTATGCGGATCTGTTCCGGGATCTTTGACGCCAGTATGGAAGTATACCATGTGCAGAGCGGCAAGAAAATGCGGCTTTCTCAGCCCCAGCAGCTGATGGCGCAGGAGCGGAAGGTGATCAGCGAGGCGTATGCGGGAGATATCATCGGCGTATTTGATCCGGGTATCTTTTCGATCGGCGACACCGTCTGTCTGCCGGGACATAAATTTGCCTATGAGGGTATCCCCACCTTTGCGCCGGAGCATTTTGCAAGGGTGCGTCAGGTGGATACCATGAAGCGGAAGCAGTTTGTAAAGGGGATCACCCAGATCGCGCAGGAGGGCGCCATTCAGATCTTTCAGGAGTTTCACACCGGCATGGAGGAGATTATTGTGGGCGTTGTGGGCGTGCTGCAGTTCGATGTGCTGAAATACAGGCTGGAAAACGAATATAATGTAGAAATTATTCTGGAAAACCTGCCCTATGAGCATATTCGGTGGATCGAGAATAAGGATATTGATCTGGAAAGCCTCAGCGGTACGTCGGATATGAAAAAGATCAAGGATTTAAAAGACCGTCCCTTGCTTTTGTTTGTGAACAGCTGGAGCGTGGGTATGACGCTGGAGCGCAATCCGGATCTGGTGCTGTCAGAATTTGCGAGAAACTAAGGAGGAATTTAGTGTGAAAAATAAACTCGATATCTTATTTTTCACACGGCAATTTGTGGTGGAGCGTCACAAATTGTTTTGATGGCAGATGAAAAATCGCATTCTCGATTTTATCATCGCCTCGTCGCGCAAACGCTCCGGAATGGAGATTAAAATGGAAGGATTTACTAACATCAGAACATATTATGATCTGTCAAAGGAAGGTACGGACTGGACAGACGCCTTCAGACAGGCCGTGGCGGACGCGGAAAAAGCCGGCGGCGGCACATTGTTTGTGCCTGCCGGGATTTATCCTACCCGTTCCATCCAGCTCAAGAGCAATATGACGCTGTATCTGGACAACGGAAGCGAGCTGTCCTTTTTGGACAATATCGAGGACTATGAACTTCTGGAAGGTAATTTTGAGGGCATTACCAGAATGATGTACAAGCCCTGCATCTACATGTCCCATGCGGACAATGTGACGATCAGAGGGGAAGGCAGACTGAACGGAAACGGACGCGCATGGTGGGAACGGATCTGGGAAAAATCCCTGGAGGAGGCAAGGCCCTGTCTGGTTTACTTTGAATATTGCACAAACATTAAGCTGGAAAACATTTACCTGACGATGTCTCCCGCATGGACGGTACACCCGCTGTTTTCCGAGAATGTAGTGATCCACGGCGTTACTATCTATAATCCCTCCGACAGTCCCAACACAGACGGAATCAATCCGGATTCCTGCAGAAATGTGAGGATCTCTGACTGTCTCATTGACGTGGGCGACGACTGTATTGCCATCAAATCTGGTGTGGAGGAGAGTCTGGTTCTGAAGCCCTGCGAGAATATCACCATTACCAACTGCAACATGGTGCATGGCCACGGCGGCGTGGTGATCGGTAGCGAGGCCAGCGGCGACGTGCGGAATGTCACAGTCTCCAACTGTGTATTTCAGGATACGGACAGAGGAATCCGCCTGAAGACAAGAAGGCGCAGAGGAGGCAGGATGGAGAAGCTCACCTTCAGCAATATTCTGATGGATCGGGTAATGTGTCCTTTTGTGTTCAATATGTATTATTTCTGCGGCAAGCTGGGAAAGCAGCCATGGGTCAGTGATCCGGCTCCGGCTCCTGTGGATAAGGGGACGCCGGTGATACAGGATCTCAATATTAACAATGTCACAGTGGTAAATGCCAGCGCCTGTGCCGGTGTGATTGCAGGACTGCCGGAGCAGCCGGTTGAGAATATCACCTTTTCCAACTGCAGCATTTCTATGACGAATAAAAAGGGAGCCTGTGTACCTGCAATGATGGCAAGGCTTGACGCCCTGTGCGCGGCAGGCTTTATAGTGCGCAATGGGAAAGGGATCGTGTTTGATAACGTAACGATCAGGCAGGTGGAAGGAGAATGTTATACTGTGGATGAAGCGTCTCAGGTGATCTTCAGATAAACACAAGGGGCAGAAAGGCATTGCTTATAGAAGCTGGACAACGGCAACGGTCTATTCGCCGGATTGCGGCATACTCAACAATGGATGCGCAATCATGTTTACATAGCTACATCGATAGGAACAACAAGCGAAAATAAATAAGCCTACCTTGTACTTGGCCGTGCAGGTAGGCTTATAACTTACACTGGGGGCTAACCACCTTGTGGGCGGTTGCTTCCTTTTGCATTTTTAATATATTACACCCGGTATAAGGATGCAAGTGATTTTTACCTCATTTTAGTTTATATAATTCTGTATATTACCTCTTGTGTCCTGCTTGTGTATTACCTGTGCCGTACCTGTACAAAAACAGGGCTTCCGCTGACATCTTAGATCAACGGAAGCCCTTGATTTTACGCTATTTTTTAGAGCTTGTGAAACGTTTTTAGAAACGTCCTGCTTTTGCAGCTTCCTCGATGGAAACGGCAACAGCCACGGTAGCGCCTACCATAGGGTTATTGCCCATACCGATCAGTCCCATCATCTCTACGTGGGCAGGTACGGAGGAGGAGCCTGCAAACTGTGCGTCAGAGTGCATACGTCCAAGTGTATCTGTCATACCGTAAGAAGCGGGGCCTGCAGCCATGTTGTCGGGATGGAGGGTACGTCCTGTGCCGCCGCCGGAGGCAACGGAGAAATAGTTTTTACCCAGTTCGGTACACTCTTTCTTGTAGGTACCTGCAACAGGATGCTGGAATCTGGTGGGATTGGTGGAGTTACCTGTGATGGAAACGCCTACGTTCTCATGGTGCATGATGGCAACGCCTTCCTGTACATCGTCTGCGCCGTAGCACTTAACGGTAGCGCGAAGTCCTTTGGAATAAGGCTTTTCATAAACCACGTTCAGTTTAGCTTCCTTGTAATCATATTTTGTCTCCACATAAGTAAAGCCGTTGATGCGGGAAATAATCTGCGCGGCGTCCTTGCCGAGGCCGTTCAGAATTACCCGAAGCGGTTTTTGGCGCACTTTGTTTGCCTTCTCAGCAATGCCGATGGCGCCCTCTGCAGCGGCAAAGGACTCATGTCCAGCCAGGAAACAGAAGCACTCGGTGTCCTCCTCAAGAAGCATCTTGCCCAGATTGCCGTGTCCAAGACCTACTTTTCTGTGATCTGCAACGGAACCGGGGATGCAAAATGCCTGAAGGCCCTCGCCGATCGCTGCTGCCGCGTCCGCAGCTTTTTTAGCGCCCTTTTTGATGGCGATCGCGGCGCCTACCGTATATGCCCAGCATGCGTTTTCAAAGCAGATAGGCTGGATAGCCTTTACCTGACCGTAAACGTCGAGGCCGGCATCTTTGGTGATTTTCTCAGCTTCTTCTATGGAGCTGATTCCATAACTGTTCAGAACAGTATTGATCTGGTCGATTCTTCTCTCATAAGATTCAAATAATGCCATAATTCGTTTCTCCTTTCTTATTCTACTCTCGGGTCGATGATCTTCGCAGCATCGGCTACCCGGCCGTACTGGCCTTTTGCCTTTTCCCATGCAGTGTTGGGATCGTCGCCTTTTTTGATGAAATCTGTCATTTTTCCAAGAGAAACGAACTGATAACCAATCACTTCATTGTCTTCGTCCAATGCGATACCTGTTACATAGCCCTCGGCCATTTCCAGATAACGGACGCCCTTTTCCTTTGTGCCGTACATTGTGCCAACCTGAGAACGAAGTCCCTTGCCCAGATCCTCAAGGCCTGCGCCGATGGCAAGTCCGTCATCAGAAAATGCGCTCTGCGTACGTCCATATACGATCTGCAAAAACAATTCTCTCATAGCGGTGTTGATGGCATCGCATACAAGGTCGGTGTTCAGCGCCTCCAGAATGGTCTTGCCCTGCAGGATCTCTGCAGCCATTGCAGCGGAGTGTGTCATGCCGGAGCAGCCAATGGTCTCTACCAGCGCCTCCTCAATCACACCGTTCTTTACATTCAGAGAAAGCTTGCAGGCGCCCTGCTGAGGGGCACACCAGCCGATACCATGTGTAAAGCCGGAGATATCTTCGATTTTTTTGGAATGAACCCACTTGCCCTCTTCGGGGATCGGAGCGGGTTCATGTTTTGCGCCCTTGGCAACGGGACACATGTTTTGAACTTCCTTTGTGTAGATCATGTTAAAACTCCTTTCAAAGATGATGGTTGGTGATCGCACACCGATCTTATGTAATTACATACATTTCCTTCAACAACTTATTTTCGCACAAAATTCTCCAATAGTCTAGCATTTTTTGGTATTTTATTATTTTAGGCAAGAACGAACTTTTCTCAAAACAAGTTCCGTTATCACGGGCAGGGGCAAAATAACGGTTTTTAGTGTGAAACAGGTTGAATTGTCTGTCAGAATATGGTATAATAGCCGCAATTAAATAGGGAACAGTCAGGTGTCAGAGCAATGATTGTATGATTGGCTCTGGTGAAAAGGGAAACAGGTGTAAGTCCTGTGCGAACTCGTCACCGTAATCAAGGAGCAGAAGCTGATATATCACTGGGAAACTGGGAAGATGGCGGATGCGATGATCTTTAAGCCGGGAGACCTGCCTGATTGTTGTACAGAAACGATTGTTTCAGACCACGAGTAACTGGTTGTACATAATGTACGGAAAATCCTGTCTGTGATTTTTCGTATGTTTCATTTGTGTGCGAACCCTTTACCTGTATCGGTGAAAGGGTTTTTTGTTTTATGGAAAACTGCGCTGTATTTCCGATGAGACGAAGACGCTGCCGGATGGAAAGGCCAAAGACACATGCCGTGTTCTGTGTTGTCTGAACGGTGTTTCTGAAATTCCTGTTTATATTATTAAAAGTAGGCAGAAATGCCGGAGGAGGAAAACATGAAGAAAAAGGCAGTAGTATTATTAACGGCAGTATTAGTGGGAACATGCTGTCTGGCAGGATGTGGAAATGAAGGGAAAACAACAAAACAGGATTCTGAAGCGACGGAGGAGACAACGCAAAATGAGGAGATTTCCGATCAGGAAGCAGCCGATAAAGTTGCTGCGCTGATCGATGCAATCTATGTGCAGAAGCGGACTGATGAGACGGATCAGCAGTGTGCCGACGCAAAAGCGGCATGGGATGAACTGACAGACGCACAGAAAGCGCTTGTAGAAGGCGAAAATGCCGATCCGGATTATTTTGGCAGAGACACCGGCGACGCTTCTGCGGATGATGCCCGCAATCAGGATGAGATCGGGGAGAACGAAATTCTGGCAGTGAGCTTTGGTACGTCCTTTAATGACAGCCGCGCAGCGGATATAAAGGGCATTGAGGACGCCCTGCAGGCAGCTTATCCCGATTGGTCTGTAAGAAGAGCATTTACCGCGCAGATCATCATCAATCATGTACAGGCAAGAGACAGCGAAAACATAGATAATATGGATCAGGCTCTTGAACGCGCCGTTGCAAACGGCGTGAAAAATCTTGTTGTACAGCCTACACATTTGATGCACGGCGCAGAGTATGACGAGCTCATGGAAGCGATAGAAGCCTACAGGGATAAATTTGAGACTGTAAAGGTTGCGGAACCCCTCCTTGGTGAAGTGGGGACAGATGCAACGGTTGTCAATGAGGATAAGCAGGCAGTTGCCGAGGCGATCACAGGTGAAGCGGTAAAGGATGCAGGATATGACAGTATTGAAGCGGCAAAGGAAGACGGCACTGCTTTTGTATTCATGGGCCACGGTACAGCCCATGAGGCGAAGGTTTCTTACAGTCAGATGCAGACGCAGATGACGACGCTCGGATATGAGAACGTATTTATCGGAACCGTGGAAGGCGAGCCGGAAGAAACCTCCTGTGAATCAGTGATCGAAGCCGTTGCTGCAGCCGGTTATACAAAAGTAGTCCTTCGTCCCCTGATGGTAGTAGCCGGAGATCATGCCAACAATGACATGGCAGGGGAAGAAGAGGATTCATGGGTGAACATGTTCAAGGCTTCCGGAAAATTTGAAAGTGTTGACACACAGATTTTTGGCCTTGGAAGGATCGCGGCGGTTCAGCAGCTGTATGTGGAGCATACCCAGACGGCGATGGATCAGCAGTAGACTAAGTAAAAAATCATACTGAGCGGAAACGTTCCGGAATGGAGATTATTATGAAAAAAACAAGCATTGTAGTATTAGGGATTGTATGGATGGCGTGTGTGTTGTTTGCCGGTTGTTCCGGCAAAGACGACAAACCGGCGCCCGCTGAAACAGAGAGTACGGCCACGGTACAGGAGAGCGAAGAGGCAGGAGAAACGCTGCCGGACGGCGTATATACGGCAGATTTTGATACGGACAACAAGATGTTTCGCGTAAGTGAAGCCTGTGACGGTAAGGGAACAATGACAGTGGAAAACGGTGAAATGACCATTCATATTTCTCTGACCTCTAAAAATATCGTGAATCTGTATCCCGGCCTTGCGGAGGACGCCCAGAAGGAAGGAGCGCAGCTGCTTTCTCCCACAGTAGATACCGTTACCTACAGCGACGGCCTGACAGAAGAAGTCAACGGTTATGATGTGCCGGTTCCGGCGCTGGATGAAGAGTTTGATCTGGCATTGATCGGTACGAAGGGAAAATGGTATGACCATAAAGTGAAGGTTTCCAATCCCCAGCCTGTAAAGGAGGAACAGACGCAGTCAGAAAGCAATGTGAAATTTGAAGATGGAAACTATACCGTGGAACTTACTTTTGAAGGCGGAAGCGGGAAGGCATCTATTTTGTCTCCTGCGACGGTTTCCGTATCGGGTCAGACCGTGACTGCAGCGGTACAGTGGAACAGTCCCAATTATGATTATATGATCGTGGATGGGAAAAAATATTTGCCTGTGAACACAGAGGGGGATTCCCTTTTTGAGATTCCAGTGACGGCTTTTGACCAGCCGATCAGTGTGATCGGGGACACGGTTGCAATGAGCAAGCCTCATGAGATCGAATATACCCTGACATTTCATTCCGATACGATGAAGCGGTCAGAATAAGAGGAAACTATGAGAAGAAAAAAAGGGACGACCATAGGAATGTGTCTGCTTTTGACAGGACTGCTGGGGCTTTGGGGCTGCAGCAGTCCTTCTTCCAATTATACAGATCATTTCCAACAGGAAAACGGGGCGGCGTCTGAACTTGTCTATGAAAGCAGTATGGAGCTTCAGTATGCCGAGAATTTTGCGGTAGATTATTACGAGGGCGGCTATACCATGCTGACAACGAAGATGGACAGTAAAAAGTTTTTGCTGGTGCCGGAGGGAAAAGAAGCGCCGGAAGATCTGGAAGAGGGGATCGTGGTGCTGAAGCGCCCCATAAAGGATATCTATCTGGTGGCCTCAGCGATCATGGATATGTTCTGTGAGCTGGACGGGCTGGAACAGGTGAAGTTTTCGGGACAGCCGAAGGAAAACTGGTATATCGAAGAGGCGAAGGCCGCCATGGAGGAAGGCGGTATCTTTTACGCCGGCAAGTATAATAAGCCGGATTATGAGCTGCTTGTCTCAGAGGGCTGCACCCTTGCCATAGAAAACAGAATGGTCATGCACTCGCCGGAGGTGGTGGAAAAACTGGAGAATTTTGAAATCCCGGTGATGGTAGAGTGTTCCAGCTATGAATCCCATCCGCTGGGAAGGGTGGAATGGATCAAATTTTTCGGGGCGCTGCTGGGTCAGGAGGAAAAGGCAGAGCAGATATTTGCGGAGCAGACCGAGATTCTGGATAAAGTAACGGCGGACAGTCAGACAGGCAAGACGGTGGCATTCTTTTTTGTTACCTCCAACGGCCTGATACAGGTAAGACAATCCTCTGATTACGTACCGAAGATGATAGAGCTGGCAGGCGGCAGATATATTTTTGAAAATCTGGGAGACGCCGACACAAAGCGTTCCACTATGAATATGCAGGCGGAAGAGTTCTATAGCCAGGCGAAAGACGCGGATTTTTTAATTTATAACAGCGCCATAGACGGCGGCGTTTCAGACATGGAAGCGCTGTTGGAAAAATGTTCGTTTCTAAAGGATTTCAAAGCGGTCAGGGAGAACAATGTCTGGTGTACCACCAATGATATGTATCAGCAGTCTTTGTCGATCGGTTATCTGATAGAAGATATTCACAATATGCTGGCAGGCGAAAGAGAAGAGACGATGAATTATCTCTTCCGGCTGAAATAAAAGAAAGGTTTTGTGGTTTGCATGGAGAAAAGCAGAACATACAGATATATAGCCGCCTTTGTTTTTCTCGGCGTCGGCGTCGTTTTATTTCTGGCGCTGAATATAGGGATCGGAAGCGTCAGGATCACAATACCAGATGTTTTGCGGATCATAACAGGGCGGAAGACTGATGAAACGGCGGCCAAGATTCTGTGGGATATCAGGCTGCCGAGAACCGCAGCGGGGATGATACTCGGCGGAGCTTTGGCGCTCAGCGGGTATCTGCTGCAGACCTTTTTTCACAATCCTATTGCGGGGCCTTTTGTGCTTGGTATTTCCTCGGGGGCGAAAATGGTGGTCGCGCTTGTTATGGTATTTCTGATGGGCAGATCCGCCAGGGTGACTTCCATGGATATGATCCTTGCGGCGTTTGTGGGTGCAATGATGTCTATGGGGTTTGTCCTGCTTTTGTCATACAGAGTACAGGGAATGTCCATGCTGGTAGTCAGCGGAGTTATGATCGGATATATCTGTTCAGCAGTTACGGAACTGGTGGTGACCTTTGCGGATGACGCGGACATTGTAAACCTGCATAACTGGTCTCTGGGCAGTTTCTCCGGAATGACATGGGACAATGTGAAGGTGATGGCTGTTGTAGTGGCCGTTACTTTCGCGGCGGTGTTTATGATGTCAAAGCCGCTTGGCGCTTATCAGCAGGGAGAAGTGTACGCCCAGAATATGGGTGTGAATATCCGGCTTCTGCGGATCGGTCTTGTGATTCTATCCAGCGTGCTGTCGGCCTGCATTGTAGCGTTTGCAGGGCCCATTTCTTTTGTGGGGATCGCAACGCCCCATCTGGTGAAAAAGCTCCTTGGAACGGCGAAACCGCTGCTAATGATACCTGCCTGCTTTTTAGGAGGCAGTGTATTTTGCCTGTTCTGTGATCTGCTGGCCAGAACCATACTTGCCCCAACAGAATTGAGTATCAGCACTGTAACGGCAATTTTCGGCGCGCCGGTGGTGCTGTGGGTCATGGCAAAACATAAAAAAGAGAAGGCGGCATAATGGGATATTACTTTAAAACGAAACAGATGAGCGTGGGATATCAGGGGAAACCACTGATCCGTGATATTGAGATTGAACTGGATAAGGGAGAGATTCTGACGTTGATCGGCCCCAACGGCGCCGGTAAGTCTACGATATTAAAGACGATTGCGAAGCAGCTGAAACTGATCGGCGGAGTGGTATATCTGGACAAGAATGAAATGGCGCAGATGTCGGGAAAAGAGCTTTCCCGAAAGATGGCAGTGGTTTTTACGGAAAAACTGAAAGCGGAGATGATGACCTGTCAGGATGTGGCGGCGACGGGCCGTTATCCCTATACCGGGCGTTTCGGACTCCTGTCAAAGGAAGATGCCGCCGTTGTGAGAGAAGCAATGGAGCTGGTCCATGTTACGGATATCCGGGATCGGGATTTTAATAAGATCAGCGATGGGCAAAGGCAGCGGGTAATGCTTGCCAGAGCCATCTGTCAGGAGCCGGAGATCATCATTCTGGACGAGCCGACTTCCTTTCTGGATGTAAAATATAAGCTGGAATTTTTATCTGTTCTGCAGGAGCTGCGCATGAAAAAAGGGCTGACAGTCATCATGTCTATCCATGAGCTGGAACTGGCGGAGAGAGTTTCGGACAAAATCCTCTGCGTCAACGGAAAGTATGTAGAACGATTGGGAAGGCCGGAGGAGATCTTCCGGCGGGGCTATATGAAGTCCCTTTTCGGAATAGAGACGGGCAGCTTTGACGAGGAGAGCAGCAGCATGGAATTGCAGGCGGCTGCAGGAAAGCCAAAGGTATTTGTGATCGCCGGCGGCGGAACCGGAAGAACTATCTATCGGCGGCTGCAGAGACAGGGGATTTCTTTTGCGGCGGGGATCCTTTTTGAAAATGATCAGGATTATCCCGCGGCGCGCGCTTTGGCAGCGGACGTGATAAAAGCCGAGAGCTTCGAGCCCATAACGGACGCGCTGATAAAAAAGGCAAAGGAAAAAATTGACTGCTGCGAGAGCGTGATAAGCAGTAAGAGCAGCTTCGGCACCTTTGAAAAGGCAAATGAAGAACTGCTCCGGTATGCGGCAGAAACAGGAAAAAAGGTGGAGATTCTTTCCTGAAGTGCTGTATTTGACAGCGCTGCAGCGTTCCGGCGTGACGGCGGGGTCATCAGGAGACGTGCATTCCCGTGATGAAAATCTCTATTCCGATGGCGATCAGAATGACACCGCCGAGAATCTGCGCTTTATTAGACAATTTTGTTCCGAACTTTTTCCCGATCACAAGGCCTGCCATGCAGATGATAAAGGTGACGGCTGCGATGATGATACAGGCCGCCAGCGCCATGCCCCATCCGTATTCGGCTATGGTAAAACCTACAGACAATGCGTCGATGGAGGTCGCAACGCCCTGAATAAGCAGCGTCCAGATATCAAGCCCCGTTGTTTTTTCCTTTGAATCTTTATTGCGGATGCCTTCGATCAGCATTTCTCCGCCGATCAGGGAGAGGAGTATGAGGGCGATCCACGGGATAGCCTGTTCAAATGCACGGAAGTATTGGACGATCGTATGTACGCAGATCCACCCGATCATAGGCATGGCGAACTGGAATCCGGAAAATACGCCGGCGATCCTGTTCATTCGGCTCTTTTTCATGGTCGGATCGTGGAGGCCGTTGGCCATGGATACCGAAAAGGCATCCATAGCAAGTCCCACACCGAGTAATATGCTGTTCAGAATAAACATAAAATTCCATTCCATCTTTGTCTCTCCCTGTTAAAGGAATCCAGGAGAAAATTGACGATTCCTGCGGCGACCCGAAATCTGTAACTGTTTAAAGATAATCCGGGCCGCCCTTTGTACATATTTTAAAAATTCTTCCTCATAGCCAGTAACCGGTCAAACAACACCGCCGACGCATCCTCTTTGCTCATCAGTCCGAGATGTTCTTCCCCATCCTTTGTGATCAGCGTGATCACATTGGTATCTGTGCCGAAGCCTGCGCCTGCGGTTTTGATATTATTGGCAGCGATCATATCCAGATTCTTTTTCTGCAGCTTTTCTTTTGCCCATTCTTCCAGCCGGCTTGTTTCCATGGCAAAGCCGCATAAGAGCTGTCCTTTCTCTTTGTGATCTCCCAGATACTGCAGGGTGTCCTCCGTCCGCTCCAGCATGAGCGTCAGCTGGTCGTCGGATTTTTTTAATTTTTCAGGCGCGATCATGGCCGGACGGTAATCCGCCACTGCCGCCGCCTTTACGATGATATCCTGTCGGTTGCTGACAGCGGTCACTGCGTCAAACATTTCCTTTGCGCTTGTGACAGGCACTACCTGCACAAAGGGCGGCGGAGCCAGATCAGTGGGCCCGGTGACCAGCGTTACGTCTGCTCCCCGCAGCATGGCGTTTCTGGCAAGGGCATAGCCCATTTTGCCGGTAGAATGATTGGAAAGGAACCGGACAGGATCCATAGCCTCCACTGTGGGACCTGCGGTTACCAGTACCTTCAGGCCTTTCATATCTTTTTCCAATGCGATCTCCCGCAAAATACAGGCAAGGAGCAGTTCTTCCCCGGGCAGCTTGCCTTTTCCCACATCCCCGCAGGCAAGGGCTCCCGTTTCCGGCTGCACGATCTCAAAACCATATCCCTCCAGACGCCGGATATTATCCTGTGTAACCGGATTTTCCAGCATCCTTGTATTCATAGAAGGCGCCGCGATTTTTTTGCAGGTGCAGGCAAGCACCGTGGTGGTGAGCATATCGTCCGCCAGCCCGTTTGCCAGTTTGGCGATCACATTTGCGGTGGCCGGCGCGATCATCACGACATCCGCCCGCTTTGCCAGTTCCACATGTTCCACCTGAAATTGAAAATTCCGATCAAAGGTATCAAGCAGACATCGATTTCCGGTCAGTGTCTCAAAGGTAATCGGATTGATGAAATTGACGGCGTTTTCGGTCATGATCACATGTACATCCGCATGGAGTTTTACAAGCATGCTGGCAAGATTTGCGATCTTATATGCTGCGATCCCGCCGGAGACGCCCAGTATGACGGTTTTATTTTTTAACACAAATTTCACCTCAGTTTCTCTCGGTACTTCGTTGTCCCCTATTATACGCTTTTGTCGTTTTTTCTGTCAAGAGCAGGCGGATTCCCCTTGTGTTTCTCAAAGGTTCATGCTATAGTTTTAACAGATTTCAAGAACTGTGCTGCGGAAGATAAAAACGGAAGTGGCAAGATGGAAAAATCGCACTGATACGCCGATTTTTCAATAGGGGATATTTGTGCCGGAGCGTCACAGATATCCCTGATGGCAGACGTAAACGGGAGGTTTGCGCGCCCATTCTGTAAAACGCTCCGGAATGGAGACAAAAATGATTTTAACGATTGATATCGGAAATACAAATACGGTGCTGGGCTGTTTTAATGAAGGCCGGCTGCTGTTTGTGGAGCGGCTTTCCACTGATACGGCAAAAACCGTACTGGAATATGCCATCAGCATTAAAAACGTGCTGGAAATGTACGATATTGAAGCGAGGGAGATGAAAGGATCGGTGATCTCTTCCGTTGTTCCCCCGGTGACAAACCTGTTTAAAGAAGCCATTGAAAAAATTACTGGCAGCGACGTTATGATCGTAGGACCCGGCGTGAAAACCGGCCTGAATATTCTCATGGACAATCCGGCCCAGGTAGGCAGCGATCTGATCGTCAACGCAGTGGCGGGCATTGCGGAGTATCCTTTGCCGTTGGTGATCATCGACATGGGTACAGCTACCACCATTGAGATTGTAGATGAACATAAAAATTATATCGGCGGGATGATCCTGCCCGGCATGAAGGTATCGCTGGATTCTCTTACCAGCCGCACTTCCCAGCTGCCTCGGATCAGCATGGAAGCGCCCAAAAGAGTGATCGGCAAGAATACGGTGGAGTGCATGAAAAGCGGCGTGATTTTTGGTAATGCCTCCTGTCTGGACGGTATGATCACCCGGATAGAAGAGGAGCTGGGTCAAAAGACAACCGTTGTGGCTACCGGCGGGCTGGCCGGCAGCATCATTCCCCACTGCGTCCATCACATTATATTGGACGATGCCCTTTTGCTGAAAGGGCTGATGCTCATTTATCAAAAAAATCAGGGGATGTAAAACAGCCTCTCTGAGTTACTTATAAAAATCCGAAAAAATATTCACCAGACCCATTGACAAATACCCCGCAGAGGTATACAGTAAATATACCTGCACGGGGTATATTTTCGTTGAAGATCTCGATGGAACGAGGCCCAGAGAAATCTGTGTATCACCGGAGTCAAAAGCCCGTTTGATCCCGATATCAGTATAAGAAAAGCGGAAAACACATTTTATCACATTTTATAAGAAAATGGGGGTACGATATGAATAAGGAAACCTGTTGCTGCCACAAAACCACGAAACGCTCGCCGGAAGAATACAAGCGTCTGATCAACCGGCTGAACCGCATGGAGGGCCAGATCCGGGGCATAAAGGGCATGTTGGAAAAGGATGCCTACTGTGCGGATATCCTTGTGCAGTCCGCAGCAGTCAGCGCCGCAATGAACGCATTTAATAAAGAGCTGCTCTCTAATCATATCCGAACCTGTGTAGTCAGGGACCTGCGCGAAGGCAAAGAAGATGTGATCGACGAGCTGGTTACCACACTTCAGAAATTGATGAAATAATAAAGGAGGAATCTCAAATGGAACAATATGCCGTCACAGGCATGAGCTGCGCCGCCTGCAGCGCCCGGGTAGAAAAAGCCGTTTCCAGGGTTCCGGGCGTTACCGCCTGCTCTGTCAGCCTGCTGACAAATTCCATGGGTGTGGAGGGTACCGCTTCTCATGAAGCGATCATTTCCGCTGTGGAAAAGGCCGGATATGGAGCCAGTATAAAAGAAACTGCCCATGCCGGACAGAATGATTTCAAAACCGCCGCAGCCGATCCGGATTCATTACAGGATAAGACCACGCCTTTGCTGAAAAAACGGCTGACTGCCTCCCTGCTGTTTCTGATCCTGCTCATGTATATCTCCATGGGACATACCATGTGGGGCTGGCCGGTTCCTTCGTTCTTTCAGAACAATCATGTAGCCATGGGACTTTTACAGCTGCTCCTCACTGTGATCATCATGGTGAT
Organism: uncultured Lachnospiraceae bacterium; assembly: GCA_947625135.1. Taxonomy (GTDB): domain Bacteria; phylum Bacillota; class Clostridia; order Lachnospirales; family Lachnospiraceae; genus CANQUC01. Next base: position 46,030 of record CANQNE010000011.1, read on the forward strand.
CAACCAGAAATTCTTTATCAGCGGCTTTCAGGGGCTGCTGCACCGGGCCCCCAACATGGATACGCTGGTGGCGCTGGGCGCAGGGGCCGCATTTATCTACAGCACGTATGCCCTGTTTGCCATGACCGGGGCACAGGCGGCGGGAGATATGGACGCCGTTATGGGATTCATGCACGAATTTTACTTTGAATCCGCTGCCACAATCCTGACGCTGATTACCGTGGGCAAAATGCTGGAAGCCCGCTCTAAGGGCAAGACAACGGACGCTTTAAAAAGCCTGATGCGTCTTGCGCCGAAAACCGCCGTGTTGATAAAGGACGGCAATGAAGTCACGGTGCCCATTGATCAGGTGAAAAAGGGCGATTTATTTGCGGTGCGTCCCGGAGAAAATATACCCGTGGACGGTGTGATACTGGAAGGCAGCAGCGCCGTTGACGAATCCGCGCTGACAGGGGAGAGTATTCCGGTGGATAAAGCAGTGGGAGACAGTGTTTCCGCCGCCACTGTGAACCAGTCAGGATATTTGCGCTGTGAAGCGACCAAAGTAGGCGAAGATACGACGCTGGCACAGATCATTCGCATGGTAAGCGACGCGGCGGCTACAAAAGCGCCCATTGCCAAGGTAGCGGATAAAGTGTCCGGTGTGTTTGTACCGGTCGTCATGGCCATTGCCGCGGTCACCATACTTGTCTGGCTTGTCGCCGGTGAAAGCATTGGTTTTGCCCTTGCCAGAGGTATTTCCGTACTTGTGATCAGCTGTCCCTGCGCGCTGGGGCTGGCAACCCCTGTGGCGATCATGGTGGGAAGCGGCGTTGGCGCCAAAAACGGAATTTTATTTAAAACAGCAGTTTCTCTTGAAGAAACCGGAAAGGCACAGATCGTGGTTCTGGATAAAACGGGAACGATCACAAGCGGCGCTCCCAGAGTGACGGATGTGATCCCGGCTTCCGGCACAGATGCGGAAACACTGTTACAGCTTGCCTATTCATTGGAACAAAAAAGCGAGCATCCCCTGGCAAAAGCGATCCTGCTTGCAGGCGAGGAGCAGAAGATTACCCCGTTGAAGGTGACGGATTTTCAGGCTTTGCCAGGAAACGGTCTTCAGGCCGATCTGAACGGCGCACTTCTCACAGGCGGAAGTTTTCATTATATCAGCAAACAGCTGTCTGTTCCACAAGAGATTGCGGGGCAGGCAGAACGGCTTTCTGAAGAGGGGAAGACGCCGCTTCTCTTTGCCTGCGACGGAAAACTGGCCGGCATGATCGCCGTAGCTGATGTGATAAAGGAGGATAGCCCGGAGGCTGTGGCCCAACTTAAAGGAATGGGCATCCGGGTAGTGATGCTCACAGGAGACAATGCTCGGACTGCACAGACCATTGGCAGGCAGGCAGGCGTGGACGACGTGATCGCCGGGGTTCTGCCGGATGGAAAAGAGGCGGTCATCCGCAGGCTGAAGGAGCAGGGCCGGGTGATGATGGTAGGTGACGGCATCAACGACGCGCCCGCCCTGACACGGGCTGACATGGGTGTTGCCATCGGCGCGGGCACAGATATTGCCATCGACGCAGCAGATGTAGTGCTGATGAAAAGCCGCCTGATCGACGTTCCGGCCGCCATTCGTCTGAGCCGTGCGGCGCTGAAAAATATCCATGAAAATTTGTTTTGGGCATTCTTTTACAATGTGATCGGTATTCCGCTGGCTGCTGGTGTCTGGATCCCCATCTTTCACTGGCAGTTGAATCCCATGTTCGGTGCCGCCGCTATGAGTCTGTCCAGCTTTTGCGTGGTGACGAACGCCCTGCGGCTGAATCTGCTTCGGATCCACGACAGGAAAAAAGACAGAAAGAACAAAGCAATCTCTATACAACCAATCATAAAGGAGGAACAAATTATGACAAAAACAATGAAGATCGAGGGCATGATGTGCGGCCACTGCGAGGCCACTGTAAAGAAGGCGCTGGAGTCGATTTCCGGCGTTACAGAGGCAAAGGTCAGTCACGAATCCGGATCTGCTGTGGTAACCATGTCGGAGGAAGTTGCCGACGACGTGCTGAAAAAAGCAGTAGAAGATAAGGAGTATCAGGTCATTTCCATCTGTTGATGACCGGTTCCTGCAGATTATGGCAGATCAAGGAAAGAACAAAACGGGCAGTCCTTCGATTCTGGAAGACTGCCCGTTTTGAAATGAAATCCTGCAGCTGCTATATCTGCTCCCATAAAAGCATATTGTTCTCAAAATGTGCGTTCAGCCTGCCTGTGTCCTTCAGCCACGAAAGATAGGAGCGGACAGTACTTCCCACCAAGACATACTGCTCAAAATTCATGGCGAGGGAATAGTGCGCAAACAGCCGCTGCAGAATTATCTCAAAGCAGAGCGGCTCTTTACAAAGCCCCATAATTTTTCCTGCGATCTCCCATACCTTTTCAATGTTGTACTGTGCCAGTTCCGAAACATCATCCGCAGCCTCCGCATGAGCAGGAACAAACATTTTCGCGTCCAGCGTTTTTACCATTTCCAGCGTCTTTATATAAGCCCCGACGTCATAGATAAATCCAATCTGGTATTTATCCAGCGTTTCACGGCTTGACAGGCAGTCTGCGAGATAAACTACATTATCCGGCGTCCGAAACCCCACCATATCAAAAAAGTGCCCCGGCAGATCGATGATTTCAAATCCCGGCGGCAAAACATCTTTTGTCAGATACTCGGCGCTGCTTTCCTGTGCCAGCAGGAATTTGTGCCGCAGGTCTTTGCAGGGATACCCACCGTATAGAAACGATGGTTCTATGATCGGGTGCCGTGTAAAATCACAGTCTATTCCCGGCGCGTAGATTTTGCATCCCGTCTGCCCCTGCAGATATCTGTTGCCGCCGATGTGGTCGGCATTGGAATGAGTGTTGTAGATTGCAGCAAGCGTCCAGCCGTTTTCGTCCAAAATCTGTCGGACTTTGCGTCCGGCGCCTTTATCATTACCGCTGTCAATGAGACAGACTTCATTATCGTTCAGCCGTACCAGTCCGATTTTGGCGGGACATTGAATATAATAGCTGGCGTCTGTTATTTGTATCAGTTCATACACAGTATTTTCCTCCTCCGCAATTCCCGCTCATTCAGGCAAACTGCTGTATTCTTCCTCTTTTTAATTATGCGGGCCGCACCTGTGAAATATGATTGACACAGTTCCCGTTTCCTGCTTACTCCTGTTCCAGCACCATTTTAAACAGCTGCACCCGGTTTTTGATCTTCATCTTCCGATAGAGATTCAGTATATGTTTTTTTACAGTGTTTACGCTGATGGACAGTTCTTTCTCCATTTCTTCGTTGTCCATTCCCTGCAGGAGGCAGCGGAGAATGGTGATCTCCCGTTTTGTCAGGTCAAATCTGGCTGCCGCTTCCGTAATCGTCAGCTTTTCTTTTCCTTTGTCCCGGCTCTTTTGCAGACGGTATGTCAAATGGGTCTTCAGAATGTCCAGAACAAACATGTCCTCATAACGGAACTCTCCTTTATCAATGGTGCGAAAACAGGTGAGCGCTCCCAGAAATACCCCTTCCTTCTCCAACAACATATTCAAAGAATAATGCCATGGATCAGAAAGATGCACGTTTTTATAAATACCGCCGGACTGGGAAAATTCCTCACATGCTTTTGCATGTTCTGCGGTACAGTTGTCCAATACAGGCGACGTCAGTTCCTTCCCGTTTTTCGGATCTGACAAGAAAAAGCTGGCTCCGTCAAAGGAAATCAGACTGTGCAGCTGCTTTAGAAGTTCTGTCCGCATCACCGTCAGATCATCCGTGGTATAAATCTGATAGATCATCATATTCAACGCTTTCCATCTGTCTGTATCAAACATCCGCATTTTGTTTCCGGCGCCCCTTTCCGCTGCTTTTCCATATTAGGAAGCAAAGTATGTGTACTGGAAATAGAAGATCCCCATCAATTTCCTATGACACGAAAAAAGGGACAGATGTCGCCATCTGCCCCTCCTTTGGGATCAATAAGAGTATACTACAAAATAAGCAGTTCTGCAAGTATTTTTTACCGTTTCGCCGTTCAGGTCAGATGGTCAGACAGGTTTTCCTGAAAATAGTATTAAAAAAACTTGATTTTACGCATGTTTGCTGGTATACTGTCACTTAGTTGGGGCATTAGCGCAGTTGGGAGCGCGCCACACTGGCAGTGTGGAGGTCACGGGTTCAAGTCCCGTATGCTCCATTGGCTGGAACGCTTGTTTTAAGCGTTCCAGCCTTTTTTGATTTTAAAAGAGCACTTCCGCAATCTGATAGAGGGTTTCGATGAATATCCGCTGGTTGAAGGCAAGATTTTAAAAACCATGCTCCGTAAACAGAAAGCCGGCACCAGCCGCCGCGTGTTCCTCCGGGATAATCTGATGTGTGAACCGAGACACCGGCGATACGGACAGGCCGCACTCCTCCCGGAACTGGTGCCGATACTTTATTATACTGCGGTCAGCGGAAAAATGCAAAAAATTTGCAGGATTTCATGTTTGGTTTTGCAGGTTTCAGGCGCAAAAGTATTTTTCGCTGATGACAAAAAAATGAAAATACGGTATACTGAATATCAGAACATATTTTGGAAATGGAGAGTAGGATGATGAAGCAATTTTACATGCCTGTAAAGGTATTGATAGGTGAAAATTGTATAAAAGAAAATCAGGAACTGTTTGCCGGCATGGGGAAAAAGGCCATGATCGTCACCGGACGGCACTCGGCAAAAGTCTGCGGCGCGCTGGATGATGTGACGGAGGCGCTGCAGGCATCCGGACAGACGTATGTACTTTATGACCGGGTCATGAACAATCCTTCAGTGGACTGTGTCTATGAAGGCGGCAGAGTGGCAAGAGAAGAACAGGTGGATTTTATCGTCGCCATTGGCGGCGGTTCTCCTATGGATGCGGCAAAGGCCATGGCTATGCTGGCAGTCTGCGATATTCCGAAGGAGAAGATTTTTGACGGTGTGGCGGCATATCCGGCTCTGCCCATGATCCATGTGCCCACAACGGCGGGTACAGGCTCCGAGGTGACGCCTTATGCGATCCTGACTAATCCGGGAAGGGAAACGAAGACCAGTATTTCCGCTTCGTCCCTGTTCCCCAGATATGCGCTGCTGGATCCTGCATATTTGCAGCAGCTGCCGGAACATTCTTTGATACATACGGTGATCGATTCCCTGTCCCATTCGATGGAGGGGATGCTGTCTGTGCGTGCCTCTGAGATCACGGACAGCATAGCTGTGCATGCGATCGCGCTGATCGGGGAGTGCCTGCCCAGACTGAAGGATAACGAATTGAGTCAGGAGGATCGGGAGAAGCTGCTCGTTGCTTCCACAATGGGCGGTATGGTGATCTCCGCCACAGGCACCACGGTGGTACATTCCATGGGGTATTCTCTTACGTTTTTCCATGGCACCGATCACGGCCGCGCCAATGGGCTTTTGCTTCCGGAATTTTTGAAGATTGCCCGGCAGTCCCATCCGGAGCGTGTCAAAAAAATGCTGCAGCCGCTGAGGCTGGCCTCTCTGGATCAGTTTGCGGAACAGCTGCATGACCTGCTTGGACAGCATGAGACGCTGACGGTAGAGGAGATTGAAAAGTATACGGCGCTTGCTTCCGGCTCCAAAAATATTAAAAACTGCTGTGTGCCTGTCACCCCGGAGCAGATCCGTGAGATTTTCACGAAAAGTCTGGGACAGGCAGAAAGCGGTCGTTGAAAAGAAGCGTCTGATATGGTAAAATTATCCAGTATGAATGTAAGTATAAAAGGGGAGAGGAGAAGTAGCTTTGAAGGGTGTATCGTTGCAGAAGATCATGGAAAAGATGGCGCTGAAAAATCTGACGCCGGATATCGATATGAAGAAAAAACGGGTGCATACGCCGGAGATCAATCGTCCGGCGCTGCAGCTGGCAGGTTATTTTGAACATTTTGACGCGGACAGGGTGCAGATTATCGGATATGTGGAAGCCACTTATCTGGAGGGGCTGTCAAAAGAGCGGCGCAGTGAGGTTTATACAAAACTGATGTCCTATGATATTCCCTGTGTGGTGTATTCGTCTGACATGGTGCCGGATGAGGAGATGTTTGCCGCCGCCAGACAGGCGCAGGTGCCTATCCTGCAGTCCCACAAAACTACTTCGGCCCTGATGGCGGAGATCATCCGGTGGCTGAACGTGGCCCTTGCACCGATGATCTCGATCCACGGCGTGCTGGTGGACGTTTACGGCGAAGGCGTGCTGATTATGGGCGAGAGCGGCTTAGGAAAGAGCGAGACGGCTCTTGAGCTTGTGAAGAGAGGACACCGGCTTGTTACCGACGATGTGGTGGAGATCCGCAGGGTCAGCGAAGAAACGCTGATCGGTTCCGCGCCGGACATTACCCGGCATTTTATTGAACTCAGAGGCATCGGTATCGTGAATATTCAGTCCCTGTTCGGTTTTGCGAGCGTGACGGAGACAAAGTCCATTGACATTGTGATCAAACTGGAGGAGTGGAACAGAGATAAGGAGTATGACCGGCTTGGGCTGGAGGAAGAATATACGGAATTTCTGGGCAACAAGGTCGTGTGTCATTCCATCCCTATCCGGCCGGGACGAAATCTGGCAATTATATGTGAGTCCGTGGCAGTCAACTATCGGCAGAAAAAGATGGGCTATAATGCCGCACAGGAATTTTATAAGCGCGTACAGGATAATATGCTGAAATCCCAGAACGAGGACGAGGAGGATGAATAAGATTGCTGGCCATTGAGCGTAAAAATGAAATTTTGTCCATTCTGCAAAAGGAACGGAGCGTGCTTGTAGCGGATCTGAGCCAGAAATATAATGTGACGGAAGAAACCATACGACGTGATCTGGATAAGCTGGAAAAAGAAGGCGTGATAAAAAAGACATACGGAGGCGCAGTGCTGAATGAAAACACCAATCTGGATCTGCCCTTTAAGATCCGCGCCCGGACCAACAGGGCGGAAAAGGGTGTGATCGCGGGACTGGTGACAGAGCTGATCGGAGAGGGAGAAAGCCTTGTGATGGACAGCTCTTCCACCTCTCTGATGGTGGCAAAAAACCTGAAGTCCTTCAAAAGCCTGACCGTGATCACCAACTCCGTGGAAATCATGGTGGAGCTTTCCGGCTGCAAGGGGATCCGGCTGATCTGCACAGGCGGCGTGATGCGGGATTCCGCCCTGTCCTTAGGAGGAAAGACCGCGGAGGAGGTGCTGCGTCACTATCACGCGGATAAAGCGATTATGTCCTGCAAGGGCATCCACATGGAGAAGGGCATCTCAGATTCCAATGAATTTGAAGCGGATCTGAAGGCTGTGATGGCGGCCTGCGCAAAAGAGATTATATGGGCCATCGACAGCAGTAAATTTGATAAGGTTTCCTTTGTAAAAATATTGGATCTGCAGGAAGGGGACACGGTGGTGTCTGAAAAACCCGTGGATGAAAAATGGATGGAATTTTTTAAAAGCAGGAATATACATTTTGTATCTGCTGCACAATAAGAAGGAGGACTGGAAATGAAAGAAGCGATTTACAATTTGGCCTTTGATTTTGGCGCGTCCAGCGGGAGGATGATCCTCAGCAAATTCGAGGACGGCAAGATCGAATTGGAGGAACTGCACCGGTTTGGCAACGAGCCCGTGCGCGTGGGCAATGTGTTTTACTGGGATACGTTCCGGTTGTTTCATGAACTGAAAAAGGGATTGAAGAAGGCAGCCGCCAAAAAGGTGCCGATCTCCGGCATGGCCATTGACACATGGGGCGTGGATTATGGGTTCATTGACAAGGACGGCAATCTCATCGGCAACCCCATCAACTACCGCGATGACCGTACCATCGGCATTATTGAGGAAGTGGGGAAAATCGTGCCGCTGGAGGAACTGTATGCTTCTACCGGAATCCAGTTCATGAATTTCAATACCATTTTCCAGCTGTATGCAGACAAGAAGATGCGTCCCGAGATCTATGAGAAGGCGGACAAGTTTTTATTGATGCCGGATCTGTTCAATTATTTTCTGACAGGGAAAAAATACAGTGAGTATACCATCGCCAGCACGGGTCAGCTTCTGGACGCAAAGAAGCGCCAGTGGGACAAGGAGCTGATGGAGCGTGTGGGCCTGCGGACAGATTTGTGCTGCCAGCTGATCACGCCCGGCACCATAGTGGGAGAATTTTTGGAGGAAGTGGTAAAGGAAACAGGCCTGAAGGGGGTAAAGGTGATCGCCGCCGGCAGCCATGATACGGCGTCTGCAGTGGCGGGCACTCCTTTTGAAGAAAAAAACGCAGCCTTTTTAAGCTGCGGGACATGGTCTTTGCTTGGACTGGAAACGGACGAGCCGGTGATCACCAGGGATTCCTTTACGTACAATTATACAAACGAAGGCGGTGTAGAAGGCAAGATCCGTCTGCTGAAGAATATCAACGGGCTTTGGATCATGCAGAACCTGCGGCACAACTGGTGCGAGTTTGAGAGCGAGGTTTCTTTCCCGGATATCATCAAAGCGTCCAGAGAAGCGGAAAATAAGTCCTTCTGCATAGATCCCAATGATCCCCGGTTTACGGCTCCTTATAATATGATGGAGGAAGTGATCGGCTATTGTCAGGAGCATGGACAGGGAACGCCAAAAGGGCTGGGAGAGATCGCCATGGCGATCTACAATGGTCTGGCAAGAGAATATCAGACTACCATAAAGAATCTGGAGATCATCGCCGGGGTCAAGATCCCCTGCATCAATATGGTAGGCGGCGGAATTCAGGATCAGCTGCTTTGTGAACTGACTGCAAAGGCTACCGGCAAGAAGGTAGTGGCAGGGCCTGTAGAAGGCTCTGTGCTGGGCAATGTTGTGATGCAGTTAAAGACACTGGGGGCGATTTCTTCTCTGGAGGAAGGCCGGAAAGCCATCAAGGCATCGTTCGACCAGAAGGTATATCTGCCCTGACAGATTTTAAAAATGGGAAAAACAGACAGTCAATTGTATAAAAGGAGTTAAATATATGGATATTTCAAGACTGCAGGAATATGAACTGCTGGAACACAGAAGAATCGAGGATGTGCATGCGGACGGTTATTACCTGAAGCACAAAAAGAGCGGGGCGCGGGTGGCGCTGCTGCTGAATGAGGACGAAAACAAGGTGTTTACCATCGGATTCCGCACGCCGCCGGAGGACAGCACAGGACTTCCGCATATTCTGGAACATTCTGTTCTCTGCGGCTCAAAGCATTTTCCTGCGAAGGATCCTTTTGTGGAGCTTGCCAAGGGTTCTCTCAACACTTTTTTGAACGCCATGACGTATCCCGACAAGACCATTTATCCGGTAGCAAGCTGCAATGACAAAGATTTTCAGAATCTGCTGCATGTGTATATGGACGCGGTGCTGCTCACCAACATTTATGACCGTGAGGAAATCTTCCGTCAGGAGGGATGGCACTACGAGCTGGAATCCCCGGATGGAGAGCTGACTTACAACGGTGTGGTGTATAATGAAATGAAGGGGGCATTTTCTTCTCCGGAAGGAGTTCTGGAACGGGAAATCCTAACTTCTCTTTATCCAGACACGCCTTATGCACATGAGTCCGGCGGCGATCCGGAAATGATCCCTGAATTGAAATATTCTCAGTTTTTGAGTTTTCACAGCAAATATTATCATCCTTCCAACAGCTATATTTACCTGTATGGGGATCTGGACGGAGAAGAAAAGCTGCGCTGGCTGGATGAGGAATACCTGTCCAAATATGACAAGATGGAGATTCCCTCACAGATTCCGCTTCAGAAGCCGTTTTCGGAGATGAAAACTGTGGTGAAGGAGTATTCCATCACAAAAGAGGAGCCGGAACGGGACAATACCTATCTGTCCTATAATAAGGCGGTTGGAGAGTCCTCGGATATGCGTCTTTGCGGCGCGTTTCAGGTGCTGGAATATGTACTGCTGTCTGCACCCGGGGCGCCGTTGAAGCAGGCCCTGCTGGATGCGGGTATCGGCAAGGATATTCTGGGTTCGTATGACAGCGGCATCCGTCAGCCCATGTTTTCCGTGATCGCCAAGAACGCCAATGAAGAGCAGAAGCAGGATTTTCTGGACACCATATCCCGGGTGCTGACCGAAGTGACAGAGAAGGGAATCGACAAAAGGGCGCTGGAGGCCGCCATCAATTATTATGAATTCCGCTACAGGGAAGCGGATTACGGCACGTATTCGGCCGGCCTCATGTACGGGATCGACATGTTCAATACATGGCTGTATGACGACAGTATGCCTTTTGCGGCCATTGAGATGCTGGATGTATATGCTTTTCTGAAGGAACAGGTGGGCACGGACTATTATGAGAAGCTGATCCGCACCTATCTGCTGGATAATCCCCACGGTTCCATAGTGATTATCCGGCCGAAACGGGGACTGACCGCAGAGGCGGATAAAAAGCTGCAGGAATCTCTGGCAGAGTACAAGGCATCTTTGAACAAACAGGAGATACAGGAACTGATCGATGCCACGAAAGCCTTGAAGGCATATCAACAGGAGCCTTCCACGAAGGAAGAGCTGGAGAGTATTCCACTCCTTACCAGAGAGGATTTGCGAAAGAAGATTATCCCTTTGGAAAATGAAACGCGCATGGCGGGGGAGGTTCCGGTGCTTGTCCACGAACTGTTCACCAACGGCATTGCCTACGGTCAGTTTTTATTTGATATGAAGCAGGTTCCCGAGGAACTTCTTGGCTACGCGGGTCTTTTGAAGTCCGTTCTGGGCTATGTAGATACAGAAAATTACACTTATGGAGAATTATTTAATGAGATCAACCGGAGTACCGGCGGGATTTCCTCTTCACTGGATACCGTCTCAGATCTGTCCGGAGCGGAGCAGGACGGCGGCGCGCCGGGGTTCCACCTGTATTTCCGGATGAGCACAAAAGCGCTGTATGACAAGCAGGACGTGGTATTTTCCATGTTGGAGGAAATACTGAGGACATCAAAATTTGATGATACAAAACGGCTGTATGAGATCGTTTCCCAGCAGAGATCCTATATGCAGATGTATCTGCAAAGCTCCGGGCACGGCGCGGCATTAGGACGGGCTTCCTCTTATTTTTCTCCGGTTGCCTATGTGACGGATTGCACAAGCGGCGTGGCTTACTATGAGCTGCTGAAGGATCTGGAGGAGCATTTTGAGGAGAAAAAGGACTGCCTGACGGAAAATTTAAGGACGCTGATGAATCTGATTTTCCGTAAAGAAAATCTGATGGCGGACTATACGGGAGAGTCGGAAGGCTATCAGCGGTTTGCACAGGGAACCAGCCAGCTGGCACAGCATTTGTATACGGCTCCTGTTGGAAAAACAGAACCCTTTGTTTTTGTGCCTTCCAGAAGAAACGAGGGCCTTCGCACTGCGTCAAAGGTGCAGTATGTGGCTGTGGCCGGCAACTTTAAAAATAAAGGGCTTCCCTACACCGGGGCACTGCGGGTGCTGCGGGTGCTGATGAGCTATGAGTATCTCTGGACCCAGCTGCGTGTAGTGGGCGGCGCATACGGATGTATGAACAATTACGGCAAAAATGGAGATTGTTATCTGGTGTCCTACCGGGATCCTAATCTGGCCCGGACGCTGCAGGTATACAAAGATACGCCGGCATATCTGGAAAAATTTCAGGCAGATGAGCGGGAGATGACAAAATATATCATCGGCACCCTCAGCGATATGGACGCACCCCTGACGCCGGCGCTGAAAGGAAAGCGGGATATGGTCTGCTATCTGTCAGGACAGACGGAGGAAAGTCTTCAGAAGGAGCGGGATCAGGTGCTGCAGGCAACGCCGGAGGTCATTCGAGGCCTTGCCAGGTGGGTGCAGGCGGTGCTGGACGATGCCTGCCTCTGCGTGATCGGAAGCGAGGAGGAGATCGACAGCCAGTCAACGCTGTTCGGGGAGATCAGAACTCTTTAAAGGAATGAAAGGAAAGAGATGGACGAAGCATACAGATCCGGTTTTGTCACCTTGATCGGGCGGCCGAATGTGGGAAAATCCACACTGATGAATCATATAATCGGGCAGAAGATCGCCATTACCTCTAAAAAGCCACAGACTACCAGAAACCGTATTCAGACGGTGTATTCCTGTGAGCAGGGACAGATCGTATTTCTGGATACGCCGGGGATTCACAAGGCAAAAAACAAGCTGGGTGAATATATGGTGAGAACCGCCAAAAGAACCCTGCAGGAAGTGGATGTGATCCTGTGGCTGGTGGAGGCCACCACCTTTATCGGCGCGGGAGAACGGCAGATCGCAAAGGATCTGGAACAGATTAATACGCCGGTGATTCTGGTGATCAACAAGACGGATACGGTAAAAAGGGAAGAGGTGGCTGCCTCCATACAGGCGTACAGTGATCTTCGGGATTTTGACGAAATTGTACCGGTTTCGGCACTAAAAGGCGATAATACGGATGATCTGATTCACACTATTTTTCAATATTTGCCGTATGGGCCCCAGTTTTATGATGAAGATACGATTACCGATCAGCCGGAGCGGCAGATCGTGGCAGAACTGATCCGGGAGAAATCTCTCCATGCGCTGGATGAGGAGATTCCCCACGGCATTGCCGTATCGATTGACCGAATGAAGCAGCGGAGCGGAAAGAACATGTATGATATTGACGCCACCATCGTATGCGAACGGGAATCCCACAAGCGCATCATCATTGGAAAGGGCGGAAGTATGCTGAAGAAGATCGGCACCAACGCCCGCTTTGAGATTGAGCGGCTTTTGGATGCCAAAGTCAATCTGAAGCTCTGGGTGAAGGTGAGGAAGGATTGGCGTGACAGTGATCTTATGTTGAAAAATTACGGATATCGTGAAGACCTCTAGCGGGAATTGCTGGCAGATCGGAAACAGTCGTATAAGACAATGAAAAAGTGCAGACCCTAGAATATACGAATTGATAAAAGGGGATGTACACATGAATCAAAAATGGGAACATTTTGTAAAAACGGGAACGGTAGCGGCGTATCTGTCCTATAAAGCGTCAGCCGGGGACGACAGCGCGCATGACCGTTCAGGAGAAAATTGTCATGGGAAAACTGACAGTGACAGGTATGGTGATGTCGGCGGCGCCTATCGGGGAATATGACCGGCGGGTGGTGATCCTCACAAGGGAGCGGGGAAAGATATCCGCTTTTGCAAGAGGGGCGCGCAGGGCAAACAGCCCGCTGCTTGCAGGCACCAATCCCTTTGCCTTTGGACAATTTGAATTGTTTGAGGGGAGAGATTCCTACACGGTTGCACAGCTTCATATCCAGAATTATTTCAGAGAACTGACGGAGGACGTGGAGGCTGCTTATTATGGATTCTATTTTGTGGAGATAGGGGATTATTACGGAAGAGAATACACAGATGAGCGGGCGATGCTTGCGCTGATCTACCAGTCGCTCCGGGCCCTTGCAAAAGGGACGATCCCCTATCCGCTGATCCGCAGGATATTTGAGGTGCGGGCCATGGCGGCCAACGGGGAGTTTCCTGACGTACATACATTAGGTGCAGAAGGAGATGTGCTGTATACGCTGCAATTTATTTTAACCACGCCCATTCAAAGGCTGTATACATTCCGGGTCAGCGAGCAGGTATACAGGCAGCTGGCGGAGCTTGTGGACGCCCACCTTCTGAAGGTTATGGACCGGAAGTTCAAATCACTGGAGATTATCCGGGGACTGCCGCAAAATAACGATATCATGGGAACATTTCCAAAACCTGAAAAGCAGTGATGCGGCCCTTCGGCGGAACTGTCTAAAGATGATACTGGCGTCTGATATGGGAAAATAAAGCGGTACATCCCTCTAGAATATCCTCATAAGTAAGGTCAAAATTGCCGGTATACCAAGGATCTGCAATGTCTCTGGGACGATCTGAAAAGTCCAGAAGGCGGCAGATCTTTTTTTGCGGGTCACCGCCCAGCATACGCAGCATGTTGCGGATATTGGCGCTGTCCATGCCCAGAAGATAATCATATTTTGCGTAATCGTCCCGCCGGATCTGCACGGCATACTTGCCGGCGGTCGAGATATTGAACTGCCGCAGTTTATTTCTGGTACCGTAATGGACGCCGTTGCCGATCTCCTCGGTGCTTGTGGCAGCAGAGGCGATCAGGAACTGTTTTTCCAGTCCGGCCTTTTTAACAATATCCTTCATCACGAATTCTGCCATGGGCGAGCGGCAGATATTTCCATGGCAGACGAAAAGTATTTTAATCATTGTGCGTAGTTTTCCTTTCATGAGACTGTTTTTAATAATCGATTTTAAAGTAATCCAAGTCATCCATCAATGATCCAGACTGTTTTCGTTCAACAAAAAATCAAAAATACTCATAATCAACACGCCATCTTCATTGTAATATGAAGCCGGTGCGTCTTTCGTTATGATAATCTTTTTAAAAAAATCACCTGTCAACATCAGGGAACGCTGTTCCTGCTGCATTTTTGCCTGATCTGGGATTGCATAGGCAGACTGGATATAATAACGTTTAGATCCCTTGTTGCAGACAAAATCAATTTCCAGTTGTCTTCGGATCCCATGTCCTTTTTCATTGGTTTTATTCAGGGTGATAACCCCAACGTCAACATTGAATCCACGCATTTTCAGTTCATTAAATATGATATTTTCCATCGTATGCGATTCTTCCAGCTGTCGAAAATTCAGGCGCGCGTTTCGCAATCCGAGATCGGTGAAATAATATTTGACCGGCGTATCAATATACTTCTTTCCCTTAATATCATAACGCAGAGCGCTGTCAACCAGAAAAGAATCGCAAAAATAATCAATATACCTTTTGATGGTTGCATTACTGATTGTTTTTTTCTTAACTGTTTTAAAAGTTAACGATAGTTTTGACGGGTTTGTAAGCGAACCGATAGCAGATGAGAGAATATTCAGAAGCGCCTCCAGTTCTGCCCGATTGCGCACACTGTGTCTGTTTACAATATCTGAAATATAGGTTTCCTCAAATAGCAGCTTGAGAAAATGAATCTTTTCTTCCGGATCTGAAATATTCATAATAGGAGGCAGGCCGCCATAAAGCATGTACGCGTTCCATCCATCTTGTTTCGTTCCCGGATAGATGGACATAAATTCTGCAAAACTGAGCGGAGATATATGAACTTCATCACCACGACCACGAAATTCTGTTATCACATCCTTAGAAAGAAAGCGTGCATTGCTTCCCGTCACATACACATCCACGTTTTTCATGCGGATCAGGCTGTTCAGTACAGATTCAAATTCACCCAGAAGCTGCACTTCATCCAACAATATATAGTAAATGCCGTCATCTTTGATCCGTTCTTTCAGATATGGATACAGGACATCCGGATTGCGAAAACGTTTATTCTCGAAGGAATCAAACGCAATCTCAATTATGTGCTGTTTATCCGTTCCTTCCGCTAACAAATGATCCTTAAATAGATTAAAGATCAGGTAGGATTTTCCACAGCGTCGGATGCCGGTCACTACCTTGATCAGTCCATTCAGTTTCTTACTGATCAGCTTATTCAAATACATGTCTCTCTTGATTACCATATTACACACCTTTTCCTATTGAAAGTTTTTGCGAATTATAGTAAAGTTTTTCAATAGAATTATACCCGATCATTGTTGGTTTTACAACCAATATTTAAAGTTTTTGCGAGTTATCGCATTTTTACAACATAAACTTGATCGGAAAGACGACATAAGGCATGGTTACTGTCTATATAGAAACTGATTTCAGACTTTTTTCCGTCCCCTTATCTGGAATATGATGTTAAAATTTAAGAGCAGGTGATAAAAATGCCCCTTCAAATAATCCGTAATGATATCACAAAATTAAAGTGCGACGTCATCGTCAATGCTGCCAACTCCTCTCTTCTTGGAGGAGGTGGCGTCGATGGCGCAATTCATAAAGCTGCCGGAAAGGGTTTGCTTTTGGAATGTATGAAGCTGGGAGGCTGTAAGACCGGCCAGGCAAAAATCACAGGAGGACATAAGCTCCCATGCAAATACATTATACATACTGTGGGACCAAAATGGAAGGGCGGCCAAAAAGGGGAACGCGAGCTATTAGAAAGCTGTTACAGGGAATCCTTATTCCTTGCGCTGGAATATGACTGTGAATCCATTGCGTTTCCGCTGATATCTTCTGGAATTTACGGGTACCCGAAGGATCAGGCGCTCAAGGTGGCGGTAGATTGTATCACAGCGTTTTTGCTCGAGCATGATATGAAGGTTTATCTTGTCGTGTTTGACAAATCTTCCTTTCAGATCAGTGAAAAACTTTTTGATGATATCGCCTCTTTTATTGATGATAAGTATGTCGATACCCATTTCATGTTTCAGCGAACCCGGCAGAGTATGCAGGGCGAGAGTACCGTTATTGGAACAACAGCAATTCTTCCTCCGCCGGGATCAGTTCATAAGGATTCTCAAAGGGATCCTGTACGGGAGAAAAGCGATGAATCTGCCATGCCTGAAATTGCTTACAAGGAGAACGCAGCGCTTTCACTGGAGGATATGCTGGAACAGGAGGACGCAGCGCTTTCACTGGAGGATATGCTGAAACAGGAGGACGAGAGTTTTTCACAGGCGCTGCTGCGGAAGATTGATGAAAAGGGCATGACGGACAGCGAGTGTTATAAAAAAGCAAATGTGGACCGCAAGCTGTTTTCCAAGATCCGCAGTGACGTCCACTATCATCCCAGCAAAACCACGGCGCTTG
This sequence comes from uncultured Lachnospiraceae bacterium, assembly GCA_947625135.1. Taxonomy (GTDB): domain Bacteria; phylum Bacillota; class Clostridia; order Lachnospirales; family Lachnospiraceae; genus CANQUC01. The sequence continues at coordinate 62,774 of CANQNE010000011.1, forward strand.
CTTTTGCCATTGCACTGGAGCTGAGCCTGGACGAGACGAAGGATCTGTTACTCAAAGCCGGATTCGCGCTTTCCCACAGCAGTAAATTTGACATTATCATTGAGTATTTTATTGCAAACGGCAATTACAATGTGTTTGAGATCAATGAGGCATTGTTCGCTTTTGACCAGATATTGCTGGGCGTTTGATTTGTCGCATTTCATGCGACCATTCCTTTCGATAAAAACAGCATAATGATTTTACAGGACGCAATAAAGCGGCCAAATATTTTATCGGAGGGATTTTTAATGAAAAAGGAAAACAAAAACAACGTTACGGAACTTGTCTTTATTCTGGATCGCAGCGGGTCCATGTCGGGACTGGAGAGTGATACCATTGGTGGTTTTAACTCTCTGATCGAAAAGCAGCGAAAACAGGACGGCGAATGTTATGTTTCCACTGTACTGTTTGATCATGTCAGTGAGGTTCTGCATGACAGAGTGAAACTGACGGATGTGCCCAAAATGACGGAGGCAGATTATACTGTGAGAGGCTGCACAGCGCTGATCGATGCAATCGGCGGAGCTATTCATCACATTGGAAATATTCATAAATATGCCCGCCCGGAGGATGTGCCGGCACATACGTTGTTCGTGATCACCACAGACGGAATGGAGAATGCCAGCCGTCACTATTCCAGCGATAAGGTCAAAAAGATGATCCAGAAGAAGAAAGAGAAGTACGGATGGGAATTTCTTTTTATCGGCGCCAATATTGATGCCGTTCAGACTGCAGCGCATTATGGGATCGATGGTGAACATGCAGTCGATTACCGTGCGGACAAGAAGGGTACACAGGTACTTTACGATACCGTATCAGAAACTGTAGGGATGATGCGTAGCGGCAGACCTGTTACAGCTGAATGGAGCAAAAAAATAAAAAAAGATTACCACAGCAATGACAGGAAGTGAGGAAACATGATCAATGGCGGTGATTTGGCGGCGTCCATTGCGGAGCGGATCAGTGCGGACAGGCGGCCATGCAAAAGTAGATGATGTTGGGCAAATGGATTATGCCGAACAAATCATACTAAATACATAGGAATTAAAGGAATTGCTATTGACAAAACAAAAAACAAAGGATATGATAAATAGCATCCATTGTTGGGAAAGAGAAAAAGGATCATGGATCAGGTCTCAGGGATGGACATGAAATGGACAAGGAGGAAGAATGATGAGTAATACAAAGAAACTGGTACTTACAGCGCTTTTTGCGGCGCTGGCATGTGTGGCCACTATGGTGATCCGTATTCCCACACCGGGAACCGGCGGCTATATTCATCCGGGAGATGCTATCGTGATTTTATCCGGTATTTTTCTTGGGCCCTTTTACGGAGCGCTGGCAGCCGGGATCGGCTCCGCCTTTTCCGACCTGCTGGGCGGTTATTTTATTTATGTGCCGATTACCCTGATCATCAAAGGTGCAGTGGCGTTTTTGGCAGGTTATACATATCGGACGCTGACAAAGCGGGGCGTGAAGCCGCTGATCTGTGTGGCGCTTGGCGGTGTGATCGACGCGCTGTTGGTGGTGTTCGGTTATTTTGTCTGCGAGATTCCCATTTACGGAGCGGCAGCGGCAGCAGCCAGTATGCCGTCCAATCTGATACAGGGCGCGGGCGGTCTGGTGATCTCTCTGATTCTGTTCCCGGCGCTGTCTGCAATTCCGGATTTCAAGAACCTGATCCGGACGAAGGAGGGATGATTTTTCAAGATCATACAATATCCTATAAAAGAACGAATAAAATGTAAAGTTTACTGTTTATTTTGAATGGATGTTATTGCAATAGATATTTAAACTATGCTATAATCCCGAGTTTGACAGTGTTTTGAAGAAAAAAGTCCTGAAACCCGCTCTGACAGCGGCTTTCAGGACTTTTTC
>CANQNE010000012.1 GCA_947625135.1 uncultured Lachnospiraceae bacterium
CTGTCTTGTGGCGGGAGCGCTCCGGAATGGAGGTTAGTATGAAACAGATCATGAAAATGATGAGGATCAGCAGAAAGGATATCTTGCTGATCGTGGTGGGAAGCGGACTTATGGCCTTCGCCTCTAAATGGATCTATGACCCCTGCGGGCTGGTGATCGGCGGCGTGACGGGCCTGTCCATTCTGATCAAATGGACAGGAGAAACCTATCTGGGGATGGAAATCCCCCTTTGGGTCACCACGGTGGTGTTCAATATCCCGCTGATGCTGCTGGCATGGAAATTAAAAGGATTTTCCTTTATCTACCGGGTGATGCTGGCCACAGGAATCTACTCCGTATGGCTGGCAGTGCTACCGGAGGTGACCCCGGAGCCAGATCTGGTACTGGCCGCCGTGTTCGGCGCGGTCCTTTCAGGCACAGGCGTGGGGCTTGTCTTTCGGGCAAAAGCCACAACAGGGGGATCGGAGACTGTGGCGACGCTGTTGTGGCCCCGGATGAAACAGTATTCTGTAGTTCAGATCCTGCAGGTGATCGACGGGATGATCGTGGCGCTGGGCGTATTTGCTTTTGGCATTTACAGGACGCTGTATGCCATCGCTGCGGTGTATGTGGCGTCGCGGGTGTCCGACAGACTGCTGGAAGGACTGAAATTTGCCAAGCAGGCTTTTGTGGTTACGGAAAAACCGGAGGAGGTGGCGGAGCAGATCATCCGCATGGAACGGGGCGTCACCGGCCTGCGGGCGCTGGGAATGTATTCGGGCGCGGATAAGATCATGCTTTACTGCGTGGTATCAAAAAAAGAGATCATCACCTTGAAGGAGCTGGTGCATAAAGTAGACGCAAATGCGTTTCTGGTAGTCAGCGATGCCAGAGAGGTGCTGGGAGAAGGGTTTATGCTGCCGGAAGAGGACGGCTGAGAGAGTCCGGGCAGTGAAAAAAGGGTTTTTTAGACAAAATTCACAAAATTTACACTTTATTTTTTCATGATTGTGCTATAAAATAAACTTGGCGAAATATCTTTGGAGAAGTGATATGATTTTAGGGGGTACACGATGATTTCAAATATGGTTTTACAAAACACGGTGGAAGGGTTAAAGGAAATTACCGGGATTGACTTCAGTGTATGTGACGCAAATGGCAACACACTGGTGTCAACTGCGGAAAAGAATGAGGATTTGCGGGAGCAGATACTGGCATTTATTGAATCTCCGGCAGAAAGCCAGATCCTCCGACGCCATCAGTTCTATAAAATTTTTGACGAACAGCGGGTGCATTATATCTTGGCGGCGCTCACCGATGATGAGAGCGCTTATACCCTTGGGAAAATGGCGGCATTTCAGCTGCAGAGTATGCTGGTGGCCTACAAAGAGCGGTTTGACAAGGAAAACTTCATCAAAAACCTGCTGATGGATAATCTGTTGCTGGTGGATATTTTTGCCAGGGCAAAGAAACTGCATATTGACGTGGAAGCGCGGCGAGTCGTTTATCTCATCGAAACGGAACAGGAAAATGACAGCAGCGCCATGGATAAGCTGAAATCTATGTTTGTGGATAAATCCAAAGATTTTATCACCAACGTGGACGAAAAAAGTATTATCGTAGTGAAAATGCTGAATGATCAGGATGATTATGATGCGCTGGAAAAAATTGCCGAATCTATCCGACTTGCTTTTGACGGCGATTCCATACAGGTACATATTGCGTACGGGACCATCATCAGCGATCTGCGGGAAGTGTCCCGTTCTTATAAAGAAGCCAGAATGGCGCTGGATGTGGGCAAGATCTTTTTTGAGGACAGAACGATCGTGGCCTATAACATGCTGGGCATCGGCCGCCTGATCTATCAGCTGCCCATTCCGCTGTGCAGGATGTTTATCCGGGAGATCTTTCAGGATCGGTCACCCGATGATTTCGACGAGGAGACGCTGACTACCATTTATAAGTTTTTTGAAAACAATCTGAATGTATCAGAGACGTCCAGACAGCTGTTTATCCACAGGAACACCCTTGTATACCGGCTGGATAAACTGAAAAAGATGACAGGACTGGATCTTCATTCTTTTGAGGATGCCATCACCTTCAAGATTGCTTTGATGGTTGTAAAATATATGAAGTACATGGAGTCTCAGGACTTCTGATTTTAGGAGGTTTATATCATGATTCACATGGACAATGTGAGCAAAGCTTACTCTACCGGAAATCCGGCAGTCAATGAGATCAATCTGCATATTGAAAAGGGGGAGTTCGTGTTTATCATCGGAAGCAGCGGCGCGGGAAAGACCACGCTGTTCAAGCTGATCTTAAAGGAACTGGAGCCCAGCTCAGGCACGATCACAGTGGCGGGGCAGGAATTGAATTCCATGAAGCGCAAGCAGATTCCCAAATTCCGAAGAAATATCGGTGTAGTATTTCAGGACTTCCGGCTGCTGAAGGACCGGAGCATTTATGAGAATATCGCATTCGCCCAGCGGGTAGTGGAAACGTCCTCCCGCAGGATTCGGCGGGAGGTGCCTCAGGCACTGTCAGCCGTGGGGCTTGCGGAGCGTTACCGGGCTTACCCCAGCGAGCTGTCCGGCGGCGAGCAGCAGCGGGTGGCGCTTGCAAGGGCGCTGGTCAACAAACCCCAGCTGATCATGGCGGACGAGCCTACCGGAAATCTGGACGCCCAGAATGCGTGGGAAATTATGAAGATGCTGGAGGAGATCAATGAACAGGGAACCACTGTGCTTGTGGTTACCCACAACAGAGAGATCGTGGACGCCATGAAAAAGCGGGTCATCACTTTAGAGGACGGCCGTATTGTCAGCGATGAAAAAGAAGGAGGGTATGAACATGAAGCTTAACTCCTTATTGTATTCCTTCAGGCAGGGCCTGAAAAATATCCATCGTAATAAGTTTTACTCTCTGGCATCAGTGGCTACCATGATTGTCTGTATTTTTATGTTCGGCGTGTTCTCCGCAGTGGTGGTAAACGTCAATCATGTAGTGCGGGAAGCGGAAAAAGGCGTTGCGGTCGTGGCCTATTTTGATGAGGGCATCACCGACGAACAGATTGCCAAGATCGGCGATACGATCCGCGCCAGAGACGAGGTGGAGAGCGCAACTTATGTTTCCCCGGAGGAGGCATGGGAAGAGTTTGCGCCCATCTATTTTGGAACGGAGGATCCGGAACTGACAGAGGATCTCATTCAGGATTTTGCCGCTGATAATCCCCTGGCGAACAGCGCAAGCTATGAGATCTATCTGAAGGATGTATCTAAGCAGGATGAGCTGGTGAAGGCGCTCTCAGAGGTGGAGGGCATCCGCCGGGTAGACAGCAACGAGGTGGTAGCGGATACCCTTACCAATTTTAATAAGCTGGTAGGATATCTTTCCATCGGCATTATCGTCCTGCTGTTTGCGGTGGCGGTTTTCCTGATCAGCAACACGGTAGCTGTAGGCATTGCGGTGCGCCGGGAGGAGATCGGCATTATGAAGCTGATCGGCGCTACCGATGTGTTTATCCGGGCGCCCTTTGTCATCGAGGGAATGATCCTCGGACTGGTGGGATCCGGCATACCCCTTGTTTTGGTCCTGTTATTGTATAAAAGACTGGAAGCCTTTATAGAGAGTCAGTTTGGCATGCTGGCAGGAGTCATCTCCTTTGTGCCGGCGGGCAGGGTGTTTTCCTATCTGGTGCCGGTTTCCCTTTGTATTGGCGTGGGAATTGGTTTTATCGGCAGTATGTTGACGATACGGAAGCATCTGAAGGTATAGAAAGAAGTGACAGAAATGAAAAAAAGGTGCAAGAGGACAGTCTGCGCGCTTTTGGTGGTAATGCTGACTGCGGCTTTTCTGACTACGACTCAGGGTTCTTCCGTTGATTCTCTGCAGAAGGATATCGAGGAACTGCAGGAGGCGCAGGAGCAGCTGCAGCAGCAGATGGATAGTACGATGGATCAGCAGAATTCCCTGCAGGATCAGCTGAACAGTACGGAAGACCAGGTGAATCAGCTGCAGAAACAGCAGCAGGAGATTCAGAAAAATATAGAGGAACTGGACGCACAGCTTGGACAGGCCGTAAAAGAGATGAATGATATTGAGACACAGCAGCAGGCCAAGCAGACGGAGATCGATGCCGCCAATGTGAATCTGGAGGCAGCGCAGGAAAAAGAACAGCAGCAGTATGAGAACATGAAGCTGCGCATACGTTATATGTATGAGCAGGGTTCCCAGAATTATCTTTCCGTGCTTTTTGCCGCCGCGGACGCAGCAGATCTTCTGTATCGTGCGGAGTATATTACAAATATCTATCAGTATGACCGAAAAATGCTGACTCAGTACGAGGAGGCAAAGAACACTGTGGAGGAGCAGAAGAACCTGCTTTCTCAGCAGTATGCGGAACTGGAACAGTTGCGGGCGCAGGCAGCGGAAAAAAAGGCGCTTGCAGAACAGCTGGTGGCACGGAAAAACGAGGAGCTGCAGAAAAATGTCAATGCGCTGACGGCGGTGAAATCACTGGCGCAGCAGTATCAGGAGCAGATCGACCAGCGTGAGCAGATCATCGCGCAGCTGGAGGCGGCGTCTTATCAGACCTCCGTACAGCAGGATCAGGCTTTGGCGGCTTTGACGGCCATGCTCTCACAGTCTCAGGACGCCCAGCGCGAGCAGGCGGAAGCGGCAGCAGCCCAGGCGGTGCTGCAAAAGCTGGCGGAGGAAGAGCAGCAAAAACTGAATTCTGAAGGGGGCTATACCCTCAAGGTAGATCCCAATACCCTGTTTGTCTGGCCATGCCCATCCAGCACCCGTATTACAAGCAATTACGGATATCGGCTCCATCCTATTTACCATGAGTACCGGCTGCACAACGGCATTGATATCGGAGCGGATATGGGGTCCGCCATTGTTGCGGCTTATAAAGGCACTGTGATCGGAGCCGGTTATAATTCTTCCATGGGTAATTATGTGATGATCGACCACGGACAGGGGTTGGTGACAATCTATATGCACGCGTCTTATCTGTGCGTGTCGGCAGGGGATTATGTGGAAAGCGGACAGCTGATCGCGCTTGTGGGCGCTACCGGCGACGTAACGGGACCCCATCTGCATTTTACGACGCGGCTGAACGGAAATTATGTAAGTCCGTGGAATTATGTGAGTAATTAAAGGAGCTGGCGGTTTCGATGGAAGAAAATAAAAGACAGTTGTTTCTGGGGATCCTGATCGGCGTGATCTGTACATGTCTGATCGGGGGGACGGCCTTTTTTATCGGCAGCCGTCAGCGTGATTCCTCCGGCGTCGCTATAGGGACAGGGGGGAAGGAAGCGTCTTCCTCTGAAAAAGAAAACGGAGAGCTGCTTTCAGACACAGTGAAGGATAAGGTTTCTGTCATCCGGTCGCTGATCGATAAGTATTACATTGAAGATGTAGACAATGAGAAACTGGAAACAGGTATTTACAGGGGGATGATAGAGGCCCTTGATGATCCCTATGTGGCTTATTATGATTCGGGAGAGATTGACGAGGTGACCCAAAGCATCGAAGGCACTTACTCCGGCATCGGCGCAACACTGACGCAGAATACGGAAACACGCGCCATTACGGTCGTCCGGTGTTCAGAGGAGGGGCCGGCGCTGGAGGCGGGGCTGCTTCCCGGAGATATCATCGTCACTGTGGACGGCACGGAAGTGACCGGGATGGACATCGAACAGGTAGTGGAACGGATCAGAGGAGAGGAAGGCACCAAAGTAGAGCTGGAGATTTACCGGGAGGGCGAGACAGATTACCGAAAGATCGGGATCAACAGAAAAAATATCCCCCTTCCTACAGTAGGACATATCATGCTGGAGGATCAGATCGGCTATGTGCAGATCACCAGCTTTGACAAAGTGACGACAAAACAGTTTCAGGATGCGTATGACGACCTGAATCAGCAGGGCGTGTCCGGCATGATCGTTGATCTGCGTGATAATCTGGGGGGAATGGTGGATACGGTCTGTGATATCGCCCGGCATTTTGTGCCGGAGGGACTGATCGTTTATATGGAAGATAAGTACGGGAACCGTACAGAATTTAAAGCGGAAGGCAAGGATGTGTTCGGGAAGCCGCTGGTTGTTCTGGTCAACGAAAACAGCGCCAGCGCTTCGGAGATTTTTGCGGGAGCTGTGCAGGATACCGGCGTGGGTACCGTCGTAGGGACTACCACGTTCGGCAAAGGCGTGGTGCAGCAGCTGATAGGCCTGCAGGACGGTACAGCTCTGAGGCTGACGGTCAGTAAATATTACACGCCAAACGGGAACGACATCGACCATAAGGGAATTGAGCCTGACGTGACGGAAGAGCTGGATGAGCAGCTGCGGACCAAAGCGGTGATTACCGTGGAGGAGGACAATCAGCTGCAAAAAGCGATAGAGGTCCTGAAAGAAAAAATAGAACAGCAGGGCAGCGAAGAATAAGGAAATGAGGGTTATAGATGGAGGACAACAGAAATATATCGACTCCCGATGAGGAACTTGAGAAGACGGAGGAGCGTACGGAACCAGATGCGACGACTGCCGACAGTGACGGGAAAACGGCCGAAACGCAGGATCCTTCTGAGGATGAGGACGAGTATGAGAGAGTCTGTATGCTCTGCCGCCGGCCGGAGAGCAAGGTCAGCTATATGCTGGATATGCCGGATCATCTCTGTATCTGTTCAGATTGCGCCAAAAAAACCATGGAGCCCTTTGTGACGGGAGAATTGGATCTGGGAAAGCTGTTTGAGAATATGCCGCCCAATGTCAGTATGATTCAGTTCATGGGCCCCAATATGGGGGAGATCCCCCAGCGGCAGAAGCTGAAAAAGAAAAAGCCAAAGGAGGAAGTGCAGGAACTGCCTCTTGCCGAGCGGCTGAAGAAGCTGCCGGCGCCCCATCAGATCAAAGCCAGTCTGGACGAGTATGTGGTGGGACAGGAATATGCCAAGAAAGTCATGTCCGTGGCGGTATACAACCATTACAAACGGGTAGAATCCGGAACTATGGACGATATTGAGATCGAAAAGTCCAATATGCTTATGATCGGACCTACCGGAAGCGGAAAGACCTATATGGTAAAAACACTGGCAAAGCTGTTGGATGTGCCGCTGGCGATCGCGGATGCCACTTCTCTCACAGAGGCGGGCTATATCGGCGACGATATCGAGAGCGTGGTGACAAAGCTCCTTGCGGCGGCGGACAACGATGTGGAAAAGGCGGAAAAGGGCATTATTTTTATTGATGAGATTGACAAGATCGCCAAGAAGCGAAATGCTAACCAGCGGGATGTAAGCGGAGAGAGCGTACAGCAGGGAATGTTGAAGCTGCTGGAAGGCAGCGAGATCGAAGTGCCTGTGGGCGCAAACAGCAAAAACGCCATGGTGCCGCTGGCTACCGTAAATACGAAAAATATATTATTTATCTGCGGCGGCGCGTTCCCTGAACTGGAGGATGTGATCAAGGAACGGCTGAATAAGCAGGCTTCCATCGGATTTCGGGCGGATCTGAAGGACAAGTACGACGAGGATCCCAACCTGCTGCAGAAGGTGACGGTGGAGGATATCCGAAAGTTCGGCATGATCCCGGAATTTTTAGGACGGCTGCCCGTTATATTTTCTCTGGAGGCCCTTACGAAAGAGATGCTGGTGAAGATCCTGAAGGAGCCGAAAAATGCCATTTTGAAACAATATCAGAAGCTGCTGGCGCTGGACGAGGTAGATCTGCAGTTTGAGGACGGAGCGCTGGAGGCCATTGCGGAAAAGGCAATGGAAAAGGATACCGGGGCAAGGGCCCTTCGGGCGATCATAGAAGAGATCATGCTGGATATTATGTATGAGATCCCCAAGGATGACAACATCGGACGGGTGATCATCACGGAAGCATACATACGGGGAACAGGAGGACCGAGGATCATTCCCAGAGGGGGAATGTAATGAATTTTGCAGAACTGCATAGGATGTTATAAAAACAGTTGGTGGTTTTTATGAGTATCAGTCCACAGGAATGTCGTCAACAGGCAGTTTCCGATGAGTTTTATGATTTCATCGGGGACTTGCCTGTTGATTCTTCTTTTAATGGGATTCTGGAGGATAATTTCTGCGTGCAGCGGGTAAGCGAGCAGTTTGTTGTGGTGTATTTTCCGGAAGGAACCCAGGATCAGCTGATCAACGCGCCGTATTCGGCAGTGCCCAAATGCTATGGGCTGGCTGACATGGAAAGTCTGAACGATGCGGGGATCGACAGGATCCAGCAGTATCCCGGTCTTGATCTGACGGGGAAAGGCGTGGTGATCGGCGTGATCGACACCGGTATTGATTATCAAAATACGGTGTTTCAAAACGCAGATGGCTCCACAAGGATCGTGGGTATCTGGGATCAGACGGATCAGTCCGGCGCCGTTCCCGCCGGATTTGTGTATGGAAGTGAGTATACAGAAGAGCAGATCAACGAGGCTCTGGGCGCTGATGATCCCCTGCAGGTGGTTCCCTCTACAGATGAAAACGGGCACGGCACGGCGGTAGCCGCCATTGCGGCGGGAAGTGCAGACGCCGAACGTGGATTTTCCGGCGCCGCTCCCAGCGCGGATATCGCCATAGTCAAACTGAAGCCGGCAAAGCGGTATCTGCGGGAGTATTATCTGATCCGGGAGGACGCAGAGGCGTTTCAGGAAAATGATATTATGCTGGGGGTGCTGTATCTGCAGCGCCTTTCCTACCGGCTGCAAAAATCACTGGTGATCTGTGTGGCCCTTGGTACCAATATGGGAGATCACGCGGGCAGATCCCCTCTGGGGGCGCTGCTGTCCCAGCTGAGTATGCAGAGGTTCCGCTCCGTGGTGATCGCCACGGGAAACGAGGCCAACGCGGGACACCATTTCCACGGCAACGTCAACGCCATGCAGGAATATCAGGATTTGGAAATCCGTGTGGGAGAAGGGGAGAAAGGCTTTGTAACAGAGCTTTGGAGTACGACGCCGGATGTTTTCACTATCTCCATCCTCTCGCCCTCCGGGGAGCGGCTGCCAAGAGTGCCGGTGGGGATGGGCCGGATGGAGGAGTACCGTTTCCTGTTTGAGGGGACCAGAGTGCAGATCGAATATTATGTGCCGGAAGGGCAGTCGGGAGATTCGCTGGTGTTCATGCGGTTTGAAAATCCCGCTGCGGGAATCTGGAGCATCCGGGTCTATCCGGTGCGGACGGTAAGCGGCAGCTATCACCTGTGGCTTCCGCTTACCAGATTTTTGTCCTCGGAAACTTATTTTCTCCAGTCCTCGCCGGATGTGACGCTGACGGAGCCCTCCGGAGCAGAGCGGCCCATATCCGTTGGAGCCTACAATGGGCAGAACAATAGCTTGGACGCCAATTCCGGCAGAGGCTATAACCGGCGAGGCGCTGTCAAGCCGGAGCTTTGCGCGCCGGGAGTGAACGTACTGACCGCGCTGCCCGGAAACCGCTATGAAAGGCGGACGGGTACCAGTATGGCCGCCGGGATCACCGCCGGCGCGTCGGCGCTTCTGCTGGAATGGTTCCGGGAATTCCGGAGTGATGCCGTAGTCACCAACGGGGAGCTGAAGGGGTATCTGATCGGAGGCGCGGGAAAAGAGGATAACCGGATTTATCCGAACCGGGAATGTGGATACGGAATGTTGGATCTGTACAGCACCTTTGAAGAGCTGCGTATACAGTAAAAGGTGAGAAAAAAGCAGGCGGAAAAAGAAGGGTGAAAGCGGGTCACCCGGATTCTTTTCGCCTGCTTTGTCTGTATGAATATGTACGTAAGTGGGTGCGGCGGAATCAAAGATTCATGCCGCCCATAGGCCCATGCGGGGGTCAGGCGCAGGTTTCCGGTTCCGGATAATCAACGCCGAAGGTGTCTACAGTCATAGACTGGATGACCTGCTTTTCCAGAGGGGCGTCCCTGAAGTCGGTGGGGGTCTCGGCAATTTGATTCACTGTTTCCATGCCCTCCGTAACCTTGCCGAAAGCGGCATAAGCGCCGTCCAGATGGGGCGCGTCCTTGTGCATGATAAAAAACTGGCTGCCGGCGCTGTTGGGGTGCATGGCTCTTGCCATGGAAAGCACGCCGGCGCTGTGTTTCAGATCGTTGGTTCTGCCATTCTGGGCAAATTCCCCTGCAATGGAATAGCCGGGGCCGCCCATGCCTGTCCCCTCGGGGCAGCCGCCCTGGATCATAAAGCCGTTGATAACCCGGTGAAAGATCAATCCGTCGTAAAATCCCTTTCGAATCAGAGAAATAAAGTTGTTTACAGTGTTGGGAGCGATATCGGGATATAATTCCGCCTTGATTACGCCGCCGTTGGCCATGGTGATAGTAACTACTGGATTTTGTGTCATTCCTTTCAGTCCTTTCTATATATTGTAGAGATATTGTATCTGAAAAATTAAGTTTCGTAAAGAGCAAATTTAAAAATTGTAATATTTAAAAAAATTATTTAAAGTATTTGACAAAATTAGGTAATATATAGTATGATAATAAAAACTTATGTAAACAAAAAATATTTTACGGTGGGAAATGATGAAGATGAAGAAATGGATTACATATTTTTCCGGATTGTGTATGCTGGCTGCAATGCTCTTTCCGGCAAGTACGGTACAGGCGGCTGTTCAATTCAGCTGGCCTACCAAGAATACCGGACTTTATGATGAGTTCGGGAACGGTCACAAGGGACTGGATATCGCGGCGAACGCCGGAGACGAGGTTTATGCGGCGGCTGCGGGAACAGTAGAAGTCGTTTATACTGGTTGTCATAATTTTGATGGCGCCGAAAAAGGCACGCCCTGCAATACGCTGGGGATCTGTTCCCCAAGCAAGAGCTTCTATAAAGACGGATTCTGCAACAGCGCTTACGGAAATGCGGTGATGTTGAAGCATGACGACGGCACTTGGACCGCTTACGCGCACCTGACAGAAGTGGCTTCCGGCATTACAGTGGGAAAGAGAGTTTCCGCAGGACAGCTTCTGGGAATCGCCGGCAGCACCGGCCGTTCTTACGGCGCGCACCTGCATTTTGAGATGCGCAGGGGCGGGGGATCGGGAGAGTATTTCTGGCTTGCAGAGGCCTTTGACCCTATACCGTATCTGAAGAAACCGCAAAAGCCCGTAGTGGTGGAAAAGATCCCTTATTTTGAAAATATCGGGGATATAAACGGGGACAATAAGGTTGACGCAAACGACAGCCTGCTGGCGCTTCAGCATGGAGTAAAGAAGATCACGCTCAGCGCGGAGCAGCTGCGGCGGGCCGACGTAAATACGGACGGCGGGATTGACAGTCAGGATGCGCTGCTGATTCTGAAGCTCAACGTGCGGCTGGCAGAGTTTATCTATTAGAGGAATAGTGAATAGAGAAATACAAAAGACGATGATTGAGGGGGAAGGGGAATATGAAGAGAAGATGGAAGGTGACGGCAGCAGCCCTGACAGCGGTTCTCTGCATGACGCAGACGGTAGTATTTGCGGACGTGCTTCCGGAATATGAATCTGCGGATTTTACATGGCAGGAGGAAGCAGAGGGGACTGATGAATTTCCTGTTGACCAGCAGGGATATGCCGTTGTGGAAGAAAACGGCTGTTATGTCCGGGTGACGGGAAGAACCTTTCTCAGCGAAAGCGGCACCGTGCAGACGTATTCCGTGAAAAAGGACGGAGATACCTATCTGTCAGACAATTTTCAGGTAAAGGAATTTGCCTGCAGGGACGGCTCCGATGAGGTGCTGATCGACGATAAGCTGGTGGACATCCTGCAGCAGATCCGCGATCATTTTGGCGCGCCTCTGACCATTACTTCCGGTTATCGTACCTCCGAACACAATGCAAAGGTAGGCGGGGCAAGCAGGTCCTATCATCTGTATGGCATGGCGGCGGATATCAAAGTAAAGGGCCATACGCCCAGCGAAGTGGCGGCTTATGCGGAGAGCATAGGCGTAAAAGGCATCGGCTTATACAGCTCATGGGTGCATGTAGATACGAGAGTGAGCAAGTATTACTGGAACAGTGTGAGCAGCGCTACCTATGAAGAAAGCTCTTTCCAGAGGAAACAGGAAAAGGGAGACGTGGACGGCGACGGGATCGCAACCTCCACAGACAGTCTCCTTGTGTTGAAATATGCGGTAGGCATTGTTCATCTGGACAGTGAGCAGGTACAGGCCGGAGATGTGAATGACGACGGCTTTGTGGATGCGCTGGACGCGCTGCTGATCTTGAAGTCTGCAGTACATTTATAAGCCGGAATCGATAAAAATACAAAGGAAGAGGTTGCTTTTGGCAATCTCTTCTTTTATAATGAAAAAAACAGCCTGCAGCCTGTCCGGCTTGAAAGGAATGAAGATCAGATGACAAAGACAAAGGTGATATGCTTTGCAAATAACAAGGGCGGCAGCGGCAAAACCACGACCTGTTCCAATATCGGGTATGGTTTGGCGCAGCTTGGACATAAGGTGCTTTTGGTGGACGGCGATATGCAGTTAAACCTGTCATTGTCTCTGTTCCCGGAGGACGCGGTCCTTGCCATGGCCCAGGATGAGAAGAATCTGTATATGGCGATGAAGAAGCAGGAGGATCTGAAAGACTATATTGTACATACCCCTTATGAGAATCTGGATCTGATCCCGTCCTCTACCCTGATGAGCGGCATCGAATATGAGCTGTTCACCAAATGGCAGCGGGAATTCATTCTGAAGAAAGCGTTGAGATCCATCCGGGAATCCGGAGAGTACGATTACATCCTGATTGATGCTCCTCCCACACTGGGCGGCTGGGCCATCAATATTCTCTGTGCCAGCGACAGATTGATCATTCCGGTGGAGGCCAGCCCATGGGGGCTGTTCGGCCTTGCCAATATGTTTGAATTTCTGGATGAGGTAAGGGAGATGGCGCCGGAGCTTTCCCTTCTGGGTGTAGTGATCACGAAGGTAGATACCAGAAAGAACTATTTTAAACAGACGCTGGAAACGCTGCGGCAGATGCAGGAGGTGCCGGTGTTTGACACCTATATCCGGGTGGACAGCACCATAGAGTGGGCGCAGGATGACAGCAAGCCTGTGATCGCTTATAAAAAGAGCAGCAGAAGCGCAAAAGAATATATGAAAATGGCCGAGGAGGTAGAAAAATTATGGCAGTAGGAAAAGGAAGTATTCAAAGAGCAACCCGTACATTGAAGGATGAAAATAAGGACAAAGTGACGCTGCAGGAAAAGGATGTTTTGCAGAAGGCCGCGGAGGAAACTGCGGCAACCGCGCCGGTAAAGGAGAGCGGTGAGGCGGCTGAACAGAGCACGGAAAAACCGGCGGAGGCGGCTGAGAAGAAAGCGCCTGCAAAGCGGGGACGCAAGCCCGGCTCTAAAAATAAAACAGTCGGCGCCGCGGCGGCGAAGACAGCAAAAAAGAAAGCGCCCGCCGGAACGGCAGCAAAGACTGCCAAAAGGAAAACCTCTGCCGGAACGGCAGCAAAGGCGTCGCCGAAGAATACTTCGTCAAGGGCAAAAGCGGCGGCAAAAGTGACCCAAAAGAAGAGTTATGAGCAGGTTTCCCATATTCAGAGCGCGCTGCCTGTACATCTTCTTTGATAAAGGGTGGACATATTGGTATTTTCTACAAAATTTTCCGCCCTGTTTCGGGCATGGGTGTCAAATGTGCCAAATCGTCATTTGGTCTATTGACATTAGAAAAAATAAGTCTATAATGGGGTTATAGCAAGCGACGAAGACGTCATGGGCATTTGCCCGTGGCGTCTTTTTTGTTTTCGGAAAAGCTGCAGCTTTTCCAAAAGCAAAAGCCACTGAAAAGATTGGCATGCGTTCGTTTTCAGTGACCGGCGTTATAAAATGAATGGAGGTTATGATCATGCAAGTTTCTGCAGTAAATACGATATGGGTGCTTTTGGGCGCGGCAATGGTATTTTTTATGCAGGCAGGCTTTGCGATGGTAGAGACAGGCTTTACCAGAGCAAAAAACGCAGGTAACATCATCATGAAAAATCTGATGGACTTTTGTATCGGTACGCCGATCTTCTGGCTGGTAGGTTTCGGCCTGATGTTCGGCGGCGACAATCCCATCATCGGTTCTATCGGCGGCATTGCTTCCGAGGCAAATTACGGCAGCGGGATGCTGCCGGACGGTGTTCCCTTTTTCGCATTTTTGATTTTTCAGACAGTATTCTGCGCAACAGCGGCAACCATCGTTTCCGGCGCCATGGCGGAGCGTACCAAATTTTCCGCATACTGTCTTTACAGTTTGATCATCAGTCTGGTGATCTATCCCGTTTCCGGTCACTGGATCTGGGGCGGCGGCTGGCTTTCCGACATGGGATTCCATGATTTTGCCGGCTCCACCGCAGTACACATGGTAGGCGGCGTGGCGGCTTTTATCGGCGCGCTGATCCTGGGCCCCCGTATCGGGAAGTATTCCAAGAGCGGCAAGTCCAGGGCCATTCCCGGACACAGCCTGACGCTGGGCGCGCTGGGTGTGTTCATCCTCTGGTTCTGCTGGTTTGGATTCAACGGCTGTTCCACCGTGTCTATGGGTGAAGTGCTGAATGATGCGGGAGAGCTGATCTTTGACGGCGGCGCGGCAGCTACTTCTGCAGGCAAGATTTTTGTGACGACCAATCTGGCCACGGCAGTTTCCACCTGTGCGGTCATGATCATCACATGGATCCGTTATAAAAAACCGGATGTATCTATGACGCTGAACGGTTCTCTTGCCGGTCTGGTAGCCATCACAGCCGGCTGTGATACCGTGTCTCCGGCCTCTGCAGCCATCATTGGTATTGTTGCCGGTTTTGTAGTGGTATTCGGCATTGAGTTTGTTGACAAGGTACTGAAAGTAGATGATCCTGTAGGCGCGGTAGGCGTGCATGGCATGTGCGGCGCGGTAGGTACCCTGATGGTGGGCCTGTTATCCGACGGTGCGGGCACCGGCTGGAAGGGACTGCTGCTTGGCGGCGGACTGGAAGGCATTGGTATTCAGGCTCTTGGCGTGATCTGTGTGATCGCATGGGTTGTTGTGACAATGACGATCGTATTTCAGGTGATCAAGCATACAATCGGCCTTCGTGTTTCCAAGGAAGAGGAAATGCAGGGTCTGGACGGTACAGAACACAATCTGCCCAGCGCGTATGCAGACTTTATGCCGGTTGTTCCTACAGTGAATGGCCTGTACAAAGCGGATCCTGCAAGCCCGGCGGCTGTGCCTGTTGACGCGGCGGTTCCCGTACAGGTGGTAGGCAGCGCGGATATTGGCGCGAAGCCTGAACCCGGTAAGATGACAAAGATTACGATTATATGCAAGCAGACAAGGTTCGAGGGACTGAAGGAAGCCCTCAGCAATATCGGCGTCACCGGTCTTACGGTAACGCAGGTACTTGGCTGCGGACAGCAGAAGGGCAACGCAAGGCTTTATCGTGGCGTCGCCATCGACATGGTGCTTCTGCCGAAGATCCAGGTTGACGTTGTGGTCAGCAAGGTGCCTGTACGGGCAGTGATCGACGCGGCAAAGACAGCCCTTTATTCAGGACAGATCGGCGACGGCAAGATCTTTGTATCTGATATTGAGAATGTGATCAAGGTTCGTACCGGCGAGGAAGGCGTGGAAGCCCTCCAGCTGAAAGGCGAGGACGACGACCACTTCTAAAGTGGGATTTCTTCGGGCAGTGAAAGCATGACGTTCCCGAAGGCAAAAACATTGCTATCCCTTTTATTTTCATACATTTATCCCGAAAGGTTCTTATGGCCGGCTTTAGCCGGAACCATAAGGGCCTTTTTGGATGCCTGTCCCGGCGTGAAGCACAATGGGAAACTATTCAAAAAATTTTTTGGAAAAGACTTGAAATTTAAAAACATATATTATATAATACAACCTGTTCCACTAATGGCCCATCGCCAAATGGTAAGGCAACGGACTCTGACTCCGTCATTTCAAGGTTCGAATCCTTGTGGGCCAGCTTTCTAAGCTACCAACTGTTATTGGTAGCTTTTTTTTCACTAAAGGGAGTGAGGAAAATGTATCAATGGCATACACAAGTGCGTTACAGCGAGATTGACGAGGATGCCCGTCTGACAGTGGGCGGTCTGATCAATTATCTGCAGGACTGCTGCACCTTCCAGTCGGAGGACCTGGGGGTGGGCATTGCATTTTTACATGCCCATCAATGCGCATGGGTCATTTCCGGCTGGGAGATCGAAATCCTGCGTATGCCGGAATTTACGGAGCATGTAGATGTGCAGACGTGGCCTTACGAATTCAAAGGCTTTTACGGCTACAGGTATTTTCAGATCTGCAGTGAAGACGGCGCCTGTATTGCCCGGGCCAACAGCCTTTGGGTGCTGGTGAACGAGGAGACCGGCAGGCCCATGCGGGTTTTTGACGAGCTTACTTCCAGATATTCGCTGGGTGAAAAACCTGACATGGGGGAAGCGCCCAGAAAGATGCGGATTTCGCCTCAGGCGGAGATCTTCAGGCATGAACCGGTATTGGTGCAGCGGCATCATCTGGACACCAATCATCATGTGAACAATGGCCAGTACGTGCAGATCGCCATGGAATGTCTGGAAGAGGGAAAGGAAAAGGAAAGGGAGATCTCCCGGATCAGGGTTCAGTACAAAACGCCGGCTGTACTTGGCGATACCCTGTATCCGGTCACGGGCATCATAGAAGGACGCAGGCAGGTGGAGCTGCAGAATGAACAGGGGCTTCCCTATGCGGTGGTGGAGCTGAGTTACCGGCAGACCCCGCACCGGGAACGGAAAGATTGAGAGGAATTTATGATACAGATCGGAAGTAAACAGACATTGACAGTAGTTTCCCGGAAAGAATTCGGCGTCTATCTGGCGGAGCCGGGAGAGCAAGAGAGCCGGATCCTGCTGCCGAAAAAGCAGGTGCCGGAGGGAACGAAGCCCGGCGACCAGCTGCAGGTATTTATTTACCGGGATTCGGAGGACCGGCTGATCGCTACTATGCAGATGCCCCTTATCACGCTGGGACAGGTGGCAAGGCTTTCGGTAGTGCAGGAGACGAAGATCGGCGCGTTTCTGGACTGGGGTCTGGAGAAGGATCTGCTGCTTCCCTTCCATGAGCAGACCTATCGGGTGCATCAGGGAGAAGAGTGCCTTGTGGCGCTGTATCTGGATAAGAGCAGCCGGCTGTGCGCCACGATGAAGATCTATCCTTATCTGGAGAACAGCGCGCCTTATGAGAAGGAGGATCATGTGGAGGGGCTCATCTATGACAGCAGCGAACGGTTCGGCCTGTTTGTGGCGGTGGACGACCGTTATTCAGGCCTGATCCCCCGAAAGGAAGTGCGGGGCCGGCTGCAGCCGGGCCAGCGGATCTCCGGCAGGGTGACCTCCGTCCGGGAGGACGGCAAGCTGAACATCAGTGTGCGGGAAAAGGCTTATCTCCAGATCGACGGGGATGCGGAGCTGGTCATGAAAGTCATGGATGAATACGACGGCGTGCTTCCCTTTAACGACAAGGCTTCTCCGGAAGTCATCGACAGGGAGCTGGGACTGAGCAAAGCCGCCTTCAAGCGGGCAGTGGGCCGGCTCTTGAAGCAGAAAAAGATCAGGATCACAGAAACAGGGATCAGAAGAATATCATAATGGACAGATGAAATAGAAATAAGAAATAATTTTTGAAAGGAAAAAGCAGTATGAAAAAAGTGATCAGTACAAAACATGCACCGGAGGCCATCGGCCCCTATTCACAGGCGATTGAAGTAAACGGAATGATCTATACATCAGGGATTATCCCTGTAGTGCCGGAAACGGGAGAGATTCCCGAAGGCATACAGGCGCAGGCGCGGCAGGCGCTCACAAATCTGAAGGCGTTGCTTACAGACGCCGGTTCGGGCATGGATCAGGTGATCAAGACAACCGTGTTCATTAAAAATATGGATGAGTTTGCCGCGATCAATGAAATTTATGCGGCTTATTTTGAAAACGACTATCCTGCCCGCTCCTGTGTAGAAGTGGCGAGACTGCCAAAGGATGTGCTTCTGGAAGTGGAAGCTGTGGCGCTGAAAGAATAATTTATTCTTTTGCGGAAAAGAATGGTTAAGAATTCAAAGATTGGTAAGACTATCTATGCCCAAATAATCAGAAAGGGGAATCGGTGTGAGTTCAACAGATATCGGAATTGATTTAGGTACTGCCAGTGTGCTGGTCTATGTAAAAGGAAAAGGCGTTGTCCTGAAAGAGCCCAGCGTGGTTGCATTTGACAGAGATACAAATAAGATCAAGGCCATCGGCGAAGAAGCCCGGCAGATGCTGGGACGCACGCCCGGCAATATTGTTGCGGTTCGCCCTTTGCGTCAGGGCGTGATCTCCGATTACTCCGTGACGGAAAAAATGTTGAAATATTTTATTAAGAAAGCAATGGGAAGGAGAAATTTCCGCAAGCCCAAGATCAGCGTATGCGTGCCCAGCCAGGTGACGGAGGTGGAGCGCAAGGCGGTGGAGGACGCCACCTATCAGGCGGGGGCCAGAGAGGTGTATATCATCGAAGAACCCATTGCCGCGGCCATTGGAGCCGGCATTAACATTTTCCAGCCTTACGGCAATATGATCGTGGATATCGGCGGCGGCACATCGGATATCGCGGTGATCTCCGTGGGCGGCACTGTATGCAGCACTTCCCTGAAGGTGGCCGGTGATGATTTTGACGAAGCCATTGTGCGGTATATGAGAAAAAAACACAGCCTGCTCATCGGGGAGCGGACGGCTGAGGATATTAAGATCAAGATCGGCGCGGCAAGATGCGGCAGCGAAAACCTGACTATGGATGTCAAGGGGCGGAATCTGGTGACAGGACTTCCGAAGACCGTGACGGTGACCTGTGAAGAGACGGAGGAAGCGCTGAAGGAGGCCACCGGACAGATCGTAGAGGCAGTACACAATGTGCTGGAAATGACACCGCCGGAGCTGACGGCGGATATTGCGGACAGAGGAATCGTGCTTACCGGCGGCGGCGCGTTGCTGCGAGGGCTGGAGGAACTGATCGAGGAGCGGACGGGCATCAATACCCTGACGGCGGAAGAGCCTTTGACGGCGGTGGCGATCGGTACCGGCCTGTATATGGAACAGTCTATGGGACAAAGGGCGGAAGCATAAGGTACGAGAGAAAGGTGTCTTTGAGACATGGAAGGCGGCGCGGCCGTGCTGTGTCTGGGACTCCTTTTTTGATTTCTTATGCCATAGGGCTCGGGAGGCCAGGGTTCTGCCGGGCGGATGCCCATGGAGGAATGAAAGATGGAGAACATCGAGGGATATATTCAGCGGATTTTGTTCCGCAATGAAGAGAACGGCTATACGGTGATGGAGGTGGTGTCCGGGGAAGACACGGTAACCTGTTTCGGCGCCGCCGCTTACGTCCATCAGGGAGAATACGTAAAGATCGAGGGAGAGTATGTGGTGCATCCGGTGTACGGCCCCCAGCTGAAGCTGTCCGGCCTGCAGCTGCAGGCGCCCAAAGATGCCATGTCCATGGAGCGGTATCTGGCGTCCGGGGCTATCAAGGGGATCGGACTGGCGCTGGCTGCCCGCATTGTGACAATGTTCGGAGACGATACATACAGGATTCTGGAAGAGGAGCCGGAACGACTTGCGGAGGTACACGGCATCAGTATGCGCAAGGCAAAGGAGATCGCCGACCAGCTGACAGAGCAGCGGGAAATGCGCAGGGCGCTGCTGTTTTTGCAGCAGTACGGGATTGCCGTGAATCTGGCGGTAAAAATCTATCAGAAGTACGGCGACCTGCTCTATGAAATTATCCGGGAAAATCCTTACAGGATAGCGGAGGATATTACAGGCGTGGGCTTTAAAATGGCGGATGAAATTGCGGAAAGAGTGGGGATTTTGCAGGATTCTTCCTTCCGCATCAGCTGCGGGCTCACCTATCTGCTGCAGCAGGCCTCGCTGGAAGGGCATACTTATTTGCCAAAAGAGGTGCTGTTTGACCGGGGTCAGGAGCTGCTGGGCGTGGACAGCAGCCGGTTTGAGGAACCCATGACGGAGCTGCTTATCCAGCGGCGGATCGTGTGCAGGGAGCAGGGCGGCGTTACCGCCGTATACCATGGGGGAACCTATCACACGGAGCTGTCCGCGGCGCACCGTCTGCTGGAGTTAAACTGCGACTTCCCCCAGGAGGGAAAGGCGGAGCGGTTCCTTGAAAAGGAGACGGGACAGCATATTGAACTGCACCAGCTGCAGCGGCAGGCGGTGCAGGAAGCGGCGGCCCACGGCGTGCTTGTGCTTACTGGCGGCCCGGGTACCGGAAAGACGACGACCATTAACATGATGATACGGTATTTTATTCAGGAAAAAATGCAGTTTGTCCTTGCGGCGCCTACAGGAAGGGCGGCAAAGCGGATGACAGAGGCCACCGGATACGAGGCCCAGACCATTCACCGGCTGCTGGAGCTGTCGGGAGAGCATTACGAAAAGGACGGCGGCATGGTGTTTGGACATGACGATGAGAATCCTCTGGAGACGGATGTGATTATCATCGATGAAATGTCTATGGTGGATATCTTTCTCATGGAAGCCCTTTTGAAGGCGGTTGTACGGGGAACCAGAATGATTTTGGTGGGCGATGTGAATCAGCTGCCAAGCGTGGGGCCCGGATCGGTGCTGAAGGATATGATCGAGTCCGAATGTTTTCCGGTGGTGCGGCTCACCCACATTTTCCGGCAGGCCGCCCAAAGTGATATTGTGACAAACGCTCACCGGATTCACGAAGGCCGGCAGATCATGCTGGACAACAACAGTAAGGATTTCTTTTTCCTGCAGCGGACAGATGCGGAGGTGATCCTGCAGTCTATCATTTATCTGGTGGAGAAGAAGCTGCCGCCTTATGTGCATGCAAAGCCCTTTGACATACAGGTGCTCTCTCCCATGCGAAAGGGAACGCTGGGGATCGAAAACCTGAACCGGGTACTGCAGCGGCATCTGAATCCGCCCGAACCCGGCAAGGAAGAAAAGGAATATCGCGACGGACTTTTCCGGGAAGGCGATAAAGTGATGCAGATCAAGAACAACTACCAGACAGAATGGCAGATACGCAATTCTCTTGGAATCCTGGCGGATCAGGGCGTGGGTGTGTTCAACGGGGACGTAGGCGTGATCAAAGAGATCGATCAGTTCAATGAGACGATGACGGTGCTGTTTGACGAGTGCCGGGAGGTAGTGTATCCCTTTGCAGCGCTGGACGAACTGGAACTTGCCTATGCCGTTACCATTCACAAATCACAGGGAAGCGAATATCCGGCGGTGGTGATGCCCCTTCTGTCCGGGCCACGGATGCTGTTTAACCGGAATCTGCTCTACACGGCGGTGACACGGGCAAAAACCTGCGTAACGATTATAGGGGACAGAGGTACCGTACAGAAGATGATCGAAAACGAAAATGAACAAAAGCGTTACAGCGGCCTGAAGGAACGGCTGTGGGAGGCGCTTTGAGGCCGGGAGGATCCACGAAAGAAAAAAAGAGAGAGCTGCTGCTGTCTGTTCTGTTTCCGCGCCGGTGCCCGATATGCGGAACTGTAATCAAAGAGGAGGGGCGATTGGCCTGTTCCTCCTGTCAAAAAAAACTCTCCTACATAAAGGGGCCCTGCTGTTTTCAGTGCGGGAGGCCCCTTGCCCATGAGGAGGCTTACTGTGCCTCCTGCGGCAGGTGGGAACATTCCTTTGACCGAAATCGGTCAGTCTGGCAGTATTCAATGCCCATGAAACAGTCCCTGTACCGTTTTAAATATCAGAATAAACGGGAATATGCTGACTTTTACGGACGGGAAGCCCTTCGCATGTATGGATTCTGGATAGAGCAGATCCGTGCCGAAGCGGTGGTGCCGGTTCCGCTGCACCCTTCCCGGCGGCGGGAGAGAGGGTACAATCAGGCGGCCTGCTTTGGAAAGGTGATCGCCGAAGGCCTCGGCCTGCCCCTGCGGCAGGATCTGGTGTACAGAACAAAAAAGACGCTGCCCCAGAAGGCGCTTGGGGCAGGGGAGAGGAGCCGGAATCTTGCGGGGGCTTTCGCACCGGGGAAAAAGGGATGCCCTTATAAGCGGGTGCTGGTGGTGGACGATATTTTTACTACCGGCGGCACCTTAGACGCGGTGGCTTCTGTCCTGAAAAAAGCAGGGGCGGAAAAGGTCTGGGGACTGACGATCTCCATGGGCGCGGCTTCCGGGGAAGAATAAACAAATGGGGGTTGCGCCGGTTTCCGATTATTGGTATAATGAAAATGGTTGTTTATGCTTTCGAAGAAGTATGGAAAGAGACGAAAAGGCGGTGACGGAAGATGCTCAATATGGAACGCATCAAGCTGATGACAAAGCTGACGTCCTACGAGGAACGTGCGGGGAAAAAAGCGCTGACGGTGACAAAATATTTCAAAAACGATTATGTGATCATGAATATGATCACAGTGGCAGTGACTACCACCATTGCGTTTTTCCTGCTCTTTATTATGTGGATGCTGTACAAATTTGAATATCTGATGGAAAATATCCACAGGATCAACCTGATCGCCCTCGGGGTGAAGACGCTGCTCATTTATGTACTTATGCTTGCGCTGTTCTTGGTCATCGCTTATTTTGTATACAGTCATAAATACAATCAGGCAAAAGCAAGCGTGAAGGAGTATGTGGAAGGCCTGAAGGAACTGGAACGCTTTTATGACAAAGAAGAAAAAACAAAGGCCGGGTTTACGGCGCCTGTAGGAGGAGTGTTAAAGTATGACGATTTTACTGGAGTTTAAAGAACGGCTGAAAAGCTTTTATGGGAACTATGAGATTTACTTCAGGCCGTTGATCCGGTTTGCGGTGGCCGCATTGACATTTTTTATGATCACGCAGGAGATCGGGTTTATGACCCGGCTGCAGAATCCGGCGATCATTCTGGTTCTTGCGCTGGTGTGTGCGTTCCTGCCCATCAATGTGACGATGCTTGTGGCCGCGGCGCTGATCGTGGCGCATTTATCCGCGGCTTCCCTTGAGTTCGCGCTGGTGATGCTGGCGGTATTTCTGATCCTGATCCTGCTCTACTTCCGCTTTTCTCCCACTCACGGCTATGTGCTGCTCCTGACGCCCATCGCCTGTGTGCTGAATATTCCCTTTGCGGTGCCCATCACCATGGGGCTGCTGGCATCTCCTGTTGTGGCGGTGCCCATTGCCTGCGGGACTGCGGTGGCTTATCTCATCGAATATGCGAAGAAATACGCCTCCTCCATGAGCGGGTCGGATATTGACAATATGTTTCAGAAATACCAGTACATCATTGAACATTCCCTGAACAACAAGGAGATGTTTCTGATGATCGTCGTGCTGGTGGCAACGGCGGTGCTGGTGTACGTTATTCGGAGACTTACAGTGGACTATGCGTGGATGATCGCCATTGCGGCGGGAAGCGTCGCCTCTGTTGTGATCATGCTCAGCGGCGATTATATCATGGAGGTGCCGGTGGACATTCCCACCCTTGTCATGGGAATACTGATCTCGGCGCTGATCGCGTTTCTGGTGAGGTTTTTCGCCTTCCATGTAGATTATACCAGGACGGAACGGGTGCAGTTTGAAGACGATGAATATTATTATTATGTAAAGGCGGTTCCCAAGGTGACCATTGCCACCAAGGAAAAATCTGTCAAGAAGATCATCGTAAACAGAAAAAAGGATACGGATCAGGCGTCTTTCAGAGAAAAAGCTGAGGGAGGCAAGAAGGGCAAGGCTTTGGCAGAAGAAAAGGCGGCGGAAGAAACGCAGGATAAAGCACCGGCGGAAACCGGCGAAACGGCATCCGAAAAAGCGGATGAATGAGCAGGATGGCTTTGAGCCGGAAAAGGTATTTTTGAACTGTGAAAAATACATGGGAAGATCCCGGTAAAGACAGGAAAGGAGTGATTGCATGCTGGGCAGGCTACGAATGTTTATACAGGAATATTTGCCGAGAATTACGCTGCCTTCTGTGACAATCAGCGATATTCTGGAAATCGTCATCCTTTCTTTTCTTGTGTACCATGTGATTCTGTGGTTTAAAGAGACGAGGGCGTGGACGCTGTTGAAGGGCATCGTCACCGTATTGATCTTTATCGTAGTGGCGTATGTGCTGGAGATGAGCACCATTCTGTGGATCGTGAACCGTGTTATTAACGTAGGTCTGATCACGCTTGTGGTGCTGTTTCAGCCTGAGCTTCGCCGGGCGCTTGACCGGCTGGGCCAGAAGGGCTTTTTTTCCACGCTGATCCCCTTTGAATCCGGGAGAAACGCAAATGAACGGTTCAGCGACCGCACCATCAACGAGGTGGTGCGCGCATGTTATGAGATGGGACGGGATAAGACGGGGGCGCTGATCGTGGTGGAACAGAACGTGTCCCTGAAGGAGTATGAGCAGACAGGGATCAGCATTGACGCCGTTGTCTCCGCTCCTCTGCTCATGAATATATTTGAACACAATACACCGCTTCACGATGGGGCGGTGGTAATGCGGGGCAACCGGGTGACGGCTGCCACCTGTTATCTGCCCCTGTCGGCCAACAACAGCCTGAACAAGTCTCTGGGGACCCGCCATCGCGCCGGCGTAGGCGTCAGCGAGGCCACGGACTGCCTCACCATTATCGTGTCCGAGGAGACGGGAATGGTGTCCATTGCCCAAAACGGCAAGCTGTCCCATAATATTTCCGCGGGATTTTTGCGGGAGAGCCTGCAGAAGCTGCAGAACAAGACAGAGGAGACGAAGAAAAAACGGAAAAAATGGAAGGGATGGACGAAGCATGAAAAAGATGCTGACTGAAAATCTGGGCATTAAGCTTGTGGCGGTCATCTTTGCCGTCCTCCTTTGGCTGATCGTAGTCAATGTGAATAATCCTCTGAGCAGCGATGCGTTTACAGTGCCGGTAACGCTGAAAAACGCGGCTACCGTTACGGACGCGGGCATGATCTATGAGATTTTGGATGAATCCGATACGGTTACCGTCACAGTGCGGGCTCCGAGACTGGTGCTGGAGGAGATTGAGGCATCCGATCTGACTGTGGTGGCGGATTTCAATAATATTACCCAGATGGGTACGATCCCTCTGGAAGTATCTGTCAAGGAAAAGCAGCGTAAGATCGACAGCATGATCCTGAGCCATACCAACCTTCTTGTGAGCCTGGAAGAGGCGAAAACAAAAGAGTTTAATGTGACGCTGGAGACAGAAGGAACGCCGGCGGAAGGCTACACGGTAGGGTATACGGCAGTTACACCCAATCTGGTTACGGTGACGGGTCCTGCCAGCGTGGTGGACCAGATCAGCCGGCTGGTTGTAAAGGTATCTGTGGATGATCGCAGCACCACCATGCGCACCAAAGCCCTTGTCCTTCTGGAAAAGAGCAATGGCGAGGAATTGTCGGACAGCCGTGTGACCTTTAGCCAGCAGGAAGTCATGACGAACGTGAACTTTTTGGAGACAAAAACGGTGGATCTGAAATTTTCTTCCGTAGGGGAATGTGCGGAGGGATATCAGCTGGCGGATATTACCAGCGATCCCACCACGGTGACCATAGCGGGAGACGGCACGGCGCTGGCACAGGTGAGTACCATAGAAATTCCGGCGGATCAGCTGGATATTACCGGCGCTTCAGAGGATGTAGTGCGGGAGATTGATATTACGCCCTACCTGCCGGATAAGGTACAGTTCCCCAGCGGCGCGGATCCAAAGGTGACTGTGACGGCGCGGATTGAGCAGCTGGCGGAACAGCAGTTTACCGTTCCCGTGTCCAGCATCAATTTTGTAAATACCCCGGTGAATATGATGGCGCACTTTGGAAATCTGGAAAGCATCGACATTGTTCTTTCCGGAAAACGGGAGGAGCTGGATCGGATTTCCGCGGCGGATCTTCGGGTTTCCGTTGACCTGACAGGAATCGGCCCCGGTACGAGCAGAGTGGACGTGGATGTTGTGGCGCCGGGCAATGTGAAGGTGATCGGATCGCCGTGGGTGGAAGTGACGCTGGAGTCCACCGCTGCAGGAGAAATGGTTCAGTAGAAGACAGGGCGCTCCGGTATACAGGCGGGGAAAAAGGGTTGTTAAATTTCGGCAAAAATGGTATACTTTGTATAGAAGGATTTCTTGGGGAGGAAAGTAGAATGGTAAGACAAAAAGTAAAAGTGAAAAATCCCACAGGACTACATCTGCGTCCTGCCGGGATATTGTGTAAAGCGGCAATGCAGTTTCGTTCTCTGACGACTTTTACGTTCCGGGAGACCACTGCCAACGCCAAAAGCGTGCTGAGCGTGCTGGGCGCCTGCGTAAAATGCGGAGATGAGATTGAATTTGTGTGCGAGGGCGAAGATGAGGAAGAGGCTTTAAAAGCGTTGGTTGAAACAGTTGAGACAGGACTGGGTGAATAACATAACAGTGATCTGAACCTGTTCATATTTGGATATACCAAAGCTCCCCGGTCACTTGATATGTGCCGGGGATTCTTTGTTTTTGAGACGATTGCGAAGAAAGGATTCGTTACGGCAGAAAGGAAGGTCGGATATGACAAAGTTGTATATTGTGATCCCCTGTTACAATGAAGAGGAAGTGCTGCAGGAGACTTCCCGCCGGCTGAAGGAAAAGATGCAGAGTCTGGAACAGGCCGGACGGATCACGCCGGACAGTCATATTGTGTTTGTGGACGATGGTTCCAAGGATCGTACATGGGAGATTATTTCCCGCCTGCATCAGGAGGATCCGCTGTATTCCGGCGTCAAGCTGTCCCGGAACAGAGGACACCAGAATGCGCTTTTGGCGGGATTGTACAGTGTAAAGGATCTGGCGGACGCGGTAATCTCCATGGATGCGGATCTGCAGGATGATATCGACGCCGTGGACGGGTTTCTGGATAAATTTCAGGAGGGCGCCGAGGTCGTGTATGGTGTGCGCAGTTCCAGAAAAAAAGATACCTTTTTCAAAAAGTTTACGGCGGAGTCCTTCTACAAATTGATGAATTTTATGGGCGCCGACGTGGTGTTCAACCATGCGGACTACCGGCTGCTCAGCAACCGCGCCCTCAACGGGCTTTTTGAATTTAAAGAAGTGAATCTTTTCCTCCGGGGCATTGTCCCGATGGTAGGCTACAAGTCGGATGTGGTGTACTATGAACGGGCGGAGCGCTTTGCGGGAGAAAGCAAATATCCTCTGAAAAAGATGATGGCGTTTGCCTTTGAGGGGATTACTTCCCTGAGCATCAGGCCGATCCGGATGATCATCACCATCGGCTTTGCCATGCTGTTTGTCAGCATAGCCCTGCTGATCTATTTCTTTGTTCAGCACGCCATGGGACATACGGTGGCAGGCTGGACAAGCATGATCGTTTCCATCTGGGCGATCGGCGCGCTGCAGCTGATCAGCATCGGCGTGATCGGGGAATACATCGGCAAGGTGTATCTGGAGACAAAGGAGCGCCCCCGCTTTATTATTGATACGTTCCTCCATGAGGATCAGGAAAAGAGCGGAGTGACGGAGAAGAACGGGAAATAACCGGTCTGATGATACCAATGAGAGCTGGAAAGGCATGGTTGATTGATGAAAGTTGCGATTGTACATGACTGGCTGACGATATACGGCGGTTCGGAGAGCATTATCAGGATCTTGCACAGTCTGTTTCCGGACGCGCCGATCTATACGACTGTATACGACCCTGAAAATATGCCGGAGGATTTCCGGCAGATGGATATCCGCACCTCTTTTCTGCAGAAGATGCCTTTTGCAAAAAAGAAGTACACCTCCTATCTGCCGCTGATGCCTTATGCTTTTGAACAGTTTGACCTCACCGGCTATGATCTGGTGATCTCTTCCAACACCTGTTGTTCCAAGGGCGTGATCACGGGGCCGGATACGCTGCATATCTGTTACTGCAATACCCCCATGCGGTACGGATGGGAGTTTTATCATGAATATGCGGGCAGGAAAAATAAGCTGATGCGGATCTTCATTGCCTCGAAGATGAAAAATATCCGGCTGTGGGACCGGCTCAGCGCCGATCGGGTAGATACGTTTATCGCCAATTCCAAAAATGTGGCCCGGCGTATCCGCAAGCATTATCACAGAGAATCCCATGTGATCTATCCGCCGGTGCGTACAGGCATGTTTCAGAAGGGAGACAGGCAGGAAGATTTTTATCTGGCGGTTTCCAGACTGGTTCCCTACAAGCGCATCGATCTGGTGGTGGAAGCGTTTACCCAGCTGAAGCTGCCCCTGAAAGTCATCGGGGACGGCGGGGAATTTCAGGCTATCTCAGCCAAGGCGGGTCCCAATGTGGAGATGCTGGGAAGGCTGGACGACGGGCAGGTGCTTTCCTATATGCAGTCCTGCAAGGCGTTTTTGTTCCCCGGCGAAGAAGATTTTGGCATTACCCCCATTGAGGCGCAGGCATGCGGCAGGCCGGTGATCGCCTTTGGAAAAGGCGGCGCGCTGGAAACGGTGCTGAAGGATAAAACCGGCGTATTTTTTTATGAACAGACAAAGGAAGCGGTGATGGAAGCGGTAAAGCGTTTCGAGACCATGACCTTTGACAGCGATGAGATCCGCAAACACGCCCAGTCCTTCAGCGAGGAACGGTTTACGGAGGAGCTGTACGGATTTATCATGGAGCAGTATCAGGCGTTTTTGGATCAGAGAAAGAAAGAGATCGGCGTGTAATGGGCCGGGATCGCAATATAGATGAGAATGGAGTAACAGGACGGACATGGATCATATTTTTCAGGTAATTATGGCAGGGGGCGGCGGCAGCCGTTTCTGGCCCCTTTCCAGACAGGCAAGGCCCAAGCAGCTTTTGAATCTGAGCGGCAGGGATATTTTGCTCAATGAGACGATTTTGCGGATGGAGCCCCTGGTTTCCCGGGAAAATGCGTATATTGTCACCAATGAGGAGCAGTCGGAGCTTCTGAAGACCCTTTTGCTGCCTCAGGTGCCAAGGGAACAGGTGCTGATGGAGCCCATGGGCAGAAACACAGCGCCCTGTATTCTGTACGCGGCCTTAGTGCTGCACAAAAAATATGGGGACGGCGTGATGTGCGTGCTGCCGGCGGATCATCATATAGCAGATCCGGAGGGCTACCGGCGGGTGATGGAAGAGGCAGTGAGAACTGCAGAAGAGACGGAAAAGATCGTTACCATCGGCATTGTGCCGGATCATCCTGCTACCGGTTACGGCTATATTGCCTGCGGTGAAAAGTCCGGCGCCAGAGGCGCCCGCAGTGTGCTGCGATTTGTGGAAAAGCCGGCGCAGTCCGTTGCGGAGGAATATCTGGCTCAGGGAAATTATCTGTGGAATTCCGGGGTGTTTGTGTGGAAGATCTCTGTCATCCTTTCTGCCTTTGCCCGGCTTCTGCCTGAAATGTACGAGGCCATGCAGCCGGTATATGAGGCCATCGGAACAGACCGGGAGCAGGAAACGCTCCGGCAGGTATACCCCGGGCTGCAGAATATTTCCGTGGATTACGGCATCATGGAAAAATCAGAGGATGTGCTTGTATTTCAGGGCGATTACGGATGGAGTGATGTGGGCAGCTTAGATGCGTTGCCTGTTTTTCATAAAACCGATGACAGGGACAACCTGTTTCTGGGAGACGTACTGGCGTTGGAGAGCAGCGGCTGTATTGTAAAAGGGCAGGATAAGCTCATTGCCCTTGTGGGCGCGGAGGATCTGATGGTCATCGATACGGAGGATGCTTTGCTGGTCTGCCCGAAAAACAGGGCGCAGGATGTGAAAAAGATCGTGGAAGCGCTGGAAAAAGCCGGTCGAAGCCAGCGGTAGCGGAAAGGGGAATTTATGAAGCGTGCACTGATCACCGGGATTACCGGACAGGACGGATCTTATCTGGCGGAGCTTCTGCTGGAAAAGGGCTATCAGGTATACGGGCTTATGCGGAGAAAAAGCAGGGTGGATTACGGAAATGTGGGCCATCTTGTTAATCGGATCCGGTTTTTGTATGCGGATATGACGGATATCGTGTCGCTGATTTCCGCCATGAAGGTGTCTATGGCGGACGAGGTATATAATCTGGCGGCGCAGTCCTTTGTGGCTACCTCATGGGATACCCCCGTTGGGACGGCGGAGATTGACGCCATCGGTGTGACGAATATGCTGGAGGCCATCCGGATCGTAAAGCCGGAATGTCGGTTTTATCAGGCATCAACCAGCGAGATGTTCGGAAAGGTACAGTCGGTGCCCCAGAATGAGGACACCCCCTTTTATCCCAGAAGCCCTTACGGAGTAGCAAAGCTGTACGGGCACTGGATCACCAAAAATTACAGAGAGAGTTTTGGGATGTTTGCCTGCTCCGGTATTTTGTTTAATCATGAATCGGAGCGGAGAGGATTGGAATTTGTGACGAGAAAAATCACCCGGAGCGTGGCCCGGATCGCCCGGGGGCGGCAGGATCGTCTGGAGCTGGGCAATCTGTCCGCCAAGCGGGACTGGGGCCATGCGAAGGATTATGTATATGCCATGTGGCTGATGCTGCAGCAGGAAAAGCCGGACGATTATGTAATCAGCACCGGGGAGACCCGGTCAGTGCGGGATTTTGCCCACACCGCGTTTCAGGCGGTGGGCATCGATCTGATATGGCAGGGAGAGGGAATTTCGGAGAAGGGCATTGACAGCGCCACGGGAAAGACGCTCGTGTCTGTAAATCCCGAATTTTTCCGTCCCGCCGATGTGGAGATGCTGCTTGGAGATTCCGAAAAGGCCAGAAGGGTGCTGGGCTGGGAACGGCGCATTTCCTTTGAGCAGCTTGTAAAGGGCATGGTGGAGAATGATCTGCGGCTGACAGCCGGGGAGGATAACCTGTGAGGGTACTGGTAACCGGAGCGGGGGGCTTTGCAGGCGCGCATGTATGCGCCTGCCTGCTGAAGAATACCGGCTTATGGAAGAATATCAGGCTTTTTGCCGGCGTCTATGACGAAAAGGAACAGACGGGGTTTTTGAAAGGGCTGGAGGAGTATGCCGCCATAACAGAAGAAGATTCCAGAATCCGGATCCTGCGGACGGATCTGACGAACCCTGCGGAAGCGGACAGAATGGCGGCGGAGGCAAGACCGGATTATGTACTCCATCTGGCGGCGCAGTCCAGTGTTTCCCTGTCCTTTCAAAAGCCGGAGCTGACCATGGCGGTGAACGTGGATGGTACGGCCAACCTGCTTGCCGCCCTCAGAAGGCACAGTCCGAAGGCGCGGATCCTCATCGTGGGCAGCGCGGATCAGTACGGCAATGTGGAAGAAAGCCGGCAGCCCATCAAAGAGACGGAGCCTCTTGCGGGGCAGAGCCCATACGGAGAATCCAAGATTCTGCAGGAGCGTCTGGCGCTGGACTGTGTAACGCGGTACGGACAGGATATCCTGCTTGTGCGGGCGGCGCCCCATATCGGAAGAGGGCAGTCCCGGAGATTTGTGATCGCCGACTGGACGGCTCAGATCCGGGAAATGCAGGAGGGAAAGCGGCCCCATAAGCTGACCGTTGGGAATACAAATGTGATCCGCGATATGACGGATGTGCGGGATATTGTTTCCGCCTATCTGCTGCTCCTGAAGAAAGGAAAATCCGGGGAGATCTACAATGTGGGCTCCGGCAAAGGCGTCCGGCTCTCAGATATCCCGCCTGTGCTGGCGCGGATCGCAGGGATTTCCGATCTGGAGCTTCAGATCGATCCGGACCGGTTCCGTCCGGCGGATATTCCCGTGCTGGTTGCGGATAATACAAAGCTGCGGGCCTGTACAGGCTGGCAGCCCCAATATACATTGGAGCAGACATTAACAGACCTGCTTTACGGTGACGAAGAAATCGATAAGAAATGAACGATGCCAGACGCGAAGCATTTGGCGGACGCGTGTGGATGGATCAGTAAACAGAAAGGAAGAGAACACTATGAAAGGAATTATTTTGGCCGGCGGCTCCGGAACAAGATTATATCCGCTGACGATGGTTACCTCCAAGCAGCTTTTGCCGGTATATGACAAGCCGATGATCTATTATCCCCTGTCTACCTTGATGCTGGCAGGGATCCGGGATATTCTGATCATCTCTACTCCTCAGGACCTGCCGAATTTTGAGCGGCTTCTGGGAGACGGCTCCCGGTACGGTATTCATCTGCAGTACGCAGTGCAGCCTTCTCCCGACGGACTGGCGCAGGCGTTCCTCATCGGAGAGGAATTTATTGACGGCGATTCCTGTGCCATGGTACTGGGGGACAATATCTTTTATGGAAACGGCCTGAAGAAGCATTTGCGGACAGCGGCGGCCAGACAGGAGGGGGCTACCGTGTTTGGGTATTATGTGGAGGATCCGGAGCGGTTCGGTATCGTGGAATTTGATGAAGAAGGCAAGGCCATCTCCATTGAAGAAAAGCCCGCTCATCCAAAGTCCAATTACTGTGTCACAGGCTTGTATTTTTATGACGATCAGGTATGCCGGCTGGCCCATCAGATCAAACCTTCCGCCAGAGGAGAGCTGGAGATCACGGATCTGAACCGGCTGTATCTGGAACAGGGAAAGCTGAATGTGGTGACGCTGGGCAGAGGCTATGCGTGGCTGGATACAGGCACCATCGACTCATTGTTTGACGCAACGGATTTCGTTCGGGTAGTAGAGGATCGTCAGGGCATTAAGATTTCGGCAGTGGAGGAGATCGCCTACAAAAACGGCTGGATTTCCAAAGAGGAGCTGGTGGCTTCTGCAGCGTTGTACGGGAAATCACCTTACGGTCAACATCTGCAGAATGTGGCGGACAATAAATATCAGTATTGATTGAAATGGAGGAGAGTATGAATCTGATCAAGACCAATGTGCTGGACGTTTATATCCTGGAGCCCAAAGTGTTCGGCGACAATCGGGGCTGGTTTATGGAAAGCTGGTCCAAAAAGACAATGGAAGAGGCAGGGCTGCATTACGATTTTGTGCAGGACAATCATTCTTATTCCGCTCAGAAGGGCGTCCTCAGGGGGCTTCATTTTCAAAAGGGCGCGGATGCTCAGGCAAAGCTGGTGCGCTGCGCAAAGGGTGCTGTACTGGATGTGGCGGTGGATATGCGCAAAGGCTCTCCCACCTACAAAAAATGGGTGGCTGTGGAGCTGTCGGCGGAAAATTATCGTCAGCTGCTGATCCCCAGAGGGTTCCTGCACGGCTTTGTGACTTTGACGGACGAGGTAGAGTTCCTGTATAAAGCGGATCAGTTTTATGCCCCTCAGGCCGACCGGAACATCCGCTGGAATGATCCGGAGATCGGGGTGGACTGGGGGATCGAGAACCCCATTCTCTCGGAAAAGGACGCCAATGCGCCGTTTCTTTCGGAAAGCGACATAGATTTTGTATATGAACAATAAAAAATGGAGGATACTATGAAGATCATCGTAACGGGAGGCGCCGGTTTTATCGGCGGAAATTTTGTACATTTAATGGTAAATCAATATCCGGAGGACGACATTATCTGTCTGGATAAGCTGACTTATGCCGGCAACATGGAAACGCTGGAGCCGGTGATGGACAGGCCGAATTTTAAATTTGTGAAGGGAGATATTGCGGACCGGGATTTTGTATACCGGCTGTTTGAGGAAGAGAAGCCGGATGTGGTGATCAATTTCGCGGCGGAGAGCCACGTGGATCGTTCCATTTCCGATCCGGGTATTTTTCTCCAGACAAATGTGATCGGTACCGGCGTGCTGCTGGACGCCTGCCGGGTGTACGGGATTCAGCGCTATCATCAGGTTTCCACGGATGAGGTATACGGGGATCTGCCTTTAGACAGACCGGATCTGTTCTTTACGGAGGAAACGCCCCTGCATACTTCCAGCCCCTACAGCGCTTCCAAAGCCTCGGCTGATCTGCTTGTGATGGCCTATCACAGGACCTTTGGGATTCCCGTGACGATTTCTCGATGCTCCAACAATTACGGCCCCTATCATTTTCCGGAGAAGCTGATTCCCCTGATGATCGCCAACGCCCTGAACGACAAGCCCCTGCCTGTGTACGGCAAGGGCGAGAATGTGCGCGACTGGCTGTATGTGGAGGATCACTGCCGGGCCATTGACCTGATCGTCCGCAAGGGAAAAGAAGGGGAAGTATACAACATCGGCGGGCACAATGAGCGCACCAATCTGGAAGTGGTGAAGACGGTTCTGAAGGAGCTTGGCAAGGGCGAAGAACTGATTACTTATGTGACGGACCGCCCCGGTCATGACATGCGCTATGCCATCGATCCCACAAAGATCCATCGGGAGCTTGGCTGGCTGCCGGAGACAAAATTTGAGGACGGCATCAAAAAGACCGTCCGCTGGTATCTGGACAACAAGCCCTGGTGGGAGAACATCATCAGCGGCGAATATCAGAATTATTATGAAAAGATGTACAAAAACAGATGATCGGCCAGACTGCCGCAGCTGTCCTGCCGGGCAGGAGGGCGCGGAACTGCCAGGACTGATCAGAAAGGTTTGAGAATATGAAAATACTGGTAACAGGCGTAAAAGGGCAGCTTGGCTATGATGTGATGAAGGTGCTGGCGGCCCGGGGAATAGAAGGCATCGGCGCGGATCTGGAGGAATTTGACATCACGGATCCGGCGCAGACAGAGGCATTTATCAGGAAGAGCGATCCGGACAGTGTGATTCACTGCTCCGCCTACACGGCTGTGGACAGAGCGGAGGAGGATATGGCGCTTTGCTACAAAGTCAACGGCGAAGGGCCGAAGAATATTGCGGCGGTCTGCAGAGAGCTGGATATTCCCATGCTTTATATCAGCACGGATTATGTATTTCCCGGAGAGGGCGAGCAGTATTATGAGCCGGAGGATCCCACCGGGCCCGCCGGGGCTTATGGAAAGACAAAGCTGGCGGGAGAGCAGGCAGTGCAGTCTATGCTGGAAAAATATTTTATCGTCCGCACCTCATGGGTGTTCGGCTATAACGGAAACAATTTTGTCAAGACGATGCTGCGCCTTTCCGATACCCATGACAGGCTGACGGTAGTGAGCGACCAGATCGGATCTCCCACCTACACGGCGGATCTGGCAAAGCTGCTCGTGGACATGATCCTCACAGACAAATACGGCGTATATCACGCCACAAATGAAGGGATCTGCTCCTGGGCGGATTTTGCAAGAGAGATTTTTGCGCAGGCCGGAAAAAAGACAGTGGTGCAGAATGTGACCACAGAAGAGTATGGCGCAAAGGCGCCCCGGCCGAAAAATTCCCGCCTGTCCAAGGAGAAGCTGACGGAAAACGGGTTTGAAAGGCTTCCTCACTGGAAGGACGCCCTGGCCAGATATTTGAAAGAGATCCGGCAGTAACCGGCGGGAAACAGAAAGGACAGGATTTATGGGCGGTAAGTTGCGGCTCTGTCTGGCGGGGCTTCTTGGAGCCTTGCTGGCAGCTTTGATCATCTTATATTATGTGCCGGACACAAGTGATATGTTGACCCTTCATCTGCAGATCGCGGCGGAAGAGAAGGATAATTATCAGCTGTTTTATCTGCGTGAAGGAGAAGCGGATTACGGCGAGGACCGCGCCGGTACCGACAGCTACGCAGGCGGCGGCAAGGAGCAGGCACTTTCTTTTTCCATGCCCTTAGATACGAAAACTATCCGGTTGGATCTGGGCACGCAGCCTGCGGACATTACGTTTCTGGGAGCCTATGTGACTTATGAGCATCACAGGACCGATCTGAAAGCGGATCTGTTTGCCTCTGAAAAATCCCGGCAGCAGATTGCTTCCATAGAAAAAACGGACAAGGGGTATGAAATCGTCACAGAAGGCAATGATCCCTATTGTATCATTGATTTTACAGAGGCCGGGGAGAGTCTGGAGGACTTTTTCGGACAGGCGGCAAACGGCGTCACATGGTTTTACAAGATCGTACTCAGCCTGCTGATTTTCGGAATGCTCCTTGCGGCGGCAGCGCTGTTTCCAAAGGTGTATTCCCTGCTGGCGGAGGTCTGGCACAGCCGTACCCTGATGATGCGTCTGGCGAAAAACGACTTCAAGACCCGGTATGCCGGCTCTTATCTGGGCATTATCTGGGCTTTTATCCAGCCCATCGTTACCGTGGTGGTTTACTGGTTTGTATTTCAGGTGGGATTTCGAAGCGGCGGTGTCAGTGAATACCCTTATGTGCTGTGGCTGATCTCCGGCCTGATCCCATGGTTTTTCTTTTCGGAGAGCTGGAACAGCGCCACCGGCAGTATGCTGGAGTACTCCTATCTGGTGAAGAAGGTTGTGTTCAAGATCAGCATTTTGCCCATTGTAAAAATTATCTCGGCTCTGTTTGTGCATCTGTTTTTTATCTGTTTTTTGATCTTTATGTTTTGCCTGTACGGGTACTGGCCGGATATTTATGTGATACAGGTATTTTATTACAGCTTCTGCATGATCATGCTGGTGTTGGGCCTTTCTTACCTCACCTGCTCCATCGTGATCTTTTTCAGAGATCTGGGACAGATCATCAACATCATACTGCAGGTAGGCGTTTGGATGACGCCCATTATGTGGAATGTGACCATGCTGGGCAACGACATCCGGTGGATCATGAAGCTGAATCCCATGTACTATGTGGTATACGGATACCGGGGCGCCCTGATGGACAAGGTCTGGTTTTTTGAGGATCTGCCGCTGACAGTTTATTTCTGGAGTTTTACGCTGATCATGTTCGGTGTAGGCACGCTGATTTTTAAGAAACTGAAGATCCATTTTGCGGATGTGCTTTAAAGGATGGAAACGAAATGAGAAAAACGGTGATTCAGGTAACTGATTTAAGTAAATTATATAAGCTGTACGACAAACCCGCCGACCGTCTGAAGGAAAGCCTCAGTCTTTCCAAGAAGGAATACCACAAAAAGCATTATGCCCTGCGGCATGTGAGTTTTGAGGTGAAAAAAGGAGAATGTGTGGGCATCATCGGCACCAACGGGTCCGGAAAGTCCACGATACTGAAGATCATCACCGGCGTGCTGACGCCCACGGAAGGGTATGTGGGCATCGACGGGCGCATTTCTGCGCTGCTGGAGCTGGGCGCCGGATTCAACATGGAATATACGGGTATTGAAAACGTCTATCTGAACGGCACCATGATCGGTTTTACGAAAGAAGAGATCGACGCCAAGCTGGAGGGGATCTTGGAATTTGCGGATATCGGGGATTTTGTGTATCAGCCTGTCAAGACCTACTCAAGCGGTATGCTGATCCGGCTGGCCTTTGCGGTGGCCATCAACATTGAGCCAGAGATCCTGATCGTGGACGAGGCCCTTTCGGTGGGAGACGTGTTTTTTCAGGCAAAATGCTATCGCAAATTTGAAGAATTTAAAAAGATGGGCAAGACGATCCTGTTGGTAAGTCATGATCTGGGCAGTGTCGCAAAGTATTGTGACCGGGTGATCCTGCTGAACAAGGGCGAAAAGCTGGCGGAGGGAAAGCCAAAAGAGATCGTGGATCTCTATAAGAAGCTGCTGGTAAATGCGCTGGACGATCCCCAGAAAGCCAAAGAGCTGGTACAGGACGCCGCCGGGCAGGAGGATCCTCAGGATAAGCAGGCGGATGCCGGGCAAGAAGAACTGCCGGAGCAGACGGGGACGTGGAAGGAGCATCTTCCCCAAAATCCCAAGGTGCTGGAATACGGACAGAAAGAAGCGGAGATCATTGATTTTGCCATTCTGGATGAGGAGGGGAATTTCTCCAACAATCTGGAAAAGTGGAAGCGGTTTACGGTGAAGATCAAGGTGAAATTCCATCAGGTGATCCCGGAGCCCATCATTGCCTTTACCATCAAGGATCTGCGGGGGACGGAGATCGCCGGGACCAATACCATGATGGAGGACGCATATTTTGACGTCAGGGAGCCGGGAGAGATCCATCAGGCGGCCTTTACCCAGGTGATGAGCCTGCAGGGCGGCGAATACCTGCTGTCCTTAGGTGTTACAGGCTTCCGCGGAAATGATTTTCAGGTGTATCACAGGCTGTATGACGTCTGTGATCTTCATGTATTTTCAGAGAAAAACACGGTGGGAGTGTGTGATTTGAATTCCAGGGTAAAGATCATGTAAAAAATCACACGGAGAGGAGAATAAAAGGAGTACACATGGCAGTATTCAATCTGGATTTTTACAAAAATGAAGATGGATATTCCGACGGTGATATTGAGAACGCGCTGCTTTCTTATGTGAAAGGGAATCTTTCCTGGGAGCAGCTGCTGAACCGGGAAGAGCGCTATGCAGTGCTGTATCACCTGTCGCCTCTGCGGGAAAATATCCTTAACTGGTATTCTTTTGCCCCGGAAGCATCGGTGCTGGAGATCGGCTCCGGCTGCGGCGCCATCACGGGACTTCTCTGTAAGAAAGCGGCCCGGGTGGTTTCCGTGGAGCTTTCCAGACGGAGAGCCTCCATCAATTTTGAGCGGCATAAAGATTTTCCCAATCTGGAGATCATGGCCGGTAATCTGAACGAGATGAAGTTTGACTGCCGGTTTGACTATGTGATCCTGAACGGTGTGCTGGAGTATGCCATGAGCTTTACCGAGGGCGACCATCCCTATGAAACTTTTCTGAACAATATCAGGGAACTGCTCAAGCCGGAGGGACATCTTCTGATTGCCATTGAGAACCGGCTGGGTCTGAAATATTTCAACGGGGCCCCGGAGGATCACACAGGACATTATTTTGAGGGAATTGATCAATACCGGGACAACGATACGGTGCGCACCTTTTCCAGAGCGGAGCTTTCTGCACTTTTGCGGGACTGCGGATTGTCTGCGCAGAAATTCTATTATCCTTATCCCGACTACAAATTTCCCGTGGAGATTTTTACAGATGAAACGATAGAGCGATACGAATACGGCAAGCCCTTTGTGAATCTGGATGAAAGCCGCTGCCTGCTCTTTGAGGAGTACCACGCATGGCAGGCATTTTCCAGAGAGGAGATCACGAAATGCTTTGCCAATTCGTTTTTGGCAGATGTTTCTCCCGCGCCATGGGAGGCGCCGTTGGAGAAGCAGTATGTAAAGCTGAATAATGACCGGCGGAACCGTTTCCGGATCGCCACCTCCATAGAACTGTGGGAAGGGGAAAGGGTGGTCGTGAAGGAGCCGCTGACGGAGGAGGCCGGAGCGCATATTGACGCGCTCATGAAAAACAGCCACATGACGCCGGAACCCCGATTTCAGAATATTTCGGGTACGCGCCTGCCAGACGGCGGGATCCGTTATCCTTTTCTGAAGGGAGACAGTCTGGAAAAAGAAATGAAAGGCCTGATCGAAGAGGGAAAGGCGGACGAGATCATCCGGACCCTTCATCAGGTATTCGACACGTACGGTCGAAACGGTACAGTGTCAGATCAGTATCACACGGAGGACTTTGCCCGGGTTTTCGGCGAAGAAAAGCTGGACGTGGCGTTGTCCTGCGTAAAGCCCGCCAATATTGATCTGATCTGCGATAATATTTTCAGGGACGGTGACGGCTATCAGATCATTGACTGCGAGTGGGTGTTTGACATGCCTGTTCCCACGGCATTTATTATCTGGCGCTGTATCAACGAGCTGTATACGAAAAACAGAAAGCTGGAAAAGCTGATCCCCAGAGAACGGATGATGCTGGCTTTTGATATTGATCAGGCCATGTGCAGGGTTTTCTGGGAATGGGCCACTTATTTTGCAAAGGAATATACAGGAAGCAGCAGTCTGGAAGCCTACACGGTTCCCATGACCATGTTGTCGCTGGATCAGATCGTCATGGAACGGCGCAGTGAAAATACCCTTTGCTGCAGCCTGTATTACGATACAGGAGAGGGCTGCAGTGAGGAACAGAAGCTGTATTCGGAGGTAAAGCTGCAGCAGGAGCGCTTTTCGGTGACCTACGACCTGAGGAAACTGCAGCAGGAGCTGGCAGCGCAGGGAAAGGAGATCCGGCAGCTTCGCTGGGATCCACTGGAGGGAGACGCCTGTATCTGCCGGCTGGATCGGATCACCGGCATGGAGGCCGTACCCGTCAATGCGGATGCGGAGGAAGAAGGACGGCAGGTGTTTCTGACTACAGATCCCATATATCGGCTGGAGGGAGAGCAGATCCCTAAGCAGATCACGCTGGAGGGAACGGTGCATCGCTTCAGCGCGCCGGAGCTTGTGGACTATATCAGTGACCGGCTGCCACTGCTGCGCTGGCAGAGCGCTACCATGAAAGAGGTATTGATG
Organism: uncultured Lachnospiraceae bacterium; assembly: GCA_947625135.1. Taxonomy (GTDB): domain Bacteria; phylum Bacillota; class Clostridia; order Lachnospirales; family Lachnospiraceae; genus CANQUC01. The sequence continues at coordinate 40,188 of CANQNE010000012.1, forward strand.
AAGCAGCAGCAGGAGGTAGAACGTCTGGAGGGGCTGCTGGAGGAAAAAAACGCCGCCCACCAACAGGTCTGCGCGGAAAAGGAGATGCTGGAACGGCAGCATACCGGTCTTACAGAGGAATTTCAGAACCTGAAGGCGGAGTACGATCAGGCAGTGGGGGAGCTGGAGGAGATTCACGCTTCCCGGAGCTGGCGGCTTCTGAACAGGCTGAAGGGGAAATGAATTGCCGGCGCAAAAACCGGAGATTAACAGATGAGAGGGAGAACAGTATTGAAACAGGTAGATATTATCATTCCCGTATACAATGGGTATGAAGACATACAGTTGTGCATGGAGAGCATATTCCGGCATACGGATCTGGCAGTGCACCGGGTGCTGCTGATCAACGACAAGAGTCCGGACGAACGGATCCTGCCCCTGTTGAAGGGGTATGTGGGGGATCATGTGGAGCTGATCGATTCTCCGGAAAACGAAGGCTTTTCCGCCAGCGTTAATAAAGGAATGAAAAGCTCAGACACCGACGTGATCTTACTGAATTCCGATACGATTGTTACAAAAAACTGGGTGGAAAAATTGCAGGCCTGCGCCTATCATGACCTGGAAACGGGAACGGTCACGCCCCTGTCCAACAGCGCCACCCTCTGCTCCGTGCCGGTGATGTGTCAGGACAATCCGGTGCCGGACAATGTGACGATCGACGAGTATGCAGAGATCATTGAGCGGTGCAGCCTGAAGGAATATCCCCGCATTACGGTGGCGGTGGGCTTCTGCATGTATATCAAGCGGGAGGTCATTGAAATCACCGGGCTTTTCGACGGGAAAACCTTTGAGCGGGGTTACGGGGAAGAAAATGATTTCTGCAACCGGGCGGAGCAGTATGGCTACCGGCATGTGATGTGCGACGATACGTTTATCTATCATAAAGGGACGGTTTCGTTTCTCACCGAGGAAAAGCAGCGGCTGATCCAGGAGCATGACAGGATTTTGTGCCAGCGGTACCCCCGGCAGATGGAAAACAATCATCTTTACTGTATCCACAATCCCCATCAGTATATCCGGGATAATATCAATCTGTATACGACGCTGAAAAACGGCAGGAAAAATATTTTGTATCTGATCCATGCGGATTTCAGAAAGGATGCTTACGACCACGCGGGAGGCACCCAGTATCATGTCAAGGATCTTACGCTGGGGCTGAAGAATGAATATAACCTGTTTGTGGTTTCCAGGGATAAATCCTGCCTGCGGCTTACCATTTACTGCGGGGAAAAGATGTATTCGTTCAAGTATGTGATCGGTTCCGCGCCCCTCTATCCCGTTTATACAAACGCCGTACTGAAAAAATTGTTTGGGCAGATTCTGGATGCGTTTTCTGTTGATCTGGTACATATCCATCAGACAAGCGGATTGTCTCTGGATATGTATACCTGTGCAAAGGAAAGAAACATTCCGCTGATCGCCACCATGCACGACTATTACTATATTTGTCCCACCATCAAGCTGGTGGATCTGGATCAGAAGTTCATCGGCGCCTGCAGGGGCCAACAGGACGGCGATTCCCGGACAGAGGAAAGATGCCGGGCCTGTCTGATGGAAAGGGCAGGGATCGCTGTTCAGGTGGACTTCCTGAAAAAGTGGCGTATGGAAAATGAAAAGGCACTGTCACTCTGCGATCGGATCGTGGTGCCTTCAGAGAGCGCAAAAAACGTGGTTCTGTCTTATTTTGAGGGACTTGGGGACCGGATGCAGGTGATCCCCCACGGGTCAGATTTCGGCGCGCCGGAGGAAGAGATCGTTGTGGACGATGTCAGGAAAAGCGATCAGATCAGGATGAGCGTAGATTACATCTTTGATTTTCCAAAATCTCCCGGTACGATTGCAGGATGGGCTTACAAATCCGGGTCCGACAACGACGGGGTGAAGGTGTTGATAGAGATCTCCGATTCCGACGAAAACGTAAAATATATTGAAGCGGTAAAGCAGGAGCGGGAGGATGTCCGGCAGCTTACCGGCAGTTATTTTAATCTGATGTCCGGCTTTTCCGCGTCGGTGCAGCGCCAGCAGTTTGCGGCGGGAAAGCTGAATATTCGGATATTGCTTCAGGAGGACGGGATCTATTACTGGAACGGGGAGACCATCACCACAAATAATTCCGCCCCGGGTGCGAAAAAGGGGTGCCTGCGGGCGGCCTTTCTGGGCGGGCTGGTGCCGGAAAAGGGCAGCGGTATCGCTTATGACCTGATCACAAAAAGCAGTTCCGGGATCCACTGGTATATTTTCGGAACCATCGGGGACGACAGGCTTGCAGAACTGGAGCAAAAAAATCTCACCAAGGTGGGCACTTATGAGCGGGACGGCATCTATCAGATGCTGCAGGATTATCAGATCGATCTGATCTGTATTTTGCCCATTTGGGCGGAAACCTTCTGTTATACCTTATCTGAGGCATGGATGTGCGGGATCCCGGTTCTGGCTACGGATATCGGCGCTGTAGGCCAGAGAGTCAAAGAGACGGGGGCGGGCATCGTGGTTCCCCCGGACGCCTCGCCGGAGGAGATTCTGGAAAAGATTGACGGACTGTCAGCGGATCCGGAAGGTTATGCGCGGCTGAAGGAAAAAGCGCAGGGGGTTCCTGTGCGCAGTGTGGAAGAGATGCTGCAGGATTACCGCCGCCTGTATGAGGGACAGTTCTCGGGGCAGCCGCGGTACGGGAGTTTTGATCCCAGAGAGATCTTTCGGGGATTTCTGGACACAAATGGCGGAGACCGGTATAACGCGGGTTCCAAGCAGCTTTTGCAGGAATTCAGCCAGAGCCGGATGATGAACCGGCAGCTGCAGGATTCCGAGGAAGCCATGATGGAGACCATCCATACGCTGAGAAAACAAATGGAGGAATTTCAGTCCTCGAAAACTTATAAAACCGTGAACACGGCGGCAAGGGCTGTAAAGTCAGTGAAAAAGGTGCTGGGGAAAGCAAAACGGACATCAAAGGAATAACCGCCCGCCGGAGGTGGCGCATGAATCTGTTGGCAAAAATCAATAGGATACTGAAAGAGCAGGGACTCAGGTCCCTGCTGTATATTATCGGGCAGAAATTAAAAAATAACGTTTCCCCCGGGCAAAAGTATGCCGCTTATCTGCGCAACGAGCGCCGCAGGCGGAACGCCTGCAGAGGCCGGCAGCCGGAGGAGCAGTTTGCCCTGCTGGAAACGGGCCCGGATATTTTTTCCGGATTGGAGAAAGCCACTGCCGATTTTATCGCATTTGTTGAGCCGGGGGACAGTCTGTCGGAGGACTGGCGGCAGCGGGCATCGGATTATCTGAGACGGAATCCCCGGTGCAGGTTTCTGTACACGGATGAGGACCGGATCGAAGGAAAACGGCGGCAGGAGCCGGTGTTCAAACCGGACTGGTCCCCGGACACCTACCTGTCCTATGACTATGTGGGCGGGCTGATGATATTGGAACGGAAGCTGGCGGCTGCCGCAAAGGAGCAGATCTGTCACGGCGACCAGACATGCTTTCTTTATGAGCTGGGCCTGCGGGCTTCCGCAATGATCCCGGCGGACCAGATCGGCCATCTGCCGGAGGTACTCTATCACAGAAAAGCCGACGCGCCGGTGAATGAGGCGTATCTTCTGGAACTGAAGCGGATCCTTCTTCAGGAATGGGGTCAGAAGGGCCGGGTGCAGTGGCAAACAGAGACAAAAACCGCGCAGGTGATCTATGAAACGTCCGGGCAGCCTCTGGTGAGCATTATCGTGCCGTCCAGAGATCATCCGGAGCTTCTGAATACCTGCATTTGTTCTGTAGAGCGGGACACGGCATATCAAAATGTGGAATGGATCGTGGTGGATAACGGCAGCAGCCCCCAAAACCGGGAGCAGTATGAGCGGCTTTGCGCCGGTACAAGATATCCCTGCCGGTATTTCCATGAGCAGCGTTCCTTTAATTTTTCTGAAATGTGCAACAGGGGGGCCAGAGAGGCAAAGGGCGCGTTTTTGCTGTTCTTAAATGACGACATGGAGCTGCCGGCAGACGCATCCGGACAAAAACAAGCTGATTGGCTGGACAGAATGGCAGGGCAGGCATCTTTAGATCATGCGGGCGCAGTGGGCGCAAAGCTGTTGTACCCGGATTCCTCGATGATCCAGCATATCGGCATTGTGAATTATACAAGCGGCGCCGCTCATTTGCTCTGGCAGGCGGACGACAGACAGAACCTGCCTTTTGGCAGGAATCATATCGTCCACAATTATGCCGCTGTCACCGGCGCCTGCCTGCTTGTTGACAGGAAAAAATTTAAAGAGGTTGGCGGTTTTTGCGAACGGCTTGCCGTGACCTTTAACGATGTGGATCTGTGTTTCCGGCTGCTGGAGGCCGGCTATTACAATGTGGTGAGGAGCGACGTGGTCTGGTATCATCATGAATCCCTGTCCCGGGGCGTGGATGTGCTTGACAGAAAGAAATATCTCCGGGGTCTGAAGGAGCGGGAGCTGCTGTTTGACATGCACCCGGAGCTGATCGGGGTGGACCCTTTTTACAGTCCCAATCTGACCCAGACAAGACTGGATCACACCATGGATTATCCGAAAAAATGGCGGCTTTCAGGGAAAAAGGCAGAAAAGCCCGCAAAAGAGGACGGCCGGCTTCAATACAGGATTCTCAGGATCCGGCAGGGGGAGACGGTTGTCATAGAAGGCTGGGCTTACCGGAAGGAACATGGAAGCGAACCGGTAACGGTGTTGCTGGAAGATCAAAAAGGACGGTATCTTGCCTTTGAGACGGAAGCGGTCTACTCCCCCACCTTGAAGGAAGAACAGGGAAGCAGCCGCAACTTGAATTTTTCAGAATTTTTCTGCAGGATATCCCCGGAAGAAGCGCCTGCAGGCAAATACCGGCTGGGACTGCAGATCAGAGACAGCCGGGTAATGATCAGAGAAATACAGTTGTTTTAATCTACATTTTGATGAAAAACAGGGTCGGCTTCAAGACGTGCCAGCCGCTGCCGGGCATCGTCGGCGTCCCGTCCCTTTACGCCAAGATAGAACTTGATCTTGGGCTCTGTGCCGGAGGGGCGCATGCAGCACCAGCCGTCCTCCGCCAGAGAAAAATATAATACGTTGGAGGAAGGCAGTCCCGTCTTTTCCGGACAGAGATAATCCCGCATCTCGATCACGGAAAATCCGCCGATCTGCTTTGGCGGCGCCTGCCGGATCTCTTCCATCATCCGGCGGATCTGTTCCGCGCCCTCCGCGCCTGTCAGCGTCAGTGACAGCAGCGTCTCTTTATAATATCCATAACGTTCATATAAGGTTTCCATCTGTTCCCACAATGTCTTGTTCTGTGACCGGTAATAGGCTGCCGCTTCACAGAGCGCCATGACGGCTACAATGGCGTCCTTGTCCCGGGCGTAAGTGCCGATGAGGCATCCGTAGCTTTCCTCATAGCCAAAGAGATAGGTGTGGTTTTTCTGTTCTTCAAACCGTTTGATCTGTTCCCCGATATATTTAAATCCGGTGAGGGTCTCGATGACTGCCGTGTGATAGCGGGCTGCCGCCACCTTTGACATGTTTCCGGTGACGATGGTCTTTACGATAGCGCCGTTCTCCGGCAGTATATGAAGGCTTTGCCGCTGGGAAAGTTCATATTCACAGAGGAGCATGCCGGACATATTTCCCGTCAGCTCCCGGTAGTTCCCGTTCTGATCCCGCACATAAGCGCCCAGACGATCCGCGTCGGGATCGGTAGCCAGTACCAGATCCGCCTGCACTTCTCTGGCGAGGGCAAGGGCAAGGGTAAAAGCCTGCTTGTCCTCCGGATTGGGAGAGCTGACGGTGGGGAAATCGCCGTCGGGCTGCTCCTGCTGGGGAACAACGGTAACATGGGTAAAGCCGATCTCCTTCAGAATCCGTTTGGCAAGCATACCGCCGGTGCCATGGAGGGGCGTATAGACGATCCGGAGATCTTTTCCATAGAGGGGAATACATTCCGGATGGAGCAGCTGGGCTTTCAGCTGTTGGATATAGGCGTCGTCGATCTCTCTGCCGATGATCTGCAGAAGCCCGCTCTGCAGGGCTGCTTCTTTTTTCATGGTTTTGCACTGGTCGTAACCGGCTACCTGATTGACCTGATCGATAATGGCTTTGTCCAGAGGGGGCGTGATCTGACCGCCGTCCCGGTAATAGACCTTGTAGCCGTTATACTGAGGCGGATTGTGGCTGGCGGTGATCACCACGCCCGCCGTACAGCCCAGATATCTTACGGCAAAGGACAGCTCCGGCGTAGGGCGCAGATCCTCAAACAGATAGGAGCGGATGCCGTTTGCGCACAGGCACAGGGCCGTGTGCAGGGCAAATTGCGACGAACAGCGGCGGGAGTCAAAGGCGATGACTACCCCATCCTCCTTTCCGCCTGTTTTCAAAATGTAATCGGCAAGCCCCTGGGTGGCCTTCCCTACAGTATAGAGATTCATGCGGTTGGTTCCGGCGCCGAGGATTCCCCGCAGACCGCCGGTGCCAAAGGACAGTTCCCGGTAAAAGCGGTCCCGGATCTCGTCCTCATCCCCCTGTATGGCCTGCAGTTCTTCCTTTGTATGCCGGTCAAAATATGGGTTTGTCAGCCATTCTTCATATCGCTGTCTGTACATAATAACCTCCTGATCCTGACAGATCGGCGCTTTGCAGCGCTTCGCCTGTTTTTCTTCTGCTGTCATTATATCATAAACTCAGGCGGCTGCATAAATTTATTTGCATTTGACAAAAGATAATGATAGGATAAGAAAGTAGTAACGACGGAAAATAAAAACTGCAGGAAAGCGCAGAGAAATGGAGAATCAATCATGCGGATCGGAATTGACGGATCTGCCCTTGTGAAAGAGGCTGCCGGTATCGGACAGTGGATCTTGCAGGTGATGCAGAATCTGATGAAGATAGATAAGGAAAATGAATATTATATCGTGACATACGATAAGATCAAGCTGCCCTTTGCGCTGGCGGACAACTGGCAGATTCTTTATTATGGAGGAAAAAAGAACCGGCAGATCAATTTTTTGTTTACGCTGCCGGGTATTTTGCGGAAACATAAGATTGAACTGTTTCTTGGAACAAGGCATTATCTGCCGCCCTTTAACAAAAAGCGGATCACGTATGTGGCGGTAGTGCATGATCTGATCCCGCTGTATATGCCGGAGCTGTTTACAAAGGAACATAAGCAGCGGTTCCGTTTTTTCACGGAGCTTTGCCGGAGACAGGCGGATGCGGTGATCGCCGTGTCCAATGCTACAAGAAAAGACGTGCTGTACTACATGAAGTTCCCGGAAGAAAAAGTAAAGGTGATCTATGAGGGAGCCAATCCCAGATTTAACGAGGAGCGGGATGAAGCGGGGATCCGGGAAACCATGGAGAAATATCACATAGACAGCGATTATATTTTATGTCTGTCTACAGTGGAGCCGAGAAAAAATATGCTTCGCACGATCCAGGCTTATGAGCAGTGCGTGCTGGAAAAACAGCTTCCCTACAAGCTGGTGATCGTGGGCGGCTCCGGCTGGAACAACGGTGCTATTTATGATTATGTACAGCAGCATCAGCTGCAGAAATATGTGATCTTTACCGGTTATGTATCTAACGAAGAGGTCAAGCACATTTATGCCAATGCGACGCTGTTTATCTATGCCTCTCTCTGCGAGGGCTTTGGGATTCCGGTACTGGAGGCAATGCAGAGCGGTATTCCCGTGATCACTTCCAATGTGTCTTCTATGCCGGAGGTGGCTGGCAATGCCTGTGAACTGATCGACCCTTATCAGATCGAGGAACTGAAAGAGGCGATCCTGCGGGTGCTGGGTTCTGAGGAAAGACGGAACGCCATGCGCCGGATGGGACTTGCCCAGGCAAAGCAGTTCAGCTGGGAAAAATGCGCGAGAGAGGTGTGGCAGTATATGATGTCTGTGGCGGAGCAGGATTCTTTACGCCGATAGGAACCGGAGAGGAGTATTTTAAAAGCAGCAGCTGCCGGAGCAGATATGGGAACGAAAACAGAAAACGGATAACAGAGAAAAGAGGATGCCCAAAGTCATGTGACTTGCAGGACATCCTCTTTTATGTAAAAAAGTTATATCAGTTATTCGGAACCGGAGCCGGAATCGCTGCCGGAGCCGTCGCCGCCGGAGCTGCTGCCGCCGGAGCCATCGTCGCCGGAATTGTCATAGGAGCCGGAACCGTCGCCGCCGGAACTGCTGTCGCCGGAGCCATCGCCGCCGGAGCCGTCGTCGCCGGAATTGTCATAGGAACCGGAGCCGTCGTCACCGGAATTGTCGTAAGAGCCATCGTCACCGGAATTGTCATAGGAACCGGAGCCGTCGTCACCGGAATTGTCGTAAGAGCCATCGTCACCGGAATTGTCATAAGAACCGGAGCCGTCATCACCGGAGCCGCTTTCGTCATAGTCGTAATCGGGATGTGAGTAAGAAGACCCATCATCCTCATCCACATAATTGTCGTCGCTGCCGGAGGAATAATCCTCCCGCTGGTAAGGATCGATGTCGGAATCGTTTCCTTCCCGGTAAATACCCAGTTCCTCGTCAATGTGATTGGAAATTTCATACACCAGATCAGAGGGCGTGTAATCTGTATCACCATATAAATACTGGTGAAGGGCGATCACATTGGCCGCCATGTCGTCCGGATAAACATAAGAAGGATCATCTTTTTTATTGAAGGGGAATCCGGACTGTCCGTTTTCCTCGTCAAGGTTGTATTTTCTTACGGAATTCACAAGAGAAAGCATTTGCTTGGTAGTAAGATCCGTTCGCAGCTGGGGCGCTACCAGTTCTACCAGAGATACCAGGGTGTCCAGATTGGCCGCCTGTGCTTTTTTGGCCGCCAGCATCATGACGGTACGCTGTCTCTCTGCCCGTTTATAATCGTCGCCCAGGGTGTGGCGTACCCGCCCGTAAGCGGTGGCCTGTACGCCGTCCAGTTGATAGACGCCAGGTTCTACAATATGCTCGGAATTGGAACCGGTGATCCTGTTGATTTCGTCAATGTACTGATTGATATCCTTACATTCCGCCTGAGTCAGCTCCAGCTCCACGCCTCCCAGCGTGTCGATCACATTTGCTACGATGCCGAAATTTACAGACACAAAGTTGTCGATCTCGATATCCAGATTCCGCTCCAGCATATCAATGGAGAAATAAGGGCCGGCGTCCTTGGATTCATCGCCGGGCACCTTGTTGGCGGAGCCATAGAAATAAGCATGGGTGGCTTTGTCATAAATGTATTCGCCGCTTTCGTAATAGTTTTTCCGGCGCATCTGCATGTAAGTATCCCGGTAAACGGAAAGCAGCTTCACGTCCCCGGTGCCCCTGTTGATGCTGATGATCATGATACAGTCGGAACGCTTGTCGCCGTAATCGCTTGTGTTCATGGTTGTCAGGGAATCGGCATCCCGGGAGTCAAGGCCGAAGAAAGCGATGTTCCAGAAGCCGGTGTCCTGTTCGCCATCTACAGGTTCCTCAGAGGTGGAAGCAATATCGTCCTGCTCCATCTTCGATATGGCGTTTTTGATACGCGAAATACGGGGGTAGGCGTAAGCAAAGATACCCACGCATACGAGGCACAGAAGAATCAGGGCAATGTTGATCCCAAGTTTTAGTTTTCTCTTGTTCATGATTGGTCATCCTCCAGATTAGTAAGCATTTTTATTGATAAAGCCTTTAAAAACAGTGAGAAATAAAATTTTGATATCAAAGCCGAGGGTCCAGTTCTCAATATAGTAGAGATCGTAATCGATCCGCCGTTTGATGGACGTATCTCCCCGGTAGCCGTTCACCTGCGCCCAGCCGGTGAGCCCGGGCCGGATCTGGTGCTTCACCATGTAGCGGGGGATCTCCTCGCGAAACTTTTCTACAAAATAGGGCCGCTCCGGACGGGGGCCGACCAGACTCATATCACCCTTCAGTACATTGAACAGCTGTGGAAGCTCGTCCAGACTGGTCTGCCGGATAAAATGGCCGAAGCCGGTGATCCGGGGATCATCCTTCGTGGTCCATGCCTTTCGCTCAGACTTTTCAGATTGTACATTCATGGAACGGAATTTATACATCTGAAACGTGTGATTGTGCAGGCCAACCCGTTCCTGCGTAAAGATCAGCGGGCCGGGAGAGGTCAGCTTGATCAGCAGGCTGACGATCAGCATAACGGGCGAAAAAAGGATGATAAGGAAAAAGGCGCCCACAAGGTCAAAGATCCGCTTTACTACACTGTTGAATGTCTCCGCAAGGGGAACGTGGCGGATATTGATCACGGGAAGTCCAAACAGGTCTTCCGTGTAGGGGCTTGTGGGAATGATATTATTGTAATCCGGTATAAATTTTGTATGCACACCGGATTTCTCACACATGTTCACGATCCGTTCCAGCTTGTCATATTCGTTCAGGCTCAGCGTAATGGCAATCTCATCCAGCTTATTCTCCGGCAGGATCACAAGAAGATTATCGATCCGGCCAAGTACCTTGACTCCCCGGTATTCCCTGCCATGCTCTACATTGTCGTCCAAAATGCCCCGGACAATATATCCCCACTGGGGATTGGCGATGATCCGATCAATATAGGATTCCGCAGCCCGGGAGTAACCCACTAACAGTATGTGCTTCAGATTGAAGCCCTGCTTGCGGATCCGATTCAGAGAATAGCGCAGAAAAAAACGGAACAGTATTTCCAGTCCGATGTTCAAACAGAAAAAAACAAAGAGCATCTCACGGGAAAAGGAGGGCTCATTGATCAGATACAGGATCAGTATAAACAGGAGGAGCCCCACGCCGTTGGCCTTAATGATGTTGCTCAGTTCGTATCTTCTGCCGGATAAACGTTTTGGCGTATATAAATGAAAAAAATAAAACAAAAACAAATATGCCGGCACGATAAAAACCAGCGCGGTCATATAAGTCCTTACGGAAAGGGCTTCGCCCTCGGTTGAGAGCAGGCCGCTGCGGAATTTGATAAACCATGCCAGAACGTAGGAAAGGATAATAACAAACGCATCGATCACAATGTGCAGCCGATTTAAGCGTTTCTGATTATCTTTGATCAATTTATCACCTGATTTCGTATTGAGCGGCAGTCTGCCTCTTTACAAAAGCGATGGCTATATTATCATATAAAGTATTTCGCACAATATCAAACTATATAATACATGAAATGTATGGAAAGTACAATGATTTTTTTGTGAACTTTATGTAAATCTACCTATTATTACATGAATAAAAAAGGGGCAAAATAAGAAAACGGAAAAACAAAGTTTGTTAATTTTTTCTACACAATTTCTACACAAATGACTGATAGACTGTGTCCAGATTAAAAGAAAGGGGTCATTGATATGTTAAGCAATGAAAGAGATGGGATCAATGAGACAAATGACACCCTGCAGGACACAGGCTGGGTGCAGGCGGACCGGTATGAGGCAGCGGAGCCGGAGCGGCAGCCAGAGAACAGCGGGGTTTCTCAGGAAGAACAGCAGGCGGAAAGCGCGGGCGTTTTGTATACGGCGCAGCAGCCGGAGAGCAGCGGCGAATCTTATCAGGCACAGCAGCCGGAGAGCGGCGGGGTTTCTCAGGAAGAACAGCAGGCGGAAAGCGCGGGCGTTTTGTATACGGCGCAGCAGCCGGAGAGCGGCAGCGAATCTTATCAGGCGCAGCAGCCGGAGAGCGGCAGCGAATCTTATCAGGCACAGCAGCCGGAAAGCAGCAGTGCAGACAGTCAGAGAGCAGAAGAAGACGGCTGGACCAAGCCCCATGCTTATTATCAGCAGCAGGGCCGGTATGCTTCCTATAAATTTTCAGAAGAAGAACCGGAAAAAGAACAGAAGAAAAGAAAAAAGGGTTCACTGGCCGGTAAAGCCGCAAAATGTGTGGCAGGGGGGCTCCTGTTTGGGCTGGCAGCCTTTGGCGCGCTGGCGCTGATGAACCATATCGCAGGGCCGATCGTAAAGGAAAGCAGAGTGACGCCGGTGATCGGCACTACTTCCACCACCGGCAATTCCGGAAATACCAAAACGGATTATACAACAGGCGGGACTTATGTCTATGACGTTTCTGCGGTAACGGAATCCGTAATGCCTTCTGTTGTGGCGATTGTGAATCAGGGTGTGAAAGAAGTCACCACCTTCTTCGGCACACAGGAGCAGCCGTTCAGTTCTGGCGGCTCCGGGGTGATCGTAGGCAGCAACGAAAAGGAACTCCTGATCGCCACCAACAACCATGTGGTAGCGGACGCAGATACATTACAGATCACCTTTGACGACAACACTACCGCGAAAGCTTCCATAAAAGGACAGAGCAGCGAGATGGATCTGGCGGTGGTAGCGGTGAAGCTGGACGATCTGGATCAGTCTACCAAGGATCATGTGAAAATTGCAACGCTGGGTGATTCCGACAGCCTGAAGGTGGGAGAGCCGGCCATCGCCATCGGAAATGCTCTCGGATATGGTCAGTCTGTAACCGCAGGAGTGATCAGCGCGCTGGATCGGGAAGTGACCGTGCAGACAGATTCATCCTTTGGATTCGGCAATTCTAAGACAATAACAAGCAAGCTGATCCAGACGGACGCGGCGATCAACCCCGGCAACAGCGGCGGCGCTCTGTTCAATATCAACGGCGAGGTAGTGGGGATCAATTCTGTAAAATATGCCTCTACGGAAGTAGAAGGAATCGGATATGCCATTCCCATCACGGCGGCGACTCCCATTTTGGACGAACTGATGAATCGTGAGACAAAGGAAAAAGTAGACGAGGCTAAAAGTGGGTATCTTGGTATCAGAGGCGCAAATGTGACCAGCGAAGCCCAGTCTATTTACGGGATGCCAAAAGGCGCTTACGTTGTATCTGTGGAGGAAGATTCCGCAGCGGAAAAAGCCGGCATCCGCGCAGGAGATATCATCGTGAAGCTGGGTGATACGACCATCAGCTCCATGGAGAATTTGCAGGAGGAGTTGTTGTATCACGAAGCGGGAGAGAAGACGAATGTGATCGTACAGAGAAACGAGACTGGCCAGTATCAGGAGCAGTCGCTGGATGTGACGCTGGGAAAGAGGCCGGATGACGATTCGAAGAACTAAAGCTAATTCTCATAATTTTCATAACTTCCTTATTGAAGAGCGGGTGCTATACGCACCCGCTCTTTTTGGGAAAAGCCCCCTTTTCTGTGAAATTTATCAGCATATAATGATCTATCATGTAACGTATCATATTAAAAAAATGATTACAAGCAAAATATTCAGAAGATGCCAGATAGTGGAAATGATTTTTATGACAGATTGGATCGGGATTTGTGGCTGGGTTGCCGCAAAAATCGCTGTTTGAGCCCTGTTAAGGATAAGTTTGGAATCTGGTATACAAAAGCTGGTATTTTTGGAGATAAAATATCGCTTAAAAATGCAAAAAACATATTGCGACATGATATATTTTTGTGTAGTATAATAAATGTAAAAGTATAGATTGCATATCATGCAACAGAAATAAAGGAGGTATCATATTATGAACAGAAATATGTGGCAAAAAGCTTTATCTCTGCTGCTTAGCGTAATACTGCTGTTTGCAATGACGGCAGGTTCCTTTTATGGAGAATATCATTATGCCGAAGAAGCTGCAGCCGCTGAAAGTACAGTGGACACGGTTGATGCAGAGGTACATAGTGAGGCGGTGGTCACCGGTTCGGCGCCGGAAATTACCATTACCAAGACGGAAGGCGGTTTTCAGTATGATAACATCCCTTACTTTTGTACAAAACTGCCAAAGGCTACGGTTACCGATGAGGATGGCGATCTTTATTCCGTGACGGCAACAGTGAAGGAAAAGAACGGCGACAGGCAGCTGGCGGAAGTGACAAGCGACAGCGACAGCGGCACCGACACACTGATCTTAGATCTGTCCGCTTATGATGAGGAAGGCACGATCCTGTTCACCGCAAAGGACGTTCAGGGAAATGTCAGGGAAAAAGAGATTCATGCAGGTCATTTTATTGCCGGAAGAAATACGCTGACGATTCCTGCCACCTGTACAGAACCGGAAAAAACGCAGATGGTGTATTTATGCCGGATGTGCGGGGAATACTATACGCCTTATGGACCGCAGGTCAAGCCCAATGGACAGAAAGCGCTGGGACATGAGTATGTTGAGGCCACTGCAACAGATAAGCCTGTCTGCGGAGGAGAGGGAACGATCAAGGTCAGTCCCTGTTCCCGCTGCGGACTTCTGGTGACGAAGGATAATCAGTTATATACGGATACAGGAAGCGAAGGTCACAAATGGGTGGCGAAAACCAGGGAAGCAACCTGTACAGGTGAAGGAGAAACTTATCAGGAATGTGAGAACTGCGGCGCGGTAAAGGATCAGAAAACGACGCCGATCCTGGGACATAAGTACGGTGAATGGAAATATGAATCAGGGGCAGGAGGCGACTGCGTCACAGGCGGCGTTCAGAAGCGGGAATGTCAGCGGTGCGGCAACGTTGAGACCAGAACCATCAGCGGAGGTCACCGTTGGTCGTCCGTCCGCGTACTGGTAGAAGCAGCAACCTGTACAACGTCGGAAAAATGGGCCTATGTCTGCTCCGTATGTAATGCCAGAAACGCTGAGTTAAGTTATGGACAGCCGCTGGGACACAGCTATGAGGACAACAGGCTTTGTACCACGGAGTCAACATGCTCCCGGTGTCAAATGAAGATACCGGCTAAACAGGATCATACCCTTGTAGAGCATTATGATACGGATCATCACTGGAAAGAGTGCAGCAATGAAGGCTGCAGCTACAAAACACCCATGGAAGAACATGCAGGCGCCGCTGAAGCCGGTGATTGTACCAAAGGATGGCAGTGCACCGGATGTGGCTATAAAGTCAGCGCTTCCAGTGATAGCCATAATTACAAATGGGTGGTCACAGATGACAATTACCATTATAAGGAGTGTATCAATCCCGGCTGTACAGTGCAGACGGCCAAGGAAGCCCATGTGGGGAACAGAACGAAAGCGGATTGTACTATCGAGAACAGATGTAAAGACTGCGGCCATTTGATCGAAGCCGCAAAGCCCCAGCATGATTTCAGCGGAGACTGGAAGGTGACTACAGGACAGCATAGCCGTGTCTGCCAGAATCCCGGCTGCAATCAGGAGGAAGCAAAAGGATATCACGAATTTTCCTCGGACACCGGCGATTGTACGAAAGCAGTGATCTGTACGGGATGCGGGTACATAGCTATGCACGGCGCCAGCAGCCATTCGTTTGCCGGCTCCAGTTATACCGGGAATGAAAAGGGACACTGGCGCACCTGTCAAAACAGTAAATGTAAAGTGACAGAGGCCGTAGAACCCCATACCGGCGGAGAGGCAACCTGCGGACAAAAAGCATATTGCCAGGTTTGTTATACCGAGTACGGCAATCTGAATCCCGATAATCATGAAGGCCCTGTGCTGCTGGAAAATGCCAAGGAGCCTACATGGAATACAGAAGGGTATACGGGCGATAAGATTTGCCAGCAATGTCATAAGGTAGTGGAAGGCGGTCAGGGACATGCGATCCCTGCAGGCAAAGACAGACATACAGACCACACATGGGTAAAGGATTATGATGACGAAGGATCATGGGAGCAGTGTTCGGAACCTAATTGCGGGCTGCGCCGCAACGAGGTAAAGCACAGTCTCAGCGACTGGCAGAGCGACGGCACGAATCACTGGAAATACTGTTCTACCTGTGATTACAGAACAACTACTGCGCCCCATGTGCCGGGAGAGTCTGATAACGATTGCACCACAGCGGTTACCTGCACGGTTTGTAATTATAAGATCACAGAAGCGGAGAAAGATCATAATTTCACCGGGGAATATGCAACGGACGGTGAGAATCACTGGATCGTCTGTAAAAATGAGGGCTGTACGGTGACTGGTAAGATGGCGGCCCATGATGTGGAGGACGACGGCAACTGCGAAACTGCGCAGATCTGCAAGACCTGCGGTTATATCGTGAGGGATGCCCTCACCCATCAGTGGGACAGCACATGGAAAACCGAAACAGAGGGTCACTATCAGAGCTGCCTTAACCCGGGCTGTACCCAAAAACATGAGGAGGCCCATATCCCTGTGGAGGACGACGGACTTTGCACGACCCCTGTACTTTGCAGTGTCTGCCATTTTGAGATAACGGCCGGCAAAGCAGATCACAATGTGGGAGGAGATTATCTCTTCAACGAAACCGGGCACTATCAGGCCTGCCAGAATGAGGGATGTACTTATCATACGACAGAGGATATGCACAGCGGCGGTACCGCTACCTGTCATACGCTGGCTGTCTGCAAAGAATGTGGGCAGCATTACGGCGCCTATAATCCCTCCAATCATTCCGGCGGGGAAAGGCTTGATAATTATGAGGAGCCCACAGAACAGAATGAAGGATATAGCGGAGATTATTATTGCCTTGGCTGCGGAGAGTTCCTGCGGGGCGGAGAAATACTTGAAAGGCTGCCGGCCTCTCACCAGCATGATTATGTCCTTTATGGATCAGACGATACACATCACTGGATGTTCTGCAGCTGCGGTGCGATCGACGCGGAAAGCTATGTAGAGCATACATACGGTGAATGGAACCATGACCTGACGCATCACTGGAGATTCTGTACCAACGAGTACTGTACTACCGAGATGGAAGAGGAGCATATATGGGATGATGGTACCAAAGAGGGAGATACGATCATTTATACCTGTACCGTATGTGAAGCAACCTATGAAGAGAAGACAGAACCTACACCGGAGGTAACACCCACACCGGAGGTAACGCCTACACCGGAGGTAACGCCTACACCGGAGGTAACGCCTACACCGGAGGTAACGCCTACACCGGAAGTGACGCCTACACCGGAAGTGACGCCTACACCGGAGGTAACGCCCACACCGGAGGTAACACCCACGCCGGATGCGCTGATGTACGGAGATGCTGATCAGAATAAAAAGATCGACGGAAACGATGCGCTTTTGATTCTGCGGGCGGCCGTGAAGCTGCAAACCATCGATGAACGGATGAAGAAGATCATGGATGTGAACGGAAACGGCACGGTAGAATCAGGAGACGCCTTTGAGGTGCTGCTGAAAACGGTAAAGCTGATCAGACAGTTCACGGTAGAAAAGAATAAATAACGGATCTGCCTCAGGGGCTGCCGCAAAAAATGCGGCAGCCTCTTTCTGTTTGATTGTCCCTTGATTATTATGACAGGATTTGGTAAGATGGTAACAAGTTTGCAAAGTACAATCACAGATGAGGGAAAGGATGGGATAACATGATCTCAGATAAAATGACGGCAATGGTGAAAAACAGCTCCGCCATCCGCGCGATGTTTGAAGAGGGAACAAAAATGGCGGATCAGTATGGCGCCGAGAATGTATATGATTTCAGCCTGGGAAATCCCAATGTGGCCACGCCGGAGGAAGTGAACCGGGCCTTTGTGGAGACGCTGCAGCAGGAGGACCCCGTTCGCCTTCACGGCTACATGAACAACGCAGGATTTGAGGAAGTACGGGAGGCCATTGCACAGTCTCTGAACAAGCGGTTCGCAACAGACTTTTCCCAGAGAAATATCCTAATGACCGTGGGCGCTGCCGGGGGACTGAACGTGATTTTAAAGACTCTGCTGAATCCGGGGGATGAGGTAATTGTTTTCTCCCCCTATTTCGGAGAATACAGAAGCTATGTAGATAATTTTGACGGGAAGCTGGTGGAGATCTCTCCCAACACAGAGACTTTCCAGCCAAATCTGAAGGAACTGAAGGAAAAGATCACGATCCGCACCAAGGCGGTGATCGTGAATACGCCGAATAATCCTACCGGCGTGGTGTATTCCGAGGAGACCATCCGCGCGCTGGCAGCGGCGCTCAATGAAAAGCAGGAGGAGCTTGGCACCGCGATCTATCTCATCTCCGACGAGCCTTACAGAGAGCTTGTTTACGACGGAGCGGAGGTTCCTTATCTGACAAAATATTATGACAATACTATTGTGGGCTATTCTTTCAGCAAATCGCTGTCTCTGCCCGGCGAGCGCATCGGTTATCTGGTGATGCCGGACAGTCTCACAGACGCAGACAACATCATTTCAGCGGCAGGGGTTGCGAACCGTATTTTGGGTTTTGTGAACGCGCCGGGTCTGCAGCAGCTGGCAGTGGCAAAATGTCTGGATTCCAAATCCGATGTGGAATATTACAACCGGAACCGAAAGCTGCTCTATGACACCTTAAAGCAACTGGGGTTCTCCTGCATAAAGCCGGAGGGGGCGTTTTATCTGTTTGTAAAATCCCCCATTGAAGATGAAAAAGCCTTTTGCGCAAAAGCGAAAGAATACCGGCTTCTGCTGGTGCCGGGAAGCTCCTTTGGCTGTCCCGGTTTTGTAAGGCTGGCCTACTGCGTGACGTATGAAACGATCCAGCGGTCCATTCCGGCCTTCACCAAGCTGGCGGAGAACTATTTCGGAGGCAATTCATGAGTACATGGGAAGAGAACGTGAGAAAGGTGACGCCTTACACGCCCGGTGAACAGCCGAAGGCCCGGCGGATCATCAAGCTGAATACCAACGAAAATCCCTATCCCCCTTCTCCGAAGACAGCGGAGAAGATCCGGGAGTTTTCCGCGGAATCGCTCAGGTTATATCCGGATCCTGATATGGGGACGCTGGTAAATGGGCTGGCGGACTATTATCACCTTGCTCCGGATCAGGTGTTTGTGGGTGTGGGCTCCGATGATGTGCTGTCCATGGCGTTTCTCACATTTTTCAACAGCCAAAAGCCCATTCTGTTTCCGGATATCACCTATTCTTTTTACGACGTGTGGGCCGATGTGTACGGAATCCCTTACAGGCAGATCCCTCTGGACGAGCAGTTTCGCATTGTAAAAGAGGATTATTTCAGGGAAAACGGCGGCATTGTGTTTCCAAATCCCAATGCGCCTACTGGCGGGCTGCTGCCTTTGGAGGATATCGAGGAGATCGTGGCGTGCAACCGGCAGTCGGTGGTGATCGTGGATGAAGCCTATATTGATTTCGGGGGCGTTTCTGCACGAAACTTGCTCGACCGCTATGACAATCTGCTGGTGGTGCAGACCTTTTCCAAATCCCGCTCCATGGCGGGCCTGCGGATCGGTTTTGCCATGGGAAGCGCCGGGCTGATCCGGTATCTGTACAGCGTCCGTAATTCCGTCAATTCTTACACAATGAACCGGTTTGCGCTGGAGGTGGGCGTCTGCGCGCTGGAGGATCAGGCATATTTCCGGGAGACCTGTCAAAAGATCATCCGTACAAGGGAACGGGTCAAGAAAGAACTGGCCGGACTGGGATTCCAGTTTGTGGATTCCGCCGCTAATTTCATTTTTGTTACTCATCCCGCATATAATGCCGGAGAATTGTTTCAGGCGCTCCGGGAGGCCGGCATATTTGTGCGTTATTTCGAAAAACCCCGCATTGACCAATACCTGCGGATCACCATTGGCCGGGATGAGGAGATGGATGCGCTGCTTGCATTTTTAAAAAATTACGGGAAAAAGGAGAACTGATTATGGATGGACTTGTAAACTGGATGGTAGATGCGCTGAAGGGCATCAACCCTATCGTGATCGTCATCATCATATCCCTGATGCCAATACTGGAGCTGAGAGGCGGGCTGATCGCGGCAACGCTTTTGAAGGTGCCTTTCCTCACGGCGCTGCCTGTGTGCATCATTGCCAACTTCCTCCCGATCCCGTTCATTCTGCTGTTTATCAAGGCAATTTTCAAATGGATGCGCCGGTTTGAGAAGATTGGCCGTATTGCGGATAAGCTGGAAAAAAAGGCGCTCTCCAAAAAGGATCAGATCGAAAAGTATGAATTCTGGGGATTGGTGCTTTTTGTGGGGATCCCCCTGCCGGGAACAGGCGCATGGACCGGTTCCCTGATCGCGGCGCTGCTGGACGTGGATTTTAAGAAGGCAGTGGGAGCGGTAATTTTGGGCATTTTGCTGGCAGCGGTGATCGTATCCATATTTTCTTATGGGATTTTGGGAAATCTCCTGTCCTGACCGGTGGGAAAAGAGGCGGAGACAGACTGTCTTTGTTTGTAATAAATATGCTATATATTGTTCGATTAAAGTTAAGAAACACAAGATATTGAATTTTGAAAAAAGAGCAAAAAATGCCGTAAATACGGCAGGGAAGCACTCTCGTGATGAGAGTGCTTTTTGTTTATAAAAATTTAACAACATTGAAAAAAGTTTGCATTTTGGGGTTGCCATTTTCATGATTATGGAGTAGAATGGAGAAAAAGTGGAACGAAGTGTCACAAAATGGTGGCAAGTGGATGAAAAAGCAGGGAAAGTTCCTGATACCACATCCAAAATCCGGACAAGGGGAGGTGAAACAGCATGTTCATGGGTGAATACAGCCACAGTATCGACGCAAAGGGCAGAGTGATCATTCCTGCCAAATACAGAGAAGAGCTGGGCGATAAATTTGTGATCACCAAAGGAATGGACGGCTGTTTGTTTGTACTTCCCGAGGCCGCCTTCCGTGAACTTACCGACCAGCTGAAGGCGCTGCCCCTCAGCGTGAAAGAAAGCCGCAAGCTGGTGCGCCACTTTTCCGGAGCCGCCTCCGAGGGTGAGCTGGACAAGCAGGGACGTGTGCTGTTGCCTGCAAAGCTGAGAGAACACGCGGGATTAGAAAAGGATGTTGTGCTGGTAGGCGTATTGGACAAGGTAGAGATCTGGAGCAGGGAGCGCTGGGAAAGCGCGGATGACGATGCGGATATGGATGTGATCGAAGCCCATCTTGCACAGCTTGGCCTCAGCATCTGACCGGGAAGGGGCAGTATTATATGAACTTTGAACACCGTTCGGTTTTGTTGGATGAATGTGTGGACATGCTCCGTATCGTGCCGGACGGCATTTATGTGGACGGCACCCTGGGCGGCGGCGGACATGCCTATGAGATCTGCCGGCGCTTAAAAGAAGGGAAGCTGATCGGGATCGACCGGGACGGAGCGGCCATTGAGGCTGCGGGACGGCGGCTGTCTCCTTTTGGCAGTATGGTGACGGTGATCCGCGGCAATTATGCGGAGATGAAGCCTGCGCTTTCCCGGCTTGGCATTGAAAAGGTCAACGGGATCCTGCTGGATCTGGGCGTTTCCAGTTATCAGCTGGATACTGCCGAGCGGGGCTTCAGCTACAAGCTGGACGCGCCGTTGGATATGCGGATGGATCAGCGGCAGACGCTGACGGCGAAAGACATAGTCAATACGTACAGTGAGGCGGAGCTGTTCCATATTATCCGGGATTATGGGGAAGACCGGTTCGCGAAAAATATCGCCAAACATATTGTGGCGGCCCGGCAGCAAAAGTCCATAGAGACAACGGGAGAACTGACAGAAATCCTGCGCAGAGCCATTCCCATGAAGGTGCAGGCCACTGCGGGGCACCCGGCAAAAAGAACCTTTCAGGCCATCCGGATCGCGCTTAACGGAGAGCTTGAAAGCCTGGAGAAGGCTTTGGAGGATATGATCACCCTTCTGGCGCCGGGAGGAAGGCTTTGCATCATCACCTTTCACTCGCTGGAGGATCGGATCGTGAAGAACGCCTTCAGAACCGCAGAAAACCCCTGTACATGCCCCAGAGAGTTTCCGGTATGTGTTTGCGGCAAGAAGAGTCAGGGGACGGTGATCACCAGAAAACCGGTGCTTCCGGGAGAGAAAGAGCTGGCTCAGAACAGACGGGCCAAGAGCGCGAAGCTGCGGGTGTTTGAGCATGTATGAAAACAGTTGGATATAGAAGAAAAGGCAGTGGCTGAAAGCGGGAGGTATTTATGGCGGCAACTCATAAAAACGAAAGCTATATTCAGGGGAATACAGTCAGAAAGAATGTGCGCGTATTGGAAGATCACCGCAATGATCTCCAGTACCAGATCCAGAGACAGGAGCGGAAGGAACGGAGACGCAGCATTGCGCAGGCAGAGAGGATGAGCCTTGTGTATGTGCTGTTTCTGGCGGCTGCTGCGGTGATGCTGGTGTGCATCTGTTATCAGTTTCTGACGCTGCAGACAACGATGAAAAAGAATATTGCAAATATTTCTTCTCTGCGGGTGCAGGTGGAAGAGATGAAGGCCCAGAATGATTTTAATCTGACGAGGATAGAAGAATCCGTGGATCTCAACCAGATCAAACAGATCGCAGGGGACAAGCTGGGCATGAAGGAGGCGGATGCTTCCCAGATCATAAATTATGATTATGATGCAAGCGATTACGTGAGACAGTACAAGAGCGTTCCCGAGGGCGAAAAGCCTTCTGTTCTGGATTATTTCAGCAAATGATACCGGCCGGAAGAAAGTCTCATGAATGAGGAGAAGAACTGTGGCGAGAAAACGGGTAAAAAAGAACAGAAAACTGACAGGAAAAATGCAGCGCAAACTGGTGTTATTGTTTGCGCTGGTTTTGATTGCGCTGATCGTTTTAAACGGTCACATGATCTACATTAACGCGGCCAGCGGCGACCGATATACAAAAAAGGTATTGTCCCAGAAAGGCTACCGGAGCGAGTCGATCCCGTTCAGACGAGGCGCCATCAAGGATATCAACGGAGAAGTGCTGGCGATCAGCGAAAAGGTGTATTATGTGATCTTTGACTGCAACGTGCTGAACACGGTAAATGAAAAGAAAAAGGAAACCGTGCAGAATGAAACGATACGGGCGCTGACGGAGCATTTTTCAGGGCTGGACGAGGAGACACTGCGGGGATATCTTCGGGACAAACCCACGAGTACCTATATCCGGATCCTGAAGGAAGTGCCTTACGATGTAGTGCAGGAGTTCAAGGAAAAGCAGGAGGAAAATGAGAATATTCAGGGGGTCTGGTTTGAGGAAACCTATATCCGCAAATATCCGGGAGATTATCTTGCAAGTAATCTGCTGGGCTTTACTGTTTCCGGAGACGTGGGAAACTGGGGCGTGGAGGAATATTATAATGACCAGTTAAACGGCATTGCAGGGCGTACTTACGGATATCTGAATGATGAATCCGCACTGGAAACTTCCACACAGGCGGCTGTGGACGGCAATAACGTGATCCTGAACATCGACGCGGGCATCCAGCGGATCGTGGAGAAGCATGTGACTGCCTTTAACGAGGAACACAGAAATGAGGCAAA
>CANQNE010000013.1 GCA_947625135.1 uncultured Lachnospiraceae bacterium
GGCTCAACTGAAGGCTCTACAGAAGGCTCAACTGAAGGCTCTACAGAAGGCTCAACTGAAGGCTCTACAGAAGGCTCTACTGAAGGCTCTACAGAAGGCTCAACTGAAGGCTCTACAGAAGGCTCAACCTTTGTGGCCTTATGAGGAGTTGCATCTGTGTACTGTGTAGCAGCTAATGCCTGCAGATCAACTGCGGGATCAGCCTTTGCGGTGATCTGGATATCATCTACCTGTACGCCTGCAACAGAAGCATTGTAGTTACTATAGATAGAAGCATCAACCCAGTTGCCGCTGCCTTCGGGCTCTTCAACCCAGTTTCTGTCGTACTTGGTTGTGTTGCCGTCGCCACCAACAAACAGCTGTGTATCAGCTGCTGTCAGCCAGTCAACGATCAGCATCTGGCTGCTGTTCAACATTCTGTTCGCAAAGTTTCTCACGTCTGCGCCAGCAGTTGTACCAGCCTGTACAAATGCCTCAACCTCTTCCAGACTATAGTCCAGAAGCATATCACGATAGTTGCCGCGACGATCCTGGCTTGTAGAAGGATCACCAAAGTCACCAACTACTGTAGAACCGAAGCCCTTGTTGAACATCTTGCCGTTTGTGCCGGTATAGTAGCTGTCAGCTGTAGCCTCAGCTGCCTCGCCGTTGTAGTATACCTGAATACCGGTATTCTCAATAGCCAGTGTTACATATACCCACTCGCCTGCATTGCTGATCAACGGACTCTCTACCGTATGAAGCATCACTGCGTTACGCTTATAATTGTTGTTTGCAGTACCTTCTCTGAAAGTAACAGTACCATCAGCTGTCAGGAACAGGCCACCCGCCTTAGCGGAAGCGTCGTTTCTGTAGAAGGAAAGGATAACTGCCTTGCCGTCTTCTGCTGTAGCGGTCTCAGGCATCTTCACCCATGCGCTTACTGCAACGCCGTTGGTGTACTTGGGAATCGGGTATACCAGATTATCCCACTTGGTATCGTTGAGAGTAACCTTACCCTTATCGCCCTGATAATCGTAATCAAGGACTTTGCTCATGTTTGCGCCAGCCAGAACGGCCTTGTTATTCAGAAGGCCCCATGCAAGAGTCTGATTGAATTCAGAATGGCCTGCTACGATGTTGAGTACCTCAACGCCGGTAGCGCCCTCTTCCTCAGCTGCGCCAAGGGTCAGAACGTCTGATTTCACTTCATTGCCTTCTGCGTCAGTACCGATCACTACAGAATCAATGGTGGAGTTGTTGATGTCGTCGTTCATTGCAACCAGCTTGTCAACGCTTCCATCGGCTGCCTTTTCAAAGGTAATGATGTCTGATACTGTAGCTGCGTCAGGTGTATATGCGGCCGCGTGCATGGTTGCCGCTGCATAAGCTGCTGCTGCAGCTGCATCATCCATAGCTGCGGCAGTAAAGCTGATATCGTCGTACTGGGTACCTGCAGGAGCTGCATAACGGCTGTCTGTAGGATGTGTATCGCCAGTCTCATCCCATACATTGCTCTGCCAGTTAATCTTGGTTGCGTTGCCGCCCAGATACAGCTTGGTGTCCGCCTTGGTCAGCCAGTCAACCAGCAGGCTCTGACCTTTATCGTTCATGAAGCTCATCTTCTCATAATCGGTCATCTTGCCGGCTTCCATCACTGCATCCTGCTCTGCAAGCGTCAGCTTGCTCAGAATGTCGCGGAAGTTCTGTCTTCTGTCAAAGTTTGTCTTGGGATCGTTGTTGCCTACTGCATTGAAACCGGAATTGAACATATTGCCGTTTGTTCCCTTGAAGTTTCCGCTGAGTGTGAAATCAGCCTTCACACCATTGTAGTATACAGCAATATCATCATTCTTGATAGATACAGTTACATATACCCACTCGCCTGCGTTTGCAAGCGCGCTGTTGCCGGTGTTCCACCAAACCATGGCATTTCTGTCATAACGAACACCGTTCTTGTTTCCGCCTTCCTTGTATGCAACATCGCCGTTTGCCATGATGCTGAAAGCGCCGTCGCCGCGGTCACTTGACTTGTTCTCAAATGTGAACAGCGGAGTGTTGGCTGTAGCGCCTGCGGGCATCTTCACCCATGCGCTCATGGACAGGCCGTTTGTATACACAGGTGTAGGGAATTCGCCTACGCCTGCGATCTCATCGTTTGCCTTAGCAGTGGTAGCGTCATCCTTAGGCTCTGTGAAGTTGAACTGCCACTTCAGCTGGCCTTCCTTTGCGTTCTCATTGTATGTAGCAGCTGTAACCAGTCCGCCTTTGTCACCTGTACCAAATGCTTTGCCGCCGTTCTTCAGCGCCTCAACCAAAGTCTGGTTCAGTTCTGTATGGCCTGCAAATCCGTTGGTGATCTCAACACCGTTCGCGCCGTCCTCGGCCTCGCCCAGTGTCAATACCTTTGACGTCACTTCTTCAGCGGAAGTGTACTGATCAACAACGATCTCGTCAATGGAAGATCCATTCTCATCTGAGTGTGTGTTCTCGATGTACTTGTTGGTCTCGAAATCAACGATCTCGCTTACGGGAGCCACATATCCGGTCTTATGCTCATTAGTTAAAGCAGCTGTATAAGCTGCGGCCGCAGCAAGATCCGGATCAAATTCGTCAGCAGCAGAACCAAATGTAATGTCATCGATCTGCATGCCTGCGATCTTGTCATTGTAAATGCTGTTTACTGTGGTGGAATCCTGAACAGCTTTCTTTCTCCACATTATGTTGGTGTTGCCGTTGGCGCTGTCATTACCGCCGATGTACAGCTTCGTGTTGGGATCTGTTACCCAGTCAATCAGAAGCTCGCCTTTTGAGTTGTCGTAGTTGAACTTCTCGATATCGTCTGCAGTAGTCGTACCAGCATCAATGATCTTCACAACCTCTTCCATAGTGAAGTTGTTCAGCAGGCCCATCATATTGGAGCGGCGATCACCGTTCTTGGCAGGATCGTCATTGCCCACTGCGCTGAAGCCCTTGTTGAACATCTTGCCGTTGGTACCGGTGTACTGTGCATCCAGAGCCGCGCCGGTTGCTTCGCCGTTTACATACAGCTTCAGCTGGCTGTTCTGGATAGTCAGGGTAATGTACGCCCACTCGCCGGGAGTTGCCAGAACGCCCTTGCCAGTGTTGGAGTACAGCACTGCGTTACGCTTATAATCGTTGTTAGCGGAGCCTGCCATGAAGGCAACGTCGCCGCCTGCAGTAACTGCCAGCATACCCTTCTTGCCAGTTGTATCTTCTCTGGAGAAGGCAAGGATTACAGCGTCTCTGTTGTCATAAGCGTTTGCCGTCTCAGGCATCTTTACCCATGCGCTTACTGTAAGACCATTGGTGTACTTGGGTGTGGGATATACCAGACCTGTTACAGCCTGATCTGTCAGCATCCAGTCACCGTTGGGGTTCTTGCCATACTTGTCATAGACGATCGCCTGCTCAAGAACCTTAGAACCGCCGCCAAGTACAGCGTTGTTCTTCTTCAGACCGTCTACCAGAGTCTGGCGCAGATACTTGCGGTTTGCAAACTGGTTCTTGATCTCAACGCCAAGGCCGCCGTCCTCTGTAGCCGCGCCCAGTGTCAGCACTTTGCCCAGACCGGCAATCTCTTCTACCTTCGCGTTGTTCAGATCATCGTTCAGCTCTACGATGCTGTCAGCAGATTCAAAGTCAACAGCTGTGTAGGCCACCTCTGATCCTACGCCGGGATCCTCTTTGGGAGCCGGAGCGCCTTCAGAAGCCATTGTCGCAATACCGCTTGTCAATGTCATTGCCAAAGACAGCACTACAGCCAATGTCTTCTTAAGCCATTTTGAATTTCTCATAGCTTATCTTCCTTTCTTCATGATATGATTCGTGAAATCTTAGAAAATACGATTCCTACAGCTATCATACTAGAACTTTTCAAAAAAAGCAAGTTGTTTCTGTAAAAAAATTTGTAAAATACTGCCTTTTCTTTTGTAAAATATCACGAATCTGCCTGCATTTTCCACAAGCCTGCCGGTTTACCGTACCAGACTGCAGAAATCAGCGGCCTGCGCCTGTATTGCGGCGTCGTCCGTCAGAACGCTTCCCACTATTTCGTCGATAATGTCCAGCTGTTCCTCCGCCGGCGGGGAATTATAACTTCTGCCAACGACGGCGATCTCATACGTATACTGATAAAGCGCCTCTCCCAGCCTGGTAAGGGGATGATCCGGCGCCTTTTCCTTTCCAAGCGCGGCCAGATAGGCTCCCGAATAAGCCATTTTCTGTGTGGTTTCCGTATCTACACAGGGGTCCGTACTCTTTTCCCTGATCTCTTTTACCATGGCGAGCAGCGTCTGCTCATCTGCAATGCCGTCTTTTTCAATATCAGCGGCGGCCTGCTCCTTCGCCGCCTCCACATCGTTGGCCGCCTCTTCCACCTCTTTTGCCGATTCCGCCCGCTCCGCCGGCGCGTCGTCGTCTGTTTTTTTCAGATTCAGCTTATTCCCGCAGCCTGCCAGCGCCATGGCAAGCACAAGCGCCGCCGTCAGAAAAGCAATGTGTTTCCTCATGTTTCATACACTCCTGTTCTTCTGTTTTTAAGTTCTTTCTTATTATATACTATATACTTTTATATGCACAAAGAAATATAGCACACCCCGCACAGACCGTCAAGCCTGTCAGCGCCATTCTCCCGCCTGTTATTTTTTCCAGATCCCAAGCACCAGAACCGTCATGTCGTCCGCCGGATCGTAATTGCATTTTTCCAGCGCCTCCCCGAGGATCCCGTTGGCGATCTCTTTTGGATTGGCGCTTTTCTGATCCAGGATGACGCTTTCCATCCGATCGTCTTCCCCGCCGTCAGACAGGGCATCTATCAACCCGTCGCTGACCAGTATGACGAAATCTCCGTCAAAAAGTTTTTTGGAGCTGCGGTCATATTCGGCCTGATGGAATACGCCTGCCGGCAGGGATGTGGACTGGATGAGCTCCACCCAGTGATCCCGCCTGATGTATGAGGCCGCCGCCCCCAGCTTCAGAAATTCACAGACCCCGTCATAAAGATCCACAGCGCACACGTCGATGGTGGAGCAGTTTGGTTCCCCGTCGGCCAGCACCATGGTGGAGTTGATCATTTTCAGGGCAGTTTCCTTTGGAAATCCCGCCTCCAGAAACCGTTCCAGCAGCTCCACTACCGTCTGGCTCTCCCGGCAGGCGCGGACCCCATAACCCATTCCGTCGGACAGGCAGGCCACGGCTTGTCCCTCGTCTGTCCGAACAAAGGAAAAGTTGTCCCCGGATACCTGCTGCCCCGGCTTGACCGCCTTCGCCACGCCGTGAAGCACCCGGTAGGCGGTATCTTCCACAAAGGCCACCGTGGCCAGCTCCTTATTCAGCACCCGCCGGCTGTCCTTTCTGGGCACCATGGGCACCTCCGTCACCCCGGTGATATACCCGGCGATCTCTCTTGTGGAAATACAGTTTCCCTTTGTGCGCATGGTAATATATACTTCCCGGCGTCCGTTCTTTTTTTGGGAGAGGGAGGTTTTTTTCACGACGATCTGCTCCCGCTTTAATGCCCGGTCGATCCGATCCTTCAGGGAAAGATCTTCCGGGCCGCCGGTGTCATAGATATCCTCCGCCACAGCCGTCATCATATTGGCCATCTCCGTAAGCTGCCCGGCGACAGCTTCCCGGTTTTCGATCAGCCGGTTGTACCAGAACAGATTCACCCGGGCCCGCTCAAATACCTTTCCCATCTCGCTGATATAAGCCCGCAGGCGGATGCACTGGGTCGCCATCCTGCCTCTTACCTTCTCCGGCGCTACTTTTCCCTGCTGCTCCAGCTGCTCAAACAGATCGGAGGTGGTGGTCATCGTGTCATAATAGTTTTTTTCCCAACATTCCAGACATTTGCTGCAGCTGCTGCAGAACTGTTCGCTCATCTGCAGGCTCATCCGGTCCCGGTCCTCGTTGTTGAACCCGGTCTGCTTATGGGGCAGCTCCCCAAAGCAGCCCGCCAGACGCCGGAATACCTCCGCCGATTCCTCCAGTTTCATTTTGCCCGGCCCGTGAATGATCTCCTCCTTCTGGGATCTTGTGTTGGTGATCAAAAAACTGTCCAAAAGCAGCGCAAACATCACGGTCAGCGACAGCACCAGCACCGCCTCTCCCGCCGCCGCGTACAGATCTTCCCCCAGCGCCCATGACATGGCAAGCAGGGACGCCGCCGCCAAAATCCCCTGCACCCATAGATTTGGCGCTCTTTTTTTCCCTTCCAGGATCCACGAAAGCAGCAGCACCAACAGCATGGCAGGCGCGTAGAGCAGAAGCTGTCCCACCTCCGCCGTCAGCGTCATGCCTAACACGATCACGGGAAAAATGGTATACCGAAAGCGGTCGCTGGCGCAGGCGGCGGCAAAGAACGCCACCGAAAACGGATAGCATGAAAATATAGATGTATATCCGGCCAGAAAGGCAATCCCATGTAATAAGACAATTTTGAATCGATACAGCTTCACTTCCATCCCTCTTTTCCAATGTTACTGAATCCCCATTATATAGAACTCATTCTGAAAAGCCTGTCGAAGCGTCGTCCTGAAAAAAATTTTTTTGTCCTGCATGCGCCTTCGCAGCGCGCCGGGAGCCGCGCGCACCGCCCCGGCGGGAAATTTTGCGCAAAAAAAGAGGAAGTACTCTGATCCGTACTTCCTGCACAAAATCTTATTATGATATCCGCCTTATAACATCCACATTCTGCGGCTGTTATTTCTTTGACGGGGAATAAAAGATAATCTCGTCTTCTCCTACCATGCCCAGCCGCTCTCTGGCGATCTTTTCCACATATTCGTCGGAATCCACATATTTGCTGTATTCCTCGATCTCTTTGGCCCGGTCTTTCTCTGCGGCAAGCTGTTCTTCCAGCATGACCTTGGTCTCCTCGTAAGCGGCGTTCTTTTCCTTCAGCTCAATGCCTTTGATGCCCACCACAAGCAAAAGTGCCAGCACCACAAAGGTCACTGCCGCCATGCTAAACAATGTCTGCCTGTTCAGTTGTCTTTTTTTTCTTCTGACGCCCCGCATTGCCAAGCTGCCCGCTCCTGTCCTTATTCATTATTTTTATCTTACCCTCTTTTTTCTCTCTTTTCAACTTCTTTTTTAAAAAAATTGTAAATTTTTTTTGTTTTCTGTTTATTTTTGTTAGAAATTTCCTTATTTTCTTAAAAAGAAACTGAACAGGGCCGGAAACCAGCCTGATCAGGCGGTTCAGCAATTTCACGGCATACCGGACAAAGAGCCTGCTGACGGTCAGATGATAAAACAGCATCCCCACCGCCATGCCGAACACTGCGAACCAACGGATCACCCCATGGTTGAAACGGTACAGCATCCGAAAGATCAGACAGCCGCTCACCATCCAGTAACAGAAGTCTTCTATGCCGATAGCAGTATTTTTGTGGGGAAACAGACGCCGAAAAATGCGCAGAAGATCATACAGCAGCATCAGCTG
The DNA here is from genome assembly GCA_947625135.1 of uncultured Lachnospiraceae bacterium. Classification (GTDB taxonomy): domain Bacteria; phylum Bacillota; class Clostridia; order Lachnospirales; family Lachnospiraceae; genus CANQUC01. The sequence continues at coordinate 7,451 of CANQNE010000013.1, forward strand.
TGCGCCCACAAGCACCGCGTACAGCCAGAACCCTGCCTCCTCGCCGATCATTTTGCTCATTTTACCGGAACAGGCGTCCCATCAGGCGCTTTCCTTTCTGCTCCCGGCTCTCTGTATAGGTAAGCTGTCGGATGTTTCCCTCCAATTCCATTTCCCCACGTTCCACCGACAGCTGCTTTACCTGAAGCTCTTTTCCTTCAATGGCCAACACTCCCATTGTGGTCTCCACACGCACTTCCTCCTCGTCAAAGGAGATCACATCTTTTACGCCGGTTACGGTACCCAGCTTTCTCTGCTCCCAGCAGATCCGATGAGGTACATTTTCCATAGAAAACACCCCCTGATACTTTCTTCATAAAGTATATTAGGGGGTGTCCGAATTTATGCTAAAGATATTTGTAAAGCTCTTTGGCTTCATCCTTTTTTGTGGTCTCCACAACCTCCGTCACTTCCACCTTGACGGATCTGTTGCCGAACAGGATCTCGATCACGTCGCCGGGCTTTACATTGGCGGAAGCCTTCGCCGGGCGGCCGTTCACTGTCACCCTGCCTGCGTCGCAGGCTTCGTTTGCCACAGTCCGCCGCTTGATCAGCCGGGAAACCTTTAAATATTTATCCAGTCTCATGGGACCTTCTTTCTCCTTAACTTAACTTCATATTGGATCTCAATGCCTTACAGCATGGCGTTGATCATATCCAGCACTTCTTTTCCCATGGCCTCCGACTTGGCTTCGGCATCCTCCAGAGAGGTTCCCTTCACGCCATAGTAGAATTTCACCTTGGGCTCCGTACCGGAGGGACGCACGCACAGCCATGCCCCGTCGGTCAGATCGTAATACAGTACGTTGGATCTGGGCAGTCCGGTAGGCGTGATCTGGCCGGTTGCCATATCCTGTACCGTATCCAGCTTGTAATCTCTCGCGGAGGTCACACGGTAGCCTGCAATCTGTGCAGGGGGATTCTTCCGCAGGGTCTCCATGATCTCCTGAATCTTCTGAAGTCCTTCGATGCCTTTCAGCGTAATGGACTGAATGGCATCCTTGTAGTAGCCGTAACGCTCATACATCTGCATCATCGCATCCCAGAGGGTCATGTTCTTTGTCTTGTAGTAAGCGGCAGCCTCGCAGAGGGCCATCGTCGCCACAATGGCGTCCTTGTCTCTGGCGTGTGTGCCGATCAGGCAGCCATAACTCTCCTCAAATCCAAACAGATAAGTGCCCTTGCCGCTCTGCTCAAAACCAAGGATCTGCTGGCCGATGAACTTAAATCCGGTGAGTACTTCGATGAGCTTTACCCCGTAATACTCCGCGATGGCGTCCGCCATATTGCTGGTAACGATGGTCTTAATCAGCGCGCCGTCTTCGGGAAGCCCGCTCATCTCCTTTGTCTGGCCGATCTCATAATCCGCGAGCAGGCAGCCCGACATGTTGCCGGTAAGGGGAATGTAGTCCCCGGATCCGGTGTCCTTTACATAAACTCCAAGCCTGTCTGCGTCCGGGTCGGTAGCAAGCACCAGATCGGCGTCCAGCTCCTTTGCCAGAGCCAGTCCCAGTTCAAAGGCCTCCGCCGCTTCCGGGTTGGGATAGCTGACAGTAGGAAACTCGCCGTCCGGCAGCTCCTGCTGGGGCACCACATAGACATGTTCAAAACCGATCTCCTTCAGTACCCGTCTGGCCGGGATATTTCCGGTGCCGTGAAGGGGACTGTACACGATCTTGATGTCATTCTGGGCAGCCTTGATGGCATCCCAGTTTTTCACCTGCTTTTTCAGTTCCGCGATATAAGCGTCGTCAACCGCTGCGCCGATCACCTCAAACAGCCCCGCCTGCAGCGCGTCGGCCTTGTCCATGGTTTTTACGGTACGGAAGTCCGTCACTTTCTTTACCTCATCCATGATGCCGGTGTCGTGAGGCGGCGTGATCTGGGCGCCGTCCTCCCAGTATACCTTGTAGCCGTTGTACTCCGGCGGGTTATGGCTCGCTGTGATGTTGATGCCGGCAATACAGCCCAGCCGGCGTACCGCAAAAGACAGCTCCGGCGTGGGCCGAAGGCTCTCGAAAATATAGGCCTTGATGCCGTTGGCCGCCAGACACAGGGCCGCCTCCTGTGCAAACTCCGGCGACATTCTTCTGGAATCATAGGCAATGGCAACGCCCTTGGCCTGTGCCCCTACCTTGGAGATATAGTTGGCCAGACCCTGTGTGGTCCGGCGCACGATATAAATATTCATGCGGTTGGTGCCGGCGCCGATCACGCCCCGCAGACCTGCGGTACCAAACTCCAGATCTGTGTAAAACCGCTCTTTGATCTCGTTTTCATCCCCGGCGATCGCTTTCAGCTCCCCTTTGGTGGCCTCATCAAAATAGGGATTTTCCAGCCATTCCCTGTAAACTTCCATGTAGCCCATCTTCAAACTCCTCCTCTTTGTTGTGATTTTTTATTCTGCTTTCGATTATACACTATTTTTTCCTGAAATGGAATAAAAATGTACGGCTTATAAAATCTCAAAGGGGATTTTCCGCCAGTTTTCTGACAAAATGTTCTTTCTTTGTCTCCTGCACCACCAGTTTGACCAGCTTGGAGGTATTTCTGCCGGAAATCCACGCTTTATTTACATTGTAATACCGGTTGGACAGCTTCCAGAATTTTTCCGGATAGGCCAGGCGGCAGGCCACATACTGCCGCTCCGGGGAAGAAAGGGGATTGACCCGGTCATACGCCTCCGCAATGGTGCGGCCCACTGTCTCGTCCCAATCATACTTTTCCAGTATTTTCCGCAGGAAATAAACAAGATCTTCCAGCTGAAGATCCTGCAGGTAATGCTCAAAATTTACGGTGAAGATCCCGTTTGCCGTAAACAGCACATTATGCTGACTGTACTCTCCGTGCCGGTAATGTCCCTCTTCCAGCGCATGCCCGTGGAGTTCCCGAAACGTCTGTCCGGACAGGATCTCCTGTATCTGTACGCCCTTTTCAAAAAACATGTTGAAATACTGCAGGAAATACAGTTCAAAATCCGTCTTGTTCTTCTTGCCTCTCACATAAGCCCGAACCTTTTTCAGTTCTTTGTTGTGCCGGGCGGCGATCTGGGAAAAATCCTGCGCCCCCGCGCCGGTCTCCTGCCCGTCCTGTAACGTCGGACAGCGCATCAGCCTGTGCAGCTTTGCCAGATTGGCGGCGCTGCTTTTCAATTCTTCGCCCCGGCACACATCACATTCTCTTCCGTCCATCCATTTTTTGAGGATAAAGCCCCCGCCGTCCCGGTCCTTTGTCACCACCGTTCCCCCCTGATTGCAGAGAGGGACGTCTACGTTTGGTATTCCGCTGTCCGCAAGATGCTGCAAAAGGCGCTGCTGCAGCTGCGCTTTTTTTTCCGAGCCGTGATATTCCTGCAGGAGCAGTTTCCCACGGTCAGTCACGCAGATATAAGAGCCGCGCCCCCGATAGGTTTCCCTTACTGTCAACTCATACTGTTCAAGTACTGCCAAATCTCTTTCATTCATCGCGACTCCCCCTCATGTTCATGCTTCTCTATTCTATGAACCAAGAGGGGGGTTGTATGAATCATTTTTATATCATTTTTAAGAGGAAGTCTTTTGTGTTTCTGGCAGGATCCTCCAACACCAGAAACAGCAGTTTTTCCAGCAGTCCGCCCAATTCCTTTCCGGGTGCGACGCCCAGCTGGATCAGATCCCTTCCCTTTACCGCAAGGGTCTTCAGAGACAGGCAGTCGCCTCTTTCTATAATTTCCCCGTAAAGCCGGGCCACTTCAGAAATATTCTCAGGCTCCGGCCCGTCCTCATAGCCTGCCTCCCTGTATGCGCTCCACACTGCCGGCAGCAGAGGAAACAGCCGCTCCCCGGCTTCATAAACAGCCTTTCGCACAGAAGGGCCGTCCGGCGCCACCTTCCAGTTTTTGTACCGCACCATTCCCGTTACCATACGGATCGTATCATTGTCAAATTTCAGCCGCCGAAGAAGCGTTCCGGCAAGGCCGTCATCCAGTTCACAGAACAGCATGGCATATTTTAACTGCCTGACAGAAGCGCCCGCCGGAAGCCCGCAGCCGTCCCACGGGATCAGGGTCACCGCCCGCACCAGCCTATCTGTCACAAGGAGTTCCGGGAAAAACTGCTGCAGGACGCCGTACCGGTATGCTGTCATCACCCGATCCGTATGAGGCGCGCACAGCAGCTTGCTCCATTCCGCCGCGATCCGCTCGGCGCTGATCTTTTTCAGATTCGGGGCAAGCCGTATTACCGCCTCCTTTGTCTCCTCCTCTATCCGGAAGCCCAGCTGAGCGGAAAAACGCAGGCAGCGCAAGATCCGGAGCGCATCCTCCGAAAACCGCGCTTCGGCGTTCCCCACACAGCGGATCACACCCTTTTGCAGATCCTCCATTCCCCCAAAGCAGTCCACCATCCCGCTCTTGTCATTGTATGCCATGGCGTTGATGGTGAAATCCCGGCGGCGAAGATCCTCCTTCAGATCCGTTGTGAAGGTGACTTCCTTGGGATGACGGCTGTCTTCATAGCTTCCATCAATGCGGTAGGTCGTCACTTCAAAGCTGTCGTTTCCCAGAAGCACGGTCACCGTGCCGTGGGCGATTCCTGTATCTACCGTCCGCCGGAACAAAGACTTGATCTCCGCCGGGGACGCGTTGGTGGTAACGTCCCAGTCCTCCGGCTCTTTCTCAAGCAGGCTGTCCCGGACGCATCCTCCCACCGCATAGGCTTCATATCCGTTTTTTTCAAATATGGCGATGATCTGTTTTACCTTTTCGGGAAGTTTCATGACAGCCTCCTGTATGCCTGTTCCGTCAATATGCTTTCCCCCAGATTACCATCTTGTCCGCAGGTCTGCCACAGCACACGCACCGGTCGCCGATGGCTTTTGCCCCGAAAGGCATACAGCGGGAAGTGGCCGTGGTATCTTCCTTGATCTTCATCTCGCAGGCCTCGTCGCCGCACCACATCGCCTTCACAAAACCGGGGTTCTCATCAATGGTTTTGCAGAAGGTTTCATAGTCCAGCGCTTCATAAATATGGCTGTCTCTGTGTGCCCGGGCCCGCTCCAGCATCTCTGTCTGCATCTTTTTCAGCGTCTGCTCCACGGTTTCCTCTATGGCGTCCAGACTGCAGGTGATCTTTTCCCGGGTATCCCGCCGCACGATCACGCATTGTCCGGCCTCAATGTCCTTGGGTCCGATCTCCACCCGCAGGGGGAATCCCCGCATTTCCTGCTCGGAGAATTTCCAGCCGGGGCTTTTGTCGGAATCGTCCAGCTTCACCCGGAAGCCGCTCAGACGCTGCCGCAGCTCCTCCGCCTTCTGCAGAACCCCTTCCTTTCTCTGCTGAATGGGGATGATCACGATCTGCGTCGGCGCAATGGCAGGGGGCAGCACCAGTCCGCTGTCATCTCCGTGTACCATGATGATGGCGCCGATAATTCTGGTAGAAAGGCCCCATGAAGTCTGATGCACATATTTGAGGGTATTGTCCCTGTCTGTATACTGGATATCAAATGCTTTTGCAAATCCGTCCCCGAAGTTATGGCTGGTGCCCGACTGCAGCGCCTTCCCGTCGTGCATCATCGCCTCAATGGTATAGGTGGCGTTTGCCCCCGCGAATTTTTCCTTGTCCGTCTTTCGTCCACGGATCACCGGTATGGCAAGCACCTGTTCGCAGAAATCCGCATACACGTTCAGCATGCGTATCGTTCTTTCCTCCGCTTCCTCTTCCGTGGCGTGAGCCGTATGCCCCTCCTGCCACAGAAATTCTCTGGAGCGCAGGAAAGGCCTTGTAGTCTTTTCCCAGCGTACAACGGAACACCACTGATTATACAGTCTGGGCAGATCCCTGTAGGACTGAATGTCGTTGGCATAAAAATCACAGAACAGCGTTTCGGAAGTAGGACGGACACAAAGGCGTTCCTGCAGCTCCTCCAAGCCGCCGTGAGTGACCCACGCCACCTCCGGCGCAAAGCCCTCCACGTGATCTTTTTCCTTCTGGAGCAGGCTTTCGGGAATGAACATGGGCATACATACGTTTTCCACGCCCGTTTCCTTGAACCGGCGATCCAGCTCCTTCTGGATATTTTCCCATATCGCGTAACCGGCAGGCTTGATCACCATGCAGCCCTTTACGCTGGAATACTCGATCAGCTCCGCCTTTTTCACCACATCCGTATACCACTGGGCAAAATCTGTTTCCATGGAGGTGATCGCTTCTACTAGTTTCTTGTCATTTGCCATATTGCTTCTCCTTCTTACTCTTGTTCTTTTTTGCGGCTCTCAAAATACACAAACCTGTCGATGGCCTGCAAAATATCCGCAAAACATTCCCGCGGCGCCACGTCAATGTACTGTTTGAGAATTTCCTTTTCTCTGTCACCGCGGTATCTTCCATAAAATATATCATATAAATTATGTCCGCGCACGTATATTTTTATTGTTTCTATATTTTTTTTCAGATCCTGCTCGCTTTTGAAGCGGATGCCCATCCGTTTTTCCATCCTTCTCCAGCTGGAAAGCTTATAGAGATAGGCGCGGTACTTCTCATATAAAATATGATAAAAGTCCTCCGGCCGCCGCAGAACGCCGATCTTAGCCATGACCTCCGGATCCAGAAAATAATTTTCAAAGGAATAATATTTCAGGATCAGCACGTTGCGGGGCTGCACCCGGGGCACACTGTCCTGCCCTTCCTCCCTTGACCGCTGCTCATAATAGCTGCACAGCTGCTTTACCAGATTCCGGGGATTCTTGCCGTCGCTGTCCCGGATCATGAGGAACTGATCCTTCAGGTACAGCCGGTTGATATATTTTAGGTTGGCGTAAGTTTTGATATTAGTACAGCTGTTGGTGGGCACGATGCTGATACGCTGCAGCATGCCGTCCTCGTCGTAAATTTCCGAATAATATTTTTCCAGCAGCAGCGGGAGGCGGTTCCGATCCTGTTTGCCCTCCACGATAAATACAAAGCTGACGTTCATCAGGTCGTTGGCCGTATACCCCAGATCGTCCAGAATCTCATCGATGTCCACATTTTCCCGGATCACAGTTGTATACCCTTCGTCCAGCACCACCTGTTTGATCTGCTTCTGGGTAAAATTAAACAGCATATTGGGGGAATGTGTGGAAAAAATGATCTGGTTTTTCTTGGAAAGCCGGTAGAGGATTTCTCCCGCCACCTTCTGCATCTGAGGATGCAGATAGTTTTCCGGATCCTCCATCATAATGATGCAGGGGATGCCGTGTTCCCCGGCAATATACGCCTCCAGAAGAGACAGCAGGTAAATGCTTCTGGTGCCCTCGCTCATCTGCTCGATGCTGCCGCTGCGGTTCTGCTCCCGGTTCACAAGAAGGGTGTCCAGCTTGAACATGTCCTCCTGATTCAGCTGCATGGTAAACCGGATCTCCTGCGCCATCCCGTTATTCTTCTGAAAATACCGGTTCACCTCCTGAGAAAAGTCCCGGATGTTCAGATTGTGGATCTGATACTCCATCAGTCTGGCGCTCTCTACCACGGACAGTTCAAGGGGTTTTTTCTGCTCTATGACGCCGATGCACTGAAAGCAGTGATTACAGGGCTTTTTCTCGTCAAACATGCACTTTCCGCTCTGCACTCTGGCAAACACGTCGCTTCCCTGCAGCGCGAAGATCTCCCGCTGCAGTTCCTTCACGCTTCGGGAATTGTTGATGTAGTGGATCTTGGGAAAGATTTCTTTTATGGCCCTGTTTTCTTTGCCGCTGTCGTCCAGAAAATAGCTTCTGCCGCCGGGCTCTACTACAAAGGTAAAGGAAATGCTGCCGCCCGCCGGCTGCTCCGGCTCGGCCTCGTCCGGTTCCTCCATCGTAAAAGAGGGCAGCTGGGCCTGAAATTCTTCCATCCACTTTTCAAAATTTTTATACCGGCTGACAATGCCGCTTTTGTTCAGCAGCTCCAAGTCTTCTCTTGTATATGCCAGCGTCATCCCGATCTCGATTTCCTTATCCGGCTCATGGAACAGTTTGGGGCTGATCTCCATAATGCCTGCCACTGTCAGGAGCGCGTCGATCACCATGGTCTTGCCGGCGCCGTTTTTGCCCACAAGGATCATGGCGTTGTCCACCTCTTCCGCACATAAAGACCGGATGGATTTGAAATTTTTGATGGCGAGTTTTCTGATCTGCATAGACGCTCTCCTTTTGCTTTTCTGTTATTTTTTCTTTTTTACGGAATATCCGAAGGTGCCCAGCAGCTCTTTCAGATCGTAATACTCTCCATGGGAATAAACCATGGGGTTTGCTTTTTGCAGCTGGAACTTGTTATTTTCATCAATGTACCGGTCGTCTACGGACACGCTGACTACCTCCGCCAGAAACATGTCATGACTGCCCAGCGGGATCACCTCTGTCACCCTACATTCGATGTTCACCGGGCTTTCCGCGATGGCGGGCGCCTGTACCACTTTGGAGGGCTGCCTTGTCAGGTGCATGTCCGCCCACTTGTCCGTCTGTCTGCCGGATCTCACGCCGCAGTAGTCAGTCGCATAGGTCAGCTCTTTTGTAGTCAGATTGATCACAAACTCTCCCGTCTCCTTCAGGATATGATAGGAGTACCGCTCCGGGCGCACGGAAATATATACCATGGGCGGATCGGAGCAGATCGTGCCTGTCCACGCGATCGTAAGGATATTGTCCTTTCCCTCCTGATCGCGGCAGCTGACCATCACCGCCGGCAGGGGGTATAACATATTTCCGGGTTTATATTGAATTTTACTCATAATTGCCTGAAACCTCCGTTCTCCAATATGAAACTAAGCGGCCTGCCTGTTTTCGGGTGCAGGAAGGACAGCCGGTAAGCGCACAGCCGCAGCTCTCCCTCTTTTGTCCCTGACCCGGTTCCCGGCCCGGCCTTTCCGTATTTTTTGTCTCCTACAATGGGCAGCCCCGCATGGGCAAGCTGCACCCGGATCTGATGATGCCGCCCGGTATGCAGGCGGACAGCCACAAGACAGTACTCCTTCTCACGCATAAGGATCTCATAGTCCAGAATGGCTTCCTTTGCCCCCGGCGTGCCCTTTGCCACCACGCAGGAACAGTTTGCCGCCCCGTCTTTTTTCAGATAATCCCGCAGAGTTCCCTTCTCCTGCAGGACGGGGCCCGTTCCCTTTGCCTGTCTGAGCCCATGGGCGCTGCAGACGCAGAGATAGGATTTTTCCATAACGCCTTCCTGAATCTGCCGGGAAAGGGACGCCGCCGCGAAGGGGGTTTTCGCAAATACCACAAGCCCCTGCACCGGCTGGTCCAGACGATGAACCACCCCAAGGTAAGGCTGCTTTGTGTGATCTCTGTCCCACAACATGTTTTTCAGAAGGCTCACCAGATCCTGCTGTCTCAGCGACGCGCTCTGCACCGGAATGCCCGGCGCCTTCCTGCACAGGAGCAGCTGATCGTCCTCATACACGATCTGAAAAGGCGGATCTCCCTGTTTTACGCAAACAGCCTCCCATTTTTGGGAGACTGTCTCTTTTGCCGGATCATTCATCAACAACGACACCTTTTTGCAGCATTACATTTGCATACAGCGCCTTTTCGCTTGTGGCAATGATGGCGTATGCGGTTTTTGCCTCCTCATAAAAAGCAAAGCGCTCGATGTTGCCCACTGCTGCCGCTCCTCTGTCATCGTATTTCGCCACGATTTCCTTATAGGTGTCCCAAATGGGCGTCTCAACATCATCTCCGGGCATTACCTCCATGAGATTTACCGGCTTCTCCACATAAGTGTCCAGCGGAAATACCTTTAAAATCGCGTCCAGAAGCTCCGGCACACCGTGGCCGTCACAGCGGATCACAATGGCGTTTTTGCCCATGGATTCCGCGGGAAAATTTCCGTCGGAAAGCACCAGCCTGTCGCTGTGCCCCATTTCGCACAGCACCTTCAACAGTTCCGGGGATAAAATCTGGGGAATTCCTTTTAACATATCTGTTACCTCCATCCTTTTTAATCACTTGTTTTTATCGTTACACATGCAGTGTAATGTCTCTCCCGCTTGCCGCATAGCGCGCAAATTCTACACCGGCAGACTTCAGCATCCGCTTGGAGGCCACCACAGAAGGGGTCCCGTCATATTTGTCGTCTGCATAGATGATCTTCTTGATGCCCGCCTGGATGATCGCCTTTGCACATTCATTGCACGGGAACAGGGTCACATAGATCTTGGCCCCCTCCAGACTGCCGCCGCGGTAATTCAAAATGGCATTGAGTTCGCTGTGAGTCGTATAAAAATATTTGCTGGTATCAGGATCATCGCTCACGCCCCTGCTCCAGGGAAAGTCGTCGTCGGAACAGCCCTGGGGGAATCCATTATAACCAATGGATAAAATCTTATTCTCAGAACTGACAATACAGGCGCCTACCTGTGTGTTTGGATCCTTGGAACGCTGGGCAGCCAGAAAGGACACGCCCATAAAATATTCGTCCCAGCTGATATATCCCGTTCTTTTTTCGTTCTCCAAAATATCCGCCTCCTTTTATACCAGTATCTCATTATGCCCTGCAGCTTTTAAAAGCCGGTTCATGATTGCCTGTCCCAGTTCTCCGTCGGAAAAACTCTCAGAATAGATGACGTCCACGCCGGCATGGTCAAATGCCCGCAGCACGGCGAACAGACTTGCCGCGACCGTCCCGGCATCCTGCCTGCTGCCTGCGGATCTCACGATCCCGCCGGGATAGCAGTCCGCAGTCTCCTCCGTTGCCAGCACGCCCGGACGCTTCCCCTCTGAAACCGCTTTGCGCACCAGCGCCGCGATGGTCTCCGTTACCTTGTCCCGCTGTCCTTCCACAATGAACATTTCAGCCCTTGGAGCATAGTGCCGGTATTTCATTCCCGGCGCCTTCGGCCGTACATGGGCATCCTCCTTCAGAAGCCCCCTGTCCGTCTCCACGGAGCCGATCACCTCTTCCAGCTTTTCCTGTGTAATGTAACCGGGACGCAGGATGACCGGCCTCTGTCCGGTCATATCCACGATCGTGGATTCCAGCCCGATCTGCACCTTTCCCCCGTCTAAGATCAGGGGAATCCTTCCATCCAGATCCTCCTTCACATGGGCCGCCGTGGTGGGGCTTGGCCTGCCGGAAGCATTTGCGCTTGGCGCCGCGATAAATCCGCCGGCCGCCCTGATCAGCGCCAGCGCCGCAGGGTGGGCGGGCATCCGCACCGCCACTGTGTCAAGTCCGCCTGTGGTAGTCATGGGAACGGCTTCCTTCTTCTGAAAGATCATGGTAAGCGGGCCGGGCCAGAAAACCTCCGCCAGCTTTTTTGCCTGCTCCGGCACGAAGGCGGCGACACGCTCCAGACTTTTCAGCTCTGCGATATGTACGATCAGCGGATTGTCAGAGGGCCTTCCTTTTGCAGCATAGATCTTCGCGGCTGCCTCCTGGTTAAAGGCATCTCCCCCAAGACCGTATACGGTTTCCGTGGGAAAGGCCACCAGTCCTCCCTCTTTGAGGATCTGTCCTGCCCGGGCCATCAGCCGGGCGTCTATCTGATTTGCGTCGATTTTCCAAACTTCCGTTTTCATATTTCTTATTATACACATAGAAATCAGAAGTTGCAACTATCGTTTCCGTGGTTCTTTGCTCTTACGGGGCGTTCCCTTCGCTCTTACGGGACGTTCCTCTGCTCTCGCGGGGCGTTTCCTTCATTCTCACGGGGCGTTCCTCTGCTCTCGCGGGGGCGTTCCCTTGCCGAATATCGTCTTAACTGTCAAGGTATGCCAGAATCCCGTCTCCTATCGCCTGCGCCACCTGCTTTTGATATTCCTCCGTCAAAAGCCGCTGGGCCTCCTCCCAGTTGCTCAAAAACCCACATTCTACGATCACCGTCGGCGCCACGGTGTGCCGCAGCATATAATAGCTGTCATTGGCCTTAACCTGCCGTTCCTTCGCAGGCTTCAGCTGCTCCGTCATCGTCTGCTGTATGACCTTTGCCAGCTTTTCTCCTTCTTCTGACTGTTTATAGTAAAATACCTGACAGCCGCTTTGGCCGCCATCGTGGTAACTGTTCTGGTGGATACTCACTGCCACTGTGGGGTCTGTTTCCTTGATGATGGCGCATCGCTTCTGCATATCTTCTCTTTTTTTGTTGGAAGCATACTCCCCGTACAGACCCTCGTCCGTCTCTCTGGTCATCACCACGGCAACCCCCTGCTTCTCAAGATATTCCTGCAGATATCGGGCAATCTGCAGATTGATATCCTTTTCTTTTGCGTCGTTGATACCGATTTTTCCGGGATCTATCCCGCCATGCCCCGCATCAATGACTACCTGCTTTTCCGGTGAGGGCGTCGCCGTATTTCCCACAGGCAGATACCTGCCCCCTGCAAGAAAGGCCACCAGCACAAGTACAACCAGCCCAAGCATCCATTCCACTTTGTTTTCCCGCATACTCACTCCATATCCGCCTCTTTGCGCTATATCTCATTTATATGCGTGGAAAAAACCGTTCATTCATCAGACCCGTCTCAACGGTACATCAGAAGCCGCTGTCTCCTTTGGGATAAAATCCCAGCGCCTCATTCGGCGGCGGCGCCAGCGCTCTTTCCCGGAATACTGCCGTCTCTTCCTCACTGCAGAGACGATAATTTCTTCCCGACAGCCGGTACCCCTCCAGCCGTCTGGGCGTAAGCCCCTTAGAGCCTGATACCACCACTGCAGTGCCTTCCTCCTCCATATATTCCAACAGCTTTTCCAATACCGCAAAATATCCGAAGGTGTTGGGTTTCGTTCCAAATTCGCCCAAAGATATCCGATACTGCTCCTGATAATCCTCCTCATCCATTTGGAAAAAGCAAATATATTTGGAATTAAAAATCCGGCCGATCCGATTGCTCAGCTGCTGCGCATTTTTTCTTTCCTCTCTGCCCCACTCTCCCAGTATACGCCGGCATTGCTCAATATGGCTGATTCCATCTACTTCATAGACACATTCCAGAATAAACAGATCCCGCTGCTCCTTTTCCTTTTCGGAAACCTGATGCCTGTACCGGCGATAAACCTTCCAGAATTCCATCAGCTCCTGAAAATGCCGGTGGGCATCCGGATTTTTCGGCCCGAAATAATAAAATGTAACCGCCTCTGACTCCGTCTGATTTTGCAGCCGTTCCTTCAATTCCCTGTCACAACACGTCAACGCTTCAAGTACAGAGCCGGTTTTCTCCAGTTGAGCCAAAAACAATTCAGCCAGTCCCATTTTCATTTCTCCTTTCTTCCCGCTGTTTGAACCATGATTTTTATTTGTACATAACTTATGTATACGTAAGTGTCTTTGAAAGCAGCGACCATGTTTCTGTCCCTGCTTTCTTCCTGATCCACTCACGCTTTTTTCACATATACGATCCCAAAGGCGCCGGCGCCGATATGGGTGCCGATGGTAGCCCCAACGCCCCGGAGCCGGGGCCTGCCGAAATCCATCCCCATATTTTTTAAGGTGGCTACAAAACCCAGACAGTTTGTTTTGTCATAGGTATAGAGAAAATATACGGGGTAATCCGGATCCGGCATATCTGCCTGCACCAGTTTTGCAATCTGCTTAAAGGCACGGCGGGATCCGATCTGCTTGCCGCACACGACCACCTTGCCATCTGAAAACGTGATCAGCGGCTTCAGGTTCACCAGATTTCCCAGATTTGCCTGTCCCTTGGACAATCTTCCTCCCTTTGCCAGATACTCCAGCGTATTCAGTCCCGCAAACAACGTCACCCGATCCCGCAGAGCCTCCACCGCCTCTACGATCTCTTTGGCGCTGCAGCCTTCCCTCCGCATACGGATGGCATGGTTCACAAGAATACGCATGCTTACCGTGGCATGACGGCTGTCGATAATATAGATCTTCTCATAATCCACCATCTGTTTGGCAAGCTCCGCGCCCTGGCAGGTGCCGCTCAACTCTCCGGAGATCAGGATCGCGATCACCTCATCTCCCGCTTTTTTGGCCTCCTCAAACAGCTTTAAAAACGCCGCGGGCGAAGGCTGGGAGGTGGTGGGGTATTCTCCCTTCTCCAGACGCTCATAAAATTCGTCCCTTGTAATGTCCACGCCGTCTGCGTAGGTTTCCTTCCCAAAGTTAATACTCATGGGCACACATAAAAAATTGTTTTTCTGAATCTCAGCCACCGTATAGTCGGCCGCTGAATCTGTAATAATCTGAATTGCCATTGATCTCCTGCGTGAACCGCCCCAGGGCAATACCCCTCCGGACAGCCACATTCTCCTTTCCGTCTGAACAGTGGGTTTTTTATTTTTAAATTCAAAATAATTCTATCACAACTTCGTATAAAATGGAACTTTTTTTTCTACTGAGTTTCTATTTTTATTCTTTTTTAATGAAAGCGGATATGCTATACTATTGAAAATGATGCGCGCGAAAGGAGGATTTTCTATGACAGAGTCCTCAAGCCCCTCCATTCAGACAACTTCTCCCAAAAAGCAGGTTCCTTTGGAGCTGTTGTTTTTTTGCTTTTACTGCGTCCTGTTCATTGTGGTGACCTGTTTTCATGAACCATGGTACGACGAAGCGCAGGCATGGATGATCGCCCGGAACGCATCTTTCAAAGATATTCTCTTTCAGATCCCCCATTATGAGGGGCATCCGCCTCTCTGGCACCTGATCCTTTTTCCCTTTGCCCGGCTGGGGCTTCCCTTTGAACCCTGTCTGAAAGGAATCAGCTTTGTGATTTCGGCTGCCGCCGTCTGGCTGCTTCTGTACCGTTCTCCCTTTCCAAAAGGAATACGTCTCGCACTGCCTTTTACCTATTTCTTATTCTACCAGTATGGGGTTATCAGCCGTCCTTACTGCCTGCTCATGCTGGCGTTTTTTCTTGCGGCATGGGCTTATCCTTCCCGAAACGAAAAACCATTTTCCTTTGTGCTGTCCCTGATGCTTTTGTGCGCCGCCAGCAGTTACGGCATCCTATTTGGCGGCGGCATCGCGCTGGCATGGCTTTTGGAACTTCTTTTCCCCAGAGATCCGGATATGCCGCTCTCCGGCCGGACCGGCAAATTCTTAAAATCCCGCCAGTTTTTTGCACTGCTTGTGCTGCTGGCTGCGGCGCTGGCTCTGATCTTCCTGATCTTTCCCGCCAAAGACGCCAACGGCATCAATCTGGAGGATCCCGCCAACAATCTGCTGTTCCGCATTGCCTATATGTTCTTTGTGGCGCCGCTGGACGCTTTGTTTTTCCAGTCCATCGGTTATGGCGCCCTGCTCTGGCAGAAAATTCCCGCCCTGACCTTTGCCGGCGGCCTTCTGCTTGGCGCCATTCTGTTTGCCATGCTTTTCCTGATCGGAAAGCGGCGGGGCAAAGCCCTTTTGTTTGTCATCCCTTATACATTATACGCCGTTTTCTGCGCTAATATTTATTTCTGGACGCACCATACCGGTATTATCCTGCTGTTTTTCCTCTTTTATCTCTGGTGCTGTATGGACGGGCAGAAAGATCCCGCCGTCCTGCTCCCGGAGGGAAAACGGCCGCGGTTCGCCTATTACATGCTCACCCTTTTTTCTCTGGCAATGTCCCTCATGTGGAGCGCCACGGCCAGCTATACGGATATTACCAGAAATTACGGCCACGGCCGATCGCTGGCTGCCTTTATCCGGGAAAACGGGCTGGATCAGTACCGGATCATGATCGCATGGGATCATGGGGAGGACGAAAAGACCGGCAAGATCACCAGTCTGGATGTGACAAACTGCACCTTAGGCATCAGCGCGCTTCCCTATTTTTCTCACAATCTGTTTTACAACTTCCGGGAGGGGCTGGATGAACACCTCTATTCTTACAACATGCTGCCAAGCGACGCCCGCAGCGAAGAAGTGATCCGGCAATGCCGCAGCGAGGGCATCCCGGATATCATTGTGGGCTACTGCTGGCTTGAAGATATCTTTCCCTCAGACATGACCGCAAACGTCAGCTACCTGCCGGTGACCTGCATCGAAGATAATTATATCTGGAAAAACGGCCTGTATGAAACCTACTATTATGTTTATGTCCGAACCGATCTGCTAAATGAGATCGGGCTTCCGGTGATCCCGTACCGGCAGTGATGACAAAAAGCTCCGGACAGCTCCGGGGATCATAAAATGAGGCTGGAAACAGATAAGCCGCCCAGGCCGGATTTATCCTGCCCGCGCGGCTTCATGATCCACAGTCTCTTTCTTTTTGAAGCCCTTATACAAGGCTTTTCAGAAGTTCTACTTTGTCCAGCTTTTCCCACGGAAGATCCAGATCATTCCTTCCGAAATGGCCATAAACCGATACCTGTCCGTAAATGGGCCGGCGCAGGTCAAACATCTTGATGATCCCTGCCGGACGCAGATCAAAATGCTCCCGGATCAGTTCTGCCAGCGCCATGTCGGAAATCTTTCCTGTTCCAAAGGTATCTACATGAACTGACATAGGCTGGGCAACGCCGATGGCATACGCCAGCTGGATCTCACAGGATTTTGCCAGACCTGCCGCCACGATGTTCTTCGCCACATAACGGGCGGCGTAAGCTGCGGAGCGATCTACCTTAGTGCAATCCTTTCCGGAAAACGCGCCGCCGCCGTGACGGGCATATCCGCCATACGTATCCACAATGATCTTACGGCCAGTCAGGCCGCTGTCCCCAGCGGGCCCGCCGATCACAAACCGGCCGGTAGGATTGATAAAATATTTGGTTTTCTCACTGAGCATCTCCTTTGGCAGGATGGGATCAAACACATACTGCCGGATATCCGCGTGAATCTTTGACTGGGAAACAGACGGATCATGCTGGGTAGAAAGTACCACTGCCGCCAAATGCACCGGCTTGCCGTTCTCGTCATACTCTACGCTTACCTGGGTTTTGCCGTCCGGCCGCAGATAGGGCAGCGTCCCGTCTTTCCGAACCTGCTCCAGCCGTTTGGCCAGCTTGTTGGCCAGATAGATCGGATATGGCATATACTCGTCTGTCTCGTCAGAGGCAAATCCGAACATCATGCCCTGATCACCTGCGCCGATGGCCTCCAGCTGTGCGTCAGACATGTCCTGCTCCCTTGCCTCCAACGCCTGATTAACGCCTCTGGCAATATCCGGCGACTGCTCCTCCAGCCGGACGATCACTTCGATCTTGTCCGCATTAAAGCCTACTCCATCATTGTCGTACCCGATCTCGCGCACAGTGTCCCGCACGATCTTCTCATAATCCACTTTCGCTTTGGTAGTGACCTCTCCCATCAGCAGTACGAATCCCGTCTTTGTACAGGTTTCACAGGCCACCCGGCTCATAGGATCCTGCTCCAGCAGCGCATCCAGAATATTATCGGAAATCCGGTCGCAGAGCTTGTCGGGATGTCCCTCTGTTACTGATTCAGACGTAAAAATATATTTTTCCATACTTTCCTCCATTTGAAAATTTGCACTCTTTTTCTTTTGTTACAAACATTTGCGGCCGGCGGCTAAAGCCGGTACCCGGTCACCGGATGTCTGTCCCCGGCAGTCACTGCATACTGTAATAACGGGAGATCACTTCCCAGATCGCTGCTTTTTCCAGACCCAGCTTCCATGAAGCCACGCCCGCTACCTGTTTTTCCTGCATGACCTTCAGCTTCTCCTCTATGGAGCGCTCTTCTTCCAGCCAGACCTTACACTGGGTGTCTCCCTCCGTGTACTCCGCATAATACTGCTTGACAGTCTCGTCCCAGCTTGGCTGTACACCCAGAGACGCCAGCGTCTCCTCCGCCTTTGTCATGCCAACGCTTTGCCAGTTCAGCTTATAGGGATTGTATTCCCCCTCGGAGCTGCCTGAGCCTTCCGCCGCGATCTCCGCTTCCGTCTTCGGCACTTCCTTCCAGATCCTGGTATAGAAGGGAACGGCATTGATCAGCTTTTCACAGGGTACCATTTTCAGCATACGGTCTATGCCCGATGTGACAAACTCGATGGAAGCCACACTGCCCAGCCCCGTCTCTTCATTGAGATGCTCATCGTACCCCATCAGGATGATATAGTCGGCAAACGCCGCCTGCTCCTCAGGCTGATAAAAGCTGTTATAATCGTAAGGCACATGATTGTCCACTGACAAAACCAGCCCGTTGCTGTGACATCTGAGCGAAAGCTCCCGGATAAACTGGATAAATGCAGGCCCTTCTTCCGCCTTCAGCTCTTCAAAATCAATATTCAGGCCGTCCAGACTGTAATCCGTGGCCACATGGATCAGATTGTCGATCAGCGTCTGTCTGGACACAGGATCGGACAGCACCGCGCCTGTATCAACCGTCTCCGTAAAATTGTCCACCATTCCCCAGACCTGAATCCCCTGCTCATGGGCATAAGCCACATAAGCGGTGCTGGCAATGGAAGCAATATCGCCCTCCTGTCCCTGCAGATGGAACCATGTGGGGGAAAGTACATTCACACCCTTTGCATTTAACAGTCTTGTGGAGATTTCATCATTTTCTCCATAGCTCATCACCTGATGCCATGTCAGGTTGATGGGATAATCCTTTGTGAGACTGGCATAACCGTCATTGCGGGATGGCGTGGACACGCTCTCCTCCCGCCGGTTTTCCAGAAACTTCTTCTGAATATATCCGATATATCCGTCCTCTGTGCGCACCTGACTCCAGTTGTCGCCTTCCTCCAGCACACGCAGCGGCGTTCCCTCTTCCACATCCGTCAGGATCGGGCTTTTTACACCGCCTCTGTAGCGTACCGCCTGATCCTTCTTCACATCAGCGACGGTATAAGTCTCATTGGCATTGTCGATCACCACTCTGGCAGGGCTGTCATAAACTTCACAGGACGCCATGGGCGTATACAGCCGGATCAGATCCATAGAAAGATAAACGGTATCATCCTTCAGCAGGATGCCGTTGGTTTCGTCGTGTACAGCCACGCCATCCGGCTTTGCATATAACATCTGCCCCCGGGATTCCTCCCAGTAAAAGCGATCGTTCAGATACTGCCGCACCTGTTCATAAGTGAAATATGCGGCGCCGTCCACCAACACTCCATGTCCTTCCGCTATTTCATTATTGATCACCAGCGCCACGTCGGCATTGCTTTCGTTATGAAAATATTTCTGCTGGTCATAACGGTCTTTGACAGGTTTATATCGAAAAGCAAGTCCCATACAGAGGCTCAGCACCAGTATGACGGCTGCAAAAATAATAAACGGCAAGATCTTGTTTCTTTTTCTTCTGCCTGTTGTCTGTCCCATACATCCTCCTTCATTTCCTTCCCGCTCTCTTCGGGTAAATGTATTATACACCGCTGTTTCTAAAAATACAACCTTGTTTTCCCGTCTGGGACACTTTTTGGCGGAATCGGCGATCCCCTTTCGCGCTGCCGTCTGAATCGTCATACTGCTCCTTTCATGAAATGGATTTATCAGGGTCTGCAGATCTGCTGCGTGGCGATGCAGGGCGCCGTTTTCCGCCGCGGTCAATTTTCCTCCTATACAGCGGCATGATGCCCGGCATTTCAACGGCGGGTCTGCGGCTGAACTTGTTTCTCATCTTGTAACGTCAGACGAACCTCCTTTCATTCACTTTTCGTCTTTGTGATTATTATATACAATTTGTTGTCAATTTGCAAGATCTTAATTTGGGTTCTCCAAAAAAATGTGTCGAAAAAATGAAATTTTTCAGATGCTTTTATTTTCCAGCCAGATTTACTTTACAATGCAGAGAAATTTGATATAATGATAACGTGAAAGAAAAAACTATCGTTTCATATTGTTGACTATTTTTTATTTGGCAACGTATGTTTATAATAAGAGGTGAGAACACTGAAAATAGAAATGATCAATGAAAACCAGATCCGCTGTACGCTGACAAAGGAAGATCTGATCAGCCGGCATTTGAAGATCAGCGAACTGGCATACGGTTCCGATAAAGCCAAATTACTGTTTCGGGAAATGATGCAGCAGGCGGCCAGGGATTACGGCTTTGTGGCAGAGGACATTCCCCTGATGATCGAAGCCATTCCCATGTCCTCCGAATGTATCGTTCTTGTGATCACCAAAGTCACCGACCCCGAGGAATTAGATACCCGGTTTTCCAAATTTACGCCTTATGAAAATGAAGAAGACGTGGATGATTCGCTGATGTCCAATATGGAGCATATACGGGTTCCCGAGACGCCGGAGGATGTGATCGACTTTTTTAAACGGCTGTATGAACATGTGGACAGACAGCGGAAGAAAGAACCGGCCAGAGATCTATTCGGTCAGTATGGCTCCAACGCGATCGCCACTTTTCCAGATCTGGAAAGTCTTACCAAGATGGCGAAGGATCTAAACGGCCGCTACCACGGGAACAATTCCCTGTTCCGGGCGCCGGGCAGCAGCGAATATACTCTGGTGATGGAAAGCAAACCCCACACCAAGGAAGAATTCAGCCGTTTCTGTTTTATGATCCCCGAGTATGGCACCGCCAAGGTCAATATCAACGGAAGCGACGCCCATATTCTGGAACACTACCAGCCCATTATCAAAAACGAAGCGCTGCAGGTTTTAGCCAACCTTTAATCTGCAACCGCTCTGTTATATAGACAAAGGAGGTAAAACAATGGCTAAGACTGTCAATCAAGATATGATCATTGCCGAGATTCTTGATGTAGATCCTGCAATGGCTGATATTCTGCAGGCCGCAGGCATGCACTGTGTATTCTGCCCTTCCCAGAGCGGAGAGACCCTTGCGCAGGCATCTATGGTACACGGCATGGATCCTGAAGCACTGGTTGCAAAAATGAATGAATATTTAGCTGCAAAAGAGGCTTAATGACAGAAATAGTAAAGGCCGGGCAAAGCCAGACGGATCGTCTGCTTTTCCCGGCCTTTCTTCTTTGCTGCCCTGCACCCGCATGAACAGCCTGCTGTTTTACTTTACTTCAAAATCACTTTCCCGCAGCAATATATTGCCATTATCATCCACATTTTTCATCAACAGGTTTTCAAAGAAGGATCTCACGCCCTTCTTTTTTTCGTTGACCGTAATGGCCCGGTTAATGATCTCTTTCACATCTCCAAGCATCACTGCTTCACGGTTTTTCTTTGCACCCGCCAGCTTCGTGTATAATGCCAGAATACCCATTTCATCTATCGTATATCCCTTTGTCTCCGCGTATGCTTTGGCAAATTCCACAAGCTCATTGTTATTGTAGCTATGCAGCTGAAATCTGTAGGCAAAATGATCTGCCAGATTCTTGTGCTTTTCCAATAACTCCGCTACCGGTTCCGTCTCGCCGATCAGGATCACACGCACTTTTCTTGCGTAAGCGTCCAAAAGCTGTGCCAGCTTCTCACAGGATTCTTCCTTCAGATCCTCCGCCCGCTCAATGAGCAGCGCGCCTTCTTCCACTTTTGCAAAAACAACGTCTATGGGTTTGTTATTCAATGTCCCCGCGGGCAGCTTCGCAATCTTTCTGGACACGTTTGCGTCTGCTTTTGTGATCGTCTTCATCAAACGCAGCGCCAGTGACGCCCTTCCTGTTCCCGGTGCGCCGGTGATGACAAAACTCTCCCCATTATCCTTCTCCCGCTGCAAGAAGTCGGTAATCTGATCCTCCACGCCGCTGAATTTCATGAAATAAGAGAGGATCCTCTTCTGCTCTTCATCAATACCGTTTCTGTTTTCAGTCTGGGATTCCTCCGGAGCTTCTTCCGGCTCTTCCTGAACTTCGGTGTCCTCCGGTTCTTCCTGAGTTTCGGTTTCTTCGGCCTCGGTTTCGGTTTCCGCTTCAGTCTCCTGTGCTTCGGCTTCTTCAGTTTCCGCTACATCCTCTGCCTCTGCAGGTTCCGATTCCGGTTCTTCAGCAAGGGGCTCCTCGTCAAAGGCTTCGGTTTCCGCTTCGTCTGTTTCTGATTCTGGCTTCTCTTCTTCCGCCGTCGCAGCCGCCTCTTCCATTGCCATCTCTTCTACCACTGCTGTTTTCAGTTCTTCCTGAACTTCGGCTTCTTCCGGCTCAACCTCGGCTTCAGTTTCAGTCTCTTGCGCCTCGGTCTCTTCGACTTCAAGTTCTTCCTGAACTTCGGGCTCTTCCTGAACTTCAGACTCTTCCGGTTCGGCCTCAGCTTCGATTTCTTCGGCCTCGGCCTCGGCTTCCGCTTCAGTCTCCTGTATTTCGGCTTCTTCAGCTTCTGCTACATCCTCTACCTCGGCAGATTCCGATTCCGGTTCTTCAGCAAGGGACTCCTCGTCAAGGGCTTCGGTTTCCGCTTCTGGCTTCTCTTCTTCCGCCGTCGCAGCCGCCTCTTCCACTGCTATCTCTTCTACCACTGCTGTTTTCAGTTCTTCCTGAACTTCGGCTTCTTCCGGCTCCGCTTTTGCAGCTGCTGCCTCGGCTTCCGCCTCCGATTCTACATCTGTCTGTGTCAAAAGCTCCGACAACTGGGAAATCATATTTTCCAAATCCGCTTTCGACTCCAGTTTGGAACCCATCAGCGTCTGCGCCTTTTCCAAAATCTGCTGTGTAGACAATTCCTCCGGCTCTATCGTGACCTCTTCCCGTTCACTGATATAGGGAACTACAACGGAAAGCTGGTCAATATACTCTTCCGCCTGCTCCAGCGCTTTCTTTTTTACCTCGATCAACTGCTTCTGCTCTTCCGCCTGCAGCAGATCTTCAATGCGCATCTGGCCGGTGATCTGTTTCTCTACCTGCTTTTGTTCTTCGATCATCATGCGCATCTGGCCGTCGTATTCTTCACCCAGAAGCCGCTGCATCTTGCCGTCTATGATCTCTGCTTCATCCGCCAAAGGCGTGCTGCTTT
This sequence comes from uncultured Lachnospiraceae bacterium, assembly GCA_947625135.1. GTDB lineage: Bacteria > Bacillota > Clostridia > Lachnospirales > Lachnospiraceae > CANQUC01. The sequence continues at coordinate 30,232 of CANQNE010000013.1, forward strand.
CCTCTTTTTCTTCCTGCTCCATCGCCTCCTGCACTTGCTGAATATTCAGTCGCTTGGTCTGGATCAACTTGGGAATATTGCTTTCCTCCATACTCTTATTGATCGTTTCCATCGTTTTTTCGACTTCTTCTTTTTCCGTGGCATTCATGATGGCGCGAATACTCTTTGCCAGCTCCTTCTGCAGATTGATCGTATCATAACGGCTGACAATCACCGGCCTGATCTGTACGTCATAATCCGGCTCTCTGGCGATCACAGTCACTCCTTTTGACCGCCTTGATTTTGTTCCGGAATTCATTCTGAACATTCTGCGGAAAGCACTTTCCTTCTTTTCAAAGGATTCCTCGTCTTCCGGCGTGGTATCGTCCTCCGGAGGATTTTCCCGCTCATAATCGTCGTCAAACTCATATTCCGGTTCTTTCTCCTTCACGTCATCCTCATATTCAGGCTCATAACCGTCAGTCTCATCCTCTTCTTCCCGAGCCCGTATATCCAGATTATCCACGTCTCCTATAAAAGCCCTTTCCTCGGACAGATCTTCATTTATAAATTCATCTACCGGCGACGTCCGGATAAAATCATCCTCATACTGCTTCTGCGCTCTGACCTTCGGTCTCCTGCCGCCCAGAATCATGGCGATATTTTCCGCCAAAATATCGGATTCCGTGGGTTCATTTCCATAAATCAGATTTTTTCCGGAGCGCTCTCTCCCACCAGACACCTCTTGTGCCCCTGTCTCCGATGCTGTCTCCTGTAATGCAGCCGCTTTTTCCGCTGACTCTGTTTCCTCTGCTGACGCCTGCGAAGCAGCCGCTTCTTCTGCCTCTGTCTCCGATGCTGCCGCCTGTAAAACAGCCGCTTCTTCCGCTTCCGCTGTCTCTGCTGCAGACGCCCGCAAAACAGCCGCTTCTTCCGCTGCTTCAGTCTCCTCTGCTGTTGCCCGCAAAACAGCCGCTTCTTCTGCCTCTGTCTCCGATGCTGCCGCCCGCGAAGCAGCCGCTTTCCGCTCCGGCATCTTGATCTCCGGGGCCTCCAACTTCGGTGCCTTTAATTCTCGGGGCACCTTTACGATCAGCTCAGGGAATGTTTCCTGCCCGATAAATGCGCCGTCTTCTCTTTCTTCCGCCACCGCATCCTCGGCAGCCTCCTCCTCGGCGGCCTCCTGCAAAAGCTGCGCCGCCTTTGCCTCTCTTGCCGCGTTCAGCGCCGTCTGTCTTGCCCTTTCCAGCTGAGAATCCTCTTTCTGATCCCCGCCGCCGTGCCGGCGAACAAAAGTCTCTCTTTCAAGATCTCTTTCCTTTTGCCTTGCTTCCTCCTGCTGCCGCAGACTTGCAAACTCCTCCTGCGCCTTCAGCCGCTTTTGCTCCGCCTCTGATCTCTGACTGATGGTTTCCTGCGCCTTATGCGGCTCAGGGGCAGTCTCGTCCAGCTTCTGCTGCTGCTCTTTTGTCAGAGGCTGATACTGCTTTTTCAGCTGCAGCGCCTTTTTCACATAACGGCCGCTGCCGAACCACAGATTGATCTCATCACATTCCGCTACACATTTATCGATCATGCCCGCCTGGCTGTACAGCTTCGCCAGCTCATAAGCCCAGCGCTCATGGTAATCCGCTTCCTTCAGCTCCTCCAAAATGCTGATCAGTGTCTCCGGGGCCGAACCTCTGGCCTGATAAATCTTATACCGAAGCACGTACAGGTTTACGTCGTAAGGAGCAATCTCCTGATATTCCTTATAAAAATGGATACTGTCTTCATAGTCCCGCAATTTTATAGACAACTCCGCAAGCCGGTAAATCACAATACGGCTCTGGGGCTGCAGACGATATGCCCGCAGATAGATCGCTTTGCTGTCCTCAAAAAAACCGCACCGCTCATACACCTCTCCCACAAGGCAGAGCATGTTGATGTTTTTGGACCGGTCCCAGTCAATGGTGTTTGCGATTTCCATGGCTTCCCGGTACTGTTCAAAATTCATGAGTTTTTTGATCTGTTCGTATTTTACTTTAATCTCATAGCGTTCCACTTCATCCATCTCCATCCCTGTGCGAACTATAAATACCTGATTTTATCTTATCATAATCGACTTTCCTTGTCAAAACAAAGTCAGCTTTCCGGTGGGTTTTGTCGAACATTGGCAGCCTCTTCTTTTTCTTTTTTATTTCGGAGGCGCAGCCGGGTAAAAAATGATTTCAGAATATCCGCGCACTGTGTTTCCAGTACGCCGGATTCAAACTCTACCTGATGGTTGAACCCCGGTTCCTGCAGGATGTTCAGGACGGAACCCCCGCATCCCGCTTTGGGATTCATGGCTCCCGCCACCACCCGCTTTATCCGTGCCTGCACAATGGCGCCGGCACACATGGGGCAGGGCTCCAGCGTAATATAAGCGGTACAGTCTTCCAGCCGCCAGTCCCCGATCACCTTGCTTGCTTTTTTGATGGCGGTGATCTCCGCATGGGATAACGTGCTTTTATCTGTATTTCTGCGGTTATATCCCCGGCCGATGATCCGGCCTTCATAAACGATCACGCATCCGATGGGGACCTCCCCCAGCGCAAGGGCCTTCTCCGCCTGTTTCAACGCCTGTTTCATATAAAATTCATCTGTTTCCAGCATAACTTCCTCCCTTTCGGCAATCCGCCTCGCCCCCTGACAACACACGTACATCCCGCCGTAACAATTCTTCCTGTCGTAACAATTCTTCCCTCCGCAAAATATCCGTGCCTGTCATTTGACGATTTCCCGGTTATTCAGTATACTATACATAGCAAACGCCGGCGGCTTATCCCGTATACTGTTTTGAGCGCCAACAATCTGATCAGTATGCCACAGCAGCGCCGGCGGCTTATCCCGCATACTGTTTTGAACGCCGACGGCCTGATCAGTATGCCACAGCAGCGCCGGCGGCTTATTCAGTATACCATAGGGAACGCCGGCGGTTCAACACATATAGTTTAAACATATTCAAGAGAATTATTAGTATTATTTTCAAAGGGAGGCATTTCCATGTATATTCATGGGCTCAACAAAACCACTCTGCTGGATTATCCCGGTCATCTGGCCGCCACCGTTTTTTTCGGGCGCTGTAACTTCCGCTGTCCTTTCTGCCACAACGGCAGTCTGGTGCTGGATCCGGACTCCCAGCCCTCGTTCTCCTTTGAAGAGATTCTGCAGTTTTTAAAAAAACGCCGCTCCATTCTGGAGGGCGTCTGCATCACCGGCGGCGAACCCACTTTGTGTCCTGATCTTCCTCAGTTTTTGGCGGATATTAAAGATATGGGGTATCTGGTAAAGCTGGATACCAACGGCTACCGCCCGCGGACGCTGAAGGAGCTGTGCGGACAGGGGCTGGTGGATATGGTGGCTATGGACATCAAGTCTTCCCGGGAGCATTACGGCGCCGCCTGCGGCCTTGCCGAACCGGATCTTTCCCTGATCGAGGCTTCTGTGGAATTTCTCCTGAACGGAAAAATTCCGTATGAATTCCGCACTACTGTAGTGCGGGAATTACATACGGAACAGGATTTTATCTCCATCGGACGCTGGATCGCCGGATGCAGCGCTTATTACCTGCAGTCCTTCCGTCCATCCGACGACGTGCTGCAGACAGGATTTTCCTCTTATCCCCCGGAAACGCTGCTGCATTTTCAGTCGATTCTGAAGGAGTACATTCCGAATACGCAGCTGCGCGGCGTTGACATTTCCTGAATCAGCGTCCCTGCTTTTCGCCCAGCGCTTCACTGAGCCGGTCACTGAGCCGGGCAAACTGGGCAAGGGAGAGGGCTTCCCCTCGGACTGCCGCCGGCAGGCCCAGTCCGGCGATCATTTCCCCCAGCTGCTCTTTTGTAAAGGGCAGCTCCATACCGTTTGCCAATCCGTTTACCAGCGTTTTCCGCCGCTGGTTAAAGGATGCGCGGATCAGTGCAAACATCAGCTGCTCATCCCGCACCGCAACAGCCGGCTGCGGGTGTTTTTTCAGCCGGATCACCGCCGACCCCACAGTTGGTCTGGGAATAAAACAGTTGGGCGGCACATTGGCGGCAATATAGGGCTCTGCATAATACTGCACCGCCAGCGACAGGGCGCCGTAATCCTTGGAGCCGGGCTGCTCCTTCATCCTCCTTGCCACTTCGTTCTGCACCATCACCGTCATGCTCTCCACCGGCGCATGGCTCTCAAACAATCCCATAATAATGGGCGTCGTAATATAATAGGGCAGATTGGCTATCACCTTCACCGGTCGTCCGCCGTTTTCCCGTTCCGCCAGTCCGGCAATATCCACCTTCAGAATATCCTCGTTGATCACCGTCACATTGGGGTATTCCCCCAGCGTGTCTTCCAAAATCGGGATCAGGCTCTTGTCAATCTCTACCGCCGCCACCCGGCGGGCATAAAAAGCCAGATACTGGGTAAGGGTGCCGATGCCCGGGCCGATCTCCAGCACAAAATCGTCCTTTGTGATCTGCGCCGCCCGGACGATCTTTTCCAACACATGACTGTCAATGAGAAAATTCTGCCCGTATTTTTTTTGAAAATGAAATCCGTATTTCCGGATCACCCGGAGGGTCTCCCCGGGGTCCGCCAAAAAAGGTTCTCTCATCTTATCCGTCAGCAGATCTCTGCCCCTGCAGGCATTTCCTTCTCAGGCACTACCAGCGCCAGATTTCCTTCCGCGTCCTCCGCGCAGAGCAGCATCCCCTCAGAAACTACGCCTGCAAGTGTAGCAGGCTTCAGATTTACAAGTACCATCACTTTCTTGCCTACCATGTCCTCCGCCTTGTAATGCCCTTTGATGCCGGACACGATCTGCCGTACCTGACTGCCGATCTTTACCTGAGAGCACAGGAGCTTTCTGGATTTTTTCACTTCCTCGCAGGCTATGATCTCGCCTACCTGAAACTGCATCTTCGCAAAATCCTCATAGCTGATCTCCTCCTTGGGCTCCAGATCGATCACCGCCTCTTCCTTTCCGGCGGCTTCCGCCCCTTCAGGAGCCAGTCCCAGCCGCTTCTGCTCTTCCTCAAATTCCGCCCGCTGAGCCGCCTGAATGGCCTCTACCTTCGGCATTACTTCCTTTGTATCCAGCCGGGCAAAAAGGATCTCCGGCTTCTCCGTAACCTTTGTCCCGCTCTCATAAAGGCCGAACTGATCCAGACTGTCAAAGCTGCGGATCTGGGTGCAGAGCTGCTTTACGATCTTCTCCGCAGTTTCCGGCAGGAAGCTTTCCAACAGGCTGGCGCCGATCACGATTGATTCCGTCAGATTATAGAGGACTTCCCTGAGACGGTCTTTGGACGCCTCATCCTTTGCCAGCACCCACGGGGTTGTCTCATCGATATATTTGTTGCAGCGTCTGAATAAGTCAAACACAATGGTGATGGCATCCGCCACGCGCAGATCCGCCATCTTTTCCGCCACCTTTGCCTTTGCGCCTGTCACCACGGCCTTCAGATCCTCATCTACCGGCTCTGAAACGCCAGTCCGCTTTACAATGCCGTCAAAATATTTGTTGCTCATAGAAACGGTACGGTTCACCAGATTGCCCAGAATATTTGCCAAGTCAGAGTTAAACCGCTCGATCACCAGCTCCCATGTGATGATGCCGTCGTTTTCAAAAGGCATCTCGTGCAGCACAAAATACCGGGTGGCGTCCACGCCGAACAGGGACACCATATCATCCGCATAGATAACGTTCCCACGGGATTTGCTCATCTTGTCGCCGCCCTGCAGCAGCCACGGATGGCCGAACACCTGCTTTGGCAGCGGCACGTCCAGCGCCATCAGGAAAATGGGCCAGTAAATGGTATGAAACCGCACGATATCCTTGCCGATCAGATGCAGGTCAGCAGGCCAGTATTTCTGATACAGCTGGGAGGAGCCGTCAGGATCATAGCCGATCTTGGTAATGTAGTTTAACAGGGCGTCTACCCACACATACACCACATGTTTGGGATCAAAGTCCACCGATACGCCCCAGCTGAAGGAGGTACGGGACACACACAGATCCTGCAGCCCCGGCAGCAGGAAATTGTTCATCATTTCATTTTTCCGGGACACCGGCTGGATAAAACCGGGATGGCTGTTAATATGCTCAATGAGCCGGTCCGCGTATTTGCTTGTTCTGAAAAAGTACGCTTCCTCCCTGGCAGGCTTCACCTCGCGGCCGCAGTCGGGACATTTGCCGTCCACCAGCTGGGATTCCGTCCAGAAGGATTCACAGGGGGTACAATAAAGCCCCTCATAAGCGCTCTTATAGATATCGCCCTTTTCATACAGCTTCTTAAATATCTTCTGTACACATTTCTCATGGTCGCTGTCCGTTGTACGGACAAAATTGTCGTATGTGGTATTCATCAGATCCCAGATCCGCTTTACCTCTCCCGAAATCTTGTCCACATATTCCTTCGGCGTAATGCCTTCCTGTTCCGCCTTTTCCTGAATCTTCTGCCCATGCTCGTCCGTTCCCGTCTGGAAATAAACGTCATAGCCTTCCGCCCGTTTATATCTGGCGATGGCATCCGCCAGCACGATCTCATAAGTATTGCCGATATGAGGCTTGCCGGATGTATAAGCAATGGCAGTTGTCAAATAATAAGGTTTTTTCTCCATACTGATACTGATCTCCAATCCGCTGAAATTCCAATATTTACATTCTCATAATGAAAGTAGTTTATCATAACCAACCGAAAGTTTCAAGGCTATCCTTACGGGGCGCAGGCCGGAAAATGCTCACCGGCCGTTATGACTGCTTCTTTTTGGCCCGTGCGGTAAAAAAGCCCGCCGCGGCCCCTGCAATCACCACCAGGATCACAACCACTGCTGCCACCGGGAAATCCTTATGGGAAGCCTTCTTCTCTGTCTGTCCTTCCGTCTTTTGCGTGTTTTGGGTCTCCTGAGGCTTTACGGACTCCTTTTCCATGATCCCGCCGTCCTTTAACCAGTTCACACAGTCGGTAAACCAGCTTTTCACTTCTTCATTGTCCTCTGCAAGCACAACGCCGTGATCTCCCGACTCATAGAGGTGCAGCTGGCACTCCGCGCCGGCCTCCTCCATGGCTTCGGCAAACAGCTGGCTGTTCTGGTAGGGCACTGTGTGATCCGGCTTGCAGTGCCAGATAAAGCAGGGCGGCATATCCTCCGTCACGCCCAGCTCCGCGGAATACGCTTTCTGCAGAGTTTCATCGTGCATCTTTTCTTCTCCGAAGAAATTTTCCTGACAGACCTCAAGGGCATATTCCCCGGACATGGTAATGACCGGATAGCACAGGATCCCAAAATCCGGCCGGGCGCTCACCTGATCGATCTCATCTTTCTTTCCTTCCAGCTGATCCTCTGCATGTTCCATGCTCATCGCCGCCAGATGCCCGCCGGCGGAAAAACCCATCACGGCAATTTTGTCCGGGTTAATGCCGAAATCCTCTGCATAATACCGCACAAACCGCACGGCCCGGAGAACATCGCTGAGCATAGCCTCATAGTGATAGGGAATGATCCGGTATTTCAGCACAAAAGCGTTGATGCCCTGTTTATTCAGAGCCTCCGCGGGGGCGATCCCCTCTTTTTTGGTAGCCACATTGCCATAGCCGCCGCCGGGACACACGATCACGCAGCCGCCGTCCTCCCCGGTAAGATAAGGCGTGATGGTGCCGATGTTCTTTTCATAAGCCTCCTCATCATAATAGGGCATATCAGCGGCATTTTCCCAGAGCGGGATCTCCTTCTTGTTCTCAAAAACAAGCGGCGTCTTTTCCCCTCCCTGTGCGCATGTCCCCGGTACACAGCAAACTGCCAGCAAGGACAATATCATCAGTTTTAACCATTTTTTCATGATCACAGTTCTCCCTTCTTTCTTTTGCAGGATTTTATGTCGAACATTGCGATATTCTTTTCTTGTGACATTCAGAGTATTTGTTATATAATAAACCCATAATATGAATGCAGTATTTCAATGCGTTCCAAATCTATGTAAATTGCGGAGGATTCGTCAATGAAGGAAATACACTACATGATCTCTGACGCCGCGAAAAAAGTAGATGTTGAATCACATGTACTAAGATACTGGGAAGATGAACTGGAACTGCCCATCCAGCGAAACGAGATGGGGCACCGCTATTATACCAACGAAGATATCCAGCTGTTCCAGAATATCAAATGCCTGAAGGATCAGGGCTTCCAGCTGAAAGCCATCAAGCTGCTGCTTCCGGAGCTTGCCAAAAAAGACCCGGACTCCCTCTCCAATCTGCTGCTTCTGAAGGAAGAGCTGAACGCCCGGGCGGAAGAAATGGAAAGCAGCGAAACCGGCCTTTCCCTTTCCGGGGATCTGTCCGAGCTTTCTCCCGCAGAGCAAAAGCTTTTGCAGTTTCAGGAAATCGTGGGACAGGCTGTGCGCCAGATCATGGAAGAAAGCCGCCCGCAGCTTGTGAGAGAGATCAGCCATCAGGTAAGCAAGGATGTTTCCGAAGATCTGGACGGTCTGTTACAGCAGCGGGAGCAGCGGGATGAAGAACGGTTCCGTATGCTGGACTCCGCCATTCGGGAAAAACAAAAAGGCTATCGGGAAGCCGCTATCACAAATCTTGAATATATGCGGGGCAAAAAAGAAAAGCGCAGCTTTTTCAGAAAAAAATAACAGGATTGAAAACAAAAAACGGAAGAACGTCCGATCTTATCATCAGGCCGGCTTATTCTTCCGTTTTCTTTTCTCTATTGTCCCTGAACTTTATTCGGGATTGATCGCCTCTGTAGGACAGACTGACGCGCATGCGCCGCAATCAATGCACTCATTGGGATTGATCTCATACTGTGTGTCCCCCTGGCTGATCGCGCCAACAGGGCATTCGCCTTCGCATGTTCCACAAGAAACACAAGCATCGCTGATTACATGTGCCATAATACTTTCCTCCTTCATACTTAATAAACCGTCGTTGTACGGCCTGCTTTCATTCTAATACTTAGAAGGAAAATATGCAAGAAAAATTTATTTCCTCTGCATCCTCATTTTGCGAATTCCCCTGAGAATTTCTTCCTTTGCCCACACCGCCTTTTCCTTTGGCAGGTCAGGCAGTTCTTTCAGCGGATATTCTATCCCCATGGATTCATATTTTTGCTTTCCCATGGAGTGATAGGGCAGCACATCCAGCCCTTTCACATGGCGCAGGCCCCCGATAAAACTGCCAAGGGCCTGCAGTTCCTTCTCATCCACGGTATATCCTTCCACGATCACATGGCGGATCCACATCGTGACCCCGTGCTGATCCAGATACCGGGCAAAAGCAAGCACCGGCTCGTTGGAATGTTTCGTCAGCTCTCGGTGTACTTTATCTTCAATATGCTTGATATCCAGCATCACCAGATCCGTCACCCGGATCAGTCTCTCCAGCCATTTCATAAACGAAGGATCCCCTTCCCGGAAACAGATCCCGGAGGTGTCCAGACAGGTATGGATCTTCCGGCGGGCCGCCTCCTCAAAAAGGACGGTCAGAAACTGCATCTGCATCATAGGCTCCCCGCCGCTGACTGTGATCCCGCCCTGCCTGTAATAGCCCCGATTGCGCTCATACTGCTCCAAAAGGGCGTCCACCGTCATCACTCTGCCGCCTCCGGGATTCCATGTATCAGGATTGTGACAGTACAGGCAGCGCATGGGGCACCCCTGGGTGAAGATCACGAACCGCACGCCGGGGCCGTCCACCGTACCGTATGTCTCGATAGAATGAATCCGTCCGGTGACAGTTCCGGGAACCTCCGGCTCCTTTTCCGGGTCACATGGATTCGTGGAATGTTCGGGAAATGACATCGTCCTGCTGCTCCTTTGTCAGCTTGTTAAAATTCACCGCATAGCCGGACACCCGCACCGTCAGCTGAGGATATTTTTCCGGATGCTTCTGTGCGTCCAGCAGGGTCTCTCTGGAAAACACATTCACATTCAGATGATGTCCGCCCTGCTCTACATAGCCGTCCAGCATATTTACCAAATTGTCTACCTGTGATTGATTGATACTCATAATTACCTCCGTTTCTTTCTTCGCTCCGCCAGATCACAGCACCGCAAGATCACTCCCGATCCAGTCCTTCCTCCAGATTCGGGATCGCGCAGGAAGCCGTTTCGCAGCCGCTTCCGTCTGTGATCACCGCCTGCAGATCTTCTCCCAGCTCCACATCCAGATCGCCTACAAAAATCCGGTCGTCCTTGCCCAGCGCCCCGGGAATAATGGAAAAGGTGTTGGATATCCCGTCCTGGGCGTCCTTAAAGGACAGCTTTGCCACAGATGCCAGCGACGCCACCGCGCCGTTGGTATCCCTGCCGTGCATGGGATTGGCGCCGGGGGCCAAAGGCTGACCCTGACGGCGTCCGTCCGGGGTGTTACCGGTGTGCTTGCCATATACTACATTGGACGTGATGGTCAGGATGGACATGGTTGGCACGCCCCCGCGATAGGTATGATTGCCCCGGATCATCTGCATGAAATCATGTACCAGATCTCTGGCAATATCGTCCACCCGGTCGTCGTTGTTGCCGTACTTGGGGAAATCTCCCTCCACCTGATAATCCACCACAATGCCGTCCTCATCACGGATGGTCTTTACCTTCGCATACTTGATGGCGCTCAGGGAGTCGGCCACCACGGACAGCCCGGCGATGCCTGTTGCAAAATAACGCTTGACCTCTTTGTCATGAAGCGCCATCTGCAGGCGCTCATAGCAATATTTATCGTGCATGAAATGGATCACGTTCAGCGTATTTACATACAGCCGGGCAAGCCACTTCATCATGTCATGATATTTTTCCATCACTTCATCATAATCCAGATATTCGGAAGTGACGGGCCGGAATTTGGGGCCTACCTGCTTCTTCGTGATCTCATCCACCCCGCCGTTGATGGCATAAAGCAGGCATTTCGCAAGATTTGCCCTTGCCCCGAAAAACTGCATTTCCTTGCCCACCCGCATCGAGGACACACAGCAGGCAATGGCGTAATCGTCCCCGTGGGTGACCCGCATCAGATCGTCGTTCTCATACTGAATGGAGGACGTCTTAATGGACATCTTGGCGCAGAACCGCTTAAAATTCAGAGGCAGCCTCACAGACCACAGCACCGTCATATTCGGCTCCGGCGCGGGGCCCAGATTGTCCAGTGTATGCAGGTACCGGAAGGACATTTTCGTCACCAGGGGACGCCCGTCGATCCCCACGCCCCCGATGGATTCCGTCACCCATGTGGGATCCCCGGAAAACAGGTTGTTGTACTCGGGGGTACGGGCAAATTTCACAAGCCGCAGCTTCATGATAAAATGATCTACAAATTCCTGGATCTGCTTCTCTGTAAAGGTTCCGTTCTTTAAATCTCTGGCCGCATAGATATCAAGGAAGGTAGAGGTACGGCCCAGCGACATGGCCGCGCCGTTCTGCTCCTTCACCGCCGCCAGATACCCGAAATACAAAGCCTGGATCGCCTCCTGTACATTGGACGCCGGCTTTGAGATATCCCGGTCATAGATCTCCGCCAGCTGCTTCAGCTCATGAAGGGCCCGAATCTGCTCGGAAAGCTCCTCCCGATTCCGGATCACATCAGAATACATGATGGTCCGGGTGCTGGCCTTCTCCGCTTCCTTCTCTTCGATCAGATAATCCACACCGTACAGCGCCACCCGGCGGTAATCCCCGATAATGCGGCCACGGCCGTAAGCGTCGGGCAGACCCGTAATGATATGGCTGCTCCGCGCCGCCCGCATCTCCGGCGTATAGGCATCAAAAACGCCTGCGTTGTGCGTTTTTCTGTGTACGGTAAAAAAATCCACAATCTCCGGATCTACCTCATAACCGTTTTCTTTGCAGGCCTTCACCGCCATACGGATCCCGCCGTAAGGCTGCAGCGCCCGTTTGAAAGGCTTATCCGTCTGAAATCCTACGATCGTCTCTTTCTCCTTGTCCAGATAGCCCGGTCCATGGGAAGTGATCGTAGAGATGACTCTGGTGTCCATATCCAGCACGCCGCCGGCTTCCCGCTCCTGCTTGTTCAGCTCCAGAACCTGATCCCAAAGATCAAGGGTGTTCTGAGTAGGGCCTTCCAGAAATGATTCATCCCCTTCATAAGGCTCATAATTTTTCAAAATGAACTCTCTGACGTCAATCTCCCGCTCCCATTTTCCGCCTCTGAATCCTGTCCATTCCTGTCTCATTCCATACCTCCTCATCTATGCTGTACAATCGTTTCCGTCCCTTTTTCTTATCATTTACAAGTGCAAAAATATAATGTATAGATATACTATCCATTTTTTTCATTTCCGTCAACAGAAAAAACGACAAAAAACGGCGGTGTAAGTATATACATCGCCGTTTTTGTTACAAAAATACTTTGTTATTGAGAAACGTTATTGAGAAACGCTGGCTTCTACCGGGAACCGGGAGATCAGCTTTACAACCTTCTGCAAAATCAACAGGGCATCGTCCGCAGTAACGCCGGCCTGACCGTTTACATCCGCCGCCTTTGTCAGCTGCTCGGACAATGAATCCAGCTTCACAACAGCTCTCAGCACCTTCAGGGCATCGTCCGCAGTAATGCCGGCTTTGCCGTCTACATCACCGTAAACAATGGTCTGATGGGTGTAGGTATAAACCAAAACGCCATCGCCATAGATGGAAACGGTATCTCCGTCGCTCAGAGCCGCCTCGTCTACCGTGATCGTTGCGATCTTGCCTGCATATTGAACGGCTTTGCTAAAAACGCCGCCAAACACAACGGTGTTCTTCGGCTCATAAGGAATACCGCTGGCAAGCATACCGTTGTTTTTGTTTGCAAATGACTGGAAATCACCATCAATGGCAATCGCAAGTACGTCCTCCGGATTCGCAACATCCGCGCTGATCGTCGCAGACACTTCAAATTCTTCTAATTCCTGATCCACTGCAATATCAAAAGTCAGTTTCCCGTCCTTGCTGCCCTGAACGAAAGTGGGCTTCAGCGGATCCGCCGCAAACGCTGTACTCCCTATTGTGCAAACAAGCATTGACGCCATCAGTATTACCGCAAATAGTTTTCTTTTCATCGCTTTTCCCTTCCTATTGTTTATTTTGCTGACATTCCGTCATACTGTTATAGATAGTATAACTTGTTTTTCTTTATTTTTCAATGTATTTTTTATTACATCTTCACAAATTTTGTCCGCTTTTTATTTTCCGGTCACGCGGGCGGCGCGCCCTTCTGCATATCCACAAATTTTGTATACTGGGGCAGCCACACAAGCTCAACGGTTCCCGTGGGGCCGTTCCGCTGCTTGGAGATGATGATCTCCGCGATCCCCCGCCTTTCTGTATCGGGCTTATAGTATTCCTCCCGGTAGATAAACATCACCACGTCCGCATCCTGCTCAATGGCGCCGGATTCTCTCAGATCCGACAACATGGGGCGCTTGTCATCCCTTTTCTCCACGGCGCGGCTCAGCTGGGAAAGGGCGATCACCGGCACATTCAGCTCTCTTGCCAGAGATTTCAGCGCCCTGGAAATATCAGAGATCTCCTGCTGCCGGGAATCGGAACGCCTGCTGGCGCTCATCAGCTGCAGATAATCCACAATGATCACAGCAAGATCCGGATGCTCCAGCTTACATTTCCGGCACTTGGAGCGCATCTGGGTGACGCTGATGCCCGGCGTGTCATCTATGATCAGCCCGGAATCCGCGATATTCTTCGCCCCATAGGTCAGCTCCATCCACTGGCTGCTGTCCAGATCTCCGATGCGGATCTTCTGGGAATCCACCCGGGACTCCATTGCCGCCAGACGGCTTACCAGCTGCTCCGCAGACATTTCCAGACTGAACATCAGCACCGGCTTTTTCTTTTTGACTGCGATATACTGGGCGATATTCAGCACAAATGCCGTCTTTCCCATGGAAGGCCGGGCCGCGATCAGGATCAGATCCGACTGCTGCAGGCCCGACATCTTATAATCAAGATCCGCAAAGCCGGTAGCCTGTCCGGTAACGCCGCCTCTGTTTTTGGACGCGGCGCTGACCCGCTTGAGCACGTTCAGCATCACATCCTCAATGGGAAGGTTTTCCGTGATCCGTCCATTCTGAGCCAGCTCAAACACCTGTTTTTCGGCCTGTCCCAGTATTTCTTCGATATTTTCCTGCCCCAGATAACAGGCGTTGGCAATCTGCTCACTGGCCTTGATCAGCCTGCGCGACAAAGCGCGCTCCGCCACGATCTGGGCATAATATTTTACGTTTGCGCTGGTGGGCACGGCGCTGATCAGATCCCCGATATACTCCAGATTGCTGATCTCCTGTGGAACTCCCTTTTCAATGAGCCCGGCCTGCAGCGTCACGGGATCTACCGGCTTGCCCTCGCCGTGCAGCTCTGTCATCACGTCAAACAGGATCCCGTACTGCTGATTATAGAAATCATCCCCGGAAAGAATCTCGGAAGCGGTGAGAATGGCATCCCGATCCATGAGCATGGCGCCGATCACCGATTGCTCCGCTTCCACACTATGAGGCAATACCTTTTTGATAAGCGCTTCTTCCATGACAGTCTCCATTTCCGCTTTCTCTTAAATCTCTACAACCTTTACCTTCAGCTCTCCCGTCACCTGGGGATGCAGCTTGATCTTCACCTGATGCACGCCCAGACTTTTGATGGATTCCTCGATCTGGATCTTTTTCTTATCAATGTCAAAACCGCACTGCTTTTTTGCCTCCGCCGCAATCTCCCTGGAGGAGACCGATCCGAACAGCTTGCCGCCGTCCCCGGTCTTGATCCCGATCACAACCTCTTTCTCCGCCAGCTGCGCGGCATAGGCAACCGCCTCTTCGTATTTCTTCTTCGCCAGCCGCTCTTCATTCTGCTTTTTCAGCTTCAGATCGTTCAGGTTCTTTTTGGTTGCCTCCATACCCAGCTTTTTGGGCAGGATATAATTGCGGGCATAGCCCTCGTTCACTTTCACGATCTCATCTTTTTTTCCGAGAGATTTCACATCTTCCAGCAAAATAATCTCCATTACAAATCACCTTCCTCTATCATCTGATCCAGCGTTTCCCGGATCTTTTCCTTCGCCTCTTCCAGACTGCATTTCAGCTGGGCGCCTGCAATATTCAGGTGGCCGCCGCCGCCCAGACGCTCCATGATCACCTGCACATTCAGCTCGTCCACCGACCGGGCGCTCACATAAATCTGCGATTTATAGGGCGTCAGGGCAAAGGATGCCTTGATCCCGATCACGTTCAGCAGCTCGTTCGCCGCCTGGGCGCACACCACAGTGGGACTCTCCAATGTCTCTCCCGGACATACCGTGATGGCGAACCGTTCCCGGTACACTTCCGCGTTCTGGATCATAGCGGCTCTGGCCTTGTAGGTCGCCATGTCCTCCCGGAACATCTTACGGACACGGGAGACATCCGCGCCGCACCTGCGCAGGTAAGCCGCCGCCTCAAAGGTACGCACCCCGGTCTTACGCACAAAATTGTTGGTATCGATCATGATCCCGGCATAGATGCTGTCCGCCTCTATGTTCCGGATCTTGATATTCTCGTCAAAATACTGCAGCATCTCCGCAACCATCTCACAGGTAGAGGACGCATAAGGCTCCACATAGCCCAGCACCGCATTGCGGATCACATCCTTGCTCTGCCTGTGATGGTCGAACACCACGATGTTGCCTGTACGGGAAAGCAGCTCCGTACACTCGCACCGCTCCGGATTGTTCACATCCACCACGATCACGGTACTTTCCTCGTTCACAAGCTCCAGCGCCCGGGTGCTGTTGATAAAAATATCCTCCTCATAGTCGCTGCTCTTTAAAAACCGCTCCATCAGGGGCCGCAAAGATACCGTTACCTCGTTGATCACAATATATGCCCGGCGGTTGATGGTCTTTGCCGCCCGGTAAAGCCCGATAGACGCGCCAAAGGAATCCGCATCGCCAATGCTGTGCCCCATAATGAACACTCTTCCGTTGGCCTCCATGATCTCCCGCAGCGCCTGCGCCTTTACGCGGGCCTTCACACGGGTATTGCGTTCTACCTGCTTCGCCTTGCCGCCGAAATACAGATTGTCCTCCGGGGATTTGATCACCGCCTGATCGCCGCCCCGGCCCAGAGCCAGATCAATAGCCGCTCTTGCAAATTCATAATTCTGGATAAAGGAATCGCCGTTGATCCCGAATCCCATACTCAGGGTGACTGCCATATCATTTCCGATATTGACATTCTTGATGGCCTCCAGCAGGCTGAATTTGTCCTTGCACATCTGCTGAAATTCCTTGTTATTTAAAACAATAAAGTATTTGTCCGACTCCACCTTGCGCACAATGCCGTCATAAGCGGAAAAATACTTGTTGATCCTCCGATCCAGCAGCGCCAGCAGCAGGGAACGGCGTACCTCCTCAATGGTCTCCAGCGCCTCGTCATAATTATCCAGATAGAGTACGCCCGCCACCATCTTTTCGTTTTCCACTTCCTGCTTGTACCACTGCAGCTCAGTCTCGTCATAGAGGATCAGACTTACCAGATCTCCCTGAAACCCGCCCAGTTCTTCAATGCCCGTCTCGTTCAGGCCGTATGTGAGGCTGATCTTATCCATCTCCGCCCGGTATATATGCTCCTCATAAGCAAAAGACAGCGTCGTCTTCTGATCGGTCTTCGGGAAAACCTCCGGTACGATCTCCGGTATCACGCCGGAAATGGATTTGTGATAGGTTTTATCCTTCTTGGCCACCTGACGCATACTCTCGTTCATCCATACAATGTCGCCTGCCAGATCCACTAAGGCATAGGGAATATTCAGCTCCTTCAACAGGCGCCGCTGTATCTGTCCGCTCCCGGCCACGATATCATGAAGGTGGCTGCCCTTCTGCTGATAGGCACGCCAGTAAAGAAGAAAAGAACACAGACTGTACAGGAGCAAACATACTGATAAGTAAATGCCTGCGCTGAGGTTGATACAATATGCCCCCGCATTGATGACCAGCAATATGACGATCTGCAGAACCGGTATCCGTAAAAAGCCCCGCCGGGGGTCATTTATGTTGGTTTTCTTACTCATCACAATTCCTTTCATCAGATAACCCAATGAACAACAATATATATTGTGATTATATCACTATTTCCTGTTTTAGACAAGAAAGAATGTAACAAGGGAATTCGCATAATATGACAACGGGATCTTTTGTTTTTGCACGCAAAAACCGCCGCATCCTCAAATGCGGCGGTTTCGATCATTCTACTGTGTAAGGCATGATGGCAATATGGCGCGCTCTCTTGATCGCCACGGTCAGGGCTCTCTGATGCTTTGCGCAGTTACCGGTAATCCTTCTGGGAAGGATCTTGCCTCTCTCTGATACGTATCTCTTCAGCTTGTTAACGTCCTTGTAATCGATCACGTTATCCTTGCCACAGAATACACAAACTTTTTTCCTTCTGCGTCCGCCTCTTCTCTTCATGGGAGAATCGGGTTTTTCTGCTTTATTGTATGCCATTGCGGTTACCTCCTTTGAATACTTAGTTAAACGGTAATTCTTCGTCAATACCGTCAGGAATGTTCATGAAGCCGTCTCCTGCCGCCGGTGCCGGCGCGGGCGCTGCTTCCTGCTGATGAGCAAACGAGTCTGCAGGACGCTCGGAAGCCGCGTTCTTGCTCTCCGCGAATTCCTGCTCTTCCACGATCACGTCAGTGGTGTATACCCGCTGACCGTCTCTGTTGGTATAGCTGCCGGTCTGGATCCTTCCGGTCACTGCAATCTTGATGCCCTGATGAAAATACTTCTCTGCAAATTCCGCGCCCCTGCCAAATACCACGCAGGGAATAAAATCAGCAGACTGTCCGTCGTTGTCCCTTCTGAAACGACGATCCACCGCCAGCGTATATCTGGCGACAGCGGATGCGTTCTCCCCCTGGGAATAACGCACATCAGGATCTCTTGTAAGCCTGCCCATCAAAATCACTTTGTTCATAATTACTCCTTTTCCGATTGCTTATGCTTCTTTCTTCACGCATAAGTATCTAATGACATGGTCCATAATGGAAACTCTCTTCTCAAGTTCGCCGGGACATGTGGTATCAGATTCAAATTGAACAAAGTAATAGTACGCTTCTCTCATCTTCTGAATTTCGTAAGCAAGTCTCTTCTTGCCCCATTCTTCGACGTCCGTCACGGTACCGCCGAACCGCTCAACATAAGCCTTCACTTTGTCGATCACCGCGGCTCTTACTTCATCTTCAACTTTCGCACTGACAACAACTGTTAATTCATACTTGTTCATGCTACTTGTACCTCCTTATGGTCTCTGGCCCTCTCTCGGCGGAGAGAGCAAGGAAAATTGATTCGCGATTGTTAATTATATCGTACACTTATGGGAATTTCAAGCATTTTTTACAATTTCCCTGGTATTTTTTTCTACCGCTGCCCGGGGCATCATCACCTGACGTCCACATTCCGCGCATTTCAGGCGGAAATCCGCCCCCACCCGAAGAATCTGCCAGTATTCGCTGCCGCAGGGATGCTTTTTTTTGAGGCGGACAAGATCCCCCACTTCATATATTTTCTTTTCCACACCAATCTCCATTCCGAACTTTCCCTACTGCGCCGGGGCCTGTGCTGCCGGCTGCGTCTGCGCTGCCTGAGCGGCGGAGCTGTAAACCAGCTTCCCATGTACTACAAACCGGTAATCGCTGCCCCTGCTGGTACAGGTGGACAGCGTAACGATCTTGTCTGTAGGACCCACGGACACCCCTGTATTGTATTTGGAATAGGACTGCACTTTGGAAAGATACGCCGTATATTCCTCGCAGGGATCTCTCCACCATGTATAAGT
This sequence comes from uncultured Lachnospiraceae bacterium, assembly GCA_947625135.1. GTDB lineage: Bacteria > Bacillota > Clostridia > Lachnospirales > Lachnospiraceae > CANQUC01. Next base: position 49,042 of record CANQNE010000013.1, read on the forward strand.
CTCCGAATTCTGCAGCGGCTCATAGCAGGAAAAGATCTTATACCGGTAATTGCCCTGAGGGGTATAGATCCAGAAATACTCATTGCCCGCATAGTAAGAAGCATCCTTATAATACCGGAGCAGTCCGAACATGGAGCCGTTCTTCATATTGTGGCCGTAGACAAACGTATTCATATCCGAGAAATCCTTTTTATTGGCGCTCTCTACAAAAATACTCCCCGCGCTGTTCTCCGTGTGATCAGTAGTATGATGAAGATAATAATCATTGTCCGTACTCTGCACAACGGGATAATTGATCTGACTCAGGGTTTCAAACTGAATCCATGCGCACACATCGCTGTTATCGGCCTGCAGCTTATTCCAGTCGATGGACGCGATCTGAAAATTGGGATTCAGCGGTTCTTCCTCCGCAATATACTCCGGCGCCTTATCCTGATTGGGGTCTGCTGTGGCATACTTCCGGTAATCCTCATAGATCTCCTCCCCCTGCCGGTACTCCAGAAAGATACTGATGAGGGACATCGCGGAGTAGACCAGCACGCACAGGGCCACAAACATCACGCAATAGCGTATTATATCTCCTTTTGTCCGCTTTCTCCGGCCCTTAGGAATTTCATCTTCATCCACGTCTTCGCCGTCCGCTTCGCCAGTTCCGCGCACAAAGCCGTCAGGATGATCATCAGGCTGATCAAAAATTTCAGGAGCCGGATCCTGCCCGCTGTCTTTTTGGCTTTCTGCTTCGCCTTCTTCAGGCCCTTCGCCGGTTTCTGCAGATTCTTCTGCAGGCTCTGCAGCCGCTTCCTCTGGTCCTTCAGGCTTTGCGGCAGCGGAATCCCCTTCCTGCTCTTTTTTTTCTGCAAATATATCATCTTCTTTCCCAAAAATCTGGTTGCGGGAATCAATTTCCTGCAGATCAATGTCTTCGATCACAATATCGTCAATATCTACTTCGTTCTCATTTTCAAACTTCTCAGACATCAGTTTCCTCCTTCCGGGCCGTTTTGATTCTTACATTTTAACAAAAAAGTGTACATTGCGCAAGAGAGGACACACAAAACACACCTTTTTCGCCCCGCAGGACAAGAGGTTTCCTTAATCCGCCAAAATCGCCTGCAGCTTTCTGCGGTTTGCCGCGATGCCGTCCTCCGGATCAAGCCGGGGCGCTTCTTCTATGAGCGCCTGCAGTTTTTCCCGGAAGGCTTCTTTTTCGGGGGAATCCGGTATGGGCTCCAGAGAGGCTTTGATCTGCCGAAGGGTCTGCCCGTTGTAACCGTGGGCATAGATCAGGGCCTCATAACTCCCCTTTCCCCCGCTTTTTACAAGCCAGTATATGGGGCGTTTCTGATAAAGGCGCTGATGATCTTTGAAAAAATTCCGGCGGAAATAACCCAAAAGGAGCCCTTCTGCCTCTTTGGGATCCGCGATCCTTTTCTGTGCCGGCCTGCCGTCGGACATGACCGCAAAGGCCAGATAACAGAGATTTTCTTCTACTGTGCGCGCCCCGAAATGACCGGCCAGAAAGGCCTTCAGCCTGCGCAGGATATCCTCCTTTGTCAGCAGGAGTACCGCCGGCGCCTTGTCAGGGGCCTCGCTTTCAAATCTTTTGAACATGCAGCCCACCGCATAGGAGAGCAGGGAGCGCGCCTCCCTGCCGGCCTCCGCCTTACCCATAAAGGCGGGCTGGGAAGCGGCCCGGGACTCCGGTTCCTCCGGCAGCCCGTAGATCCCCTCCAGTAGCCGGTCAATCTCCTTCTCGTTTTCGGAAAGCCGCCGCGCCCGCCGGATCGTCTCCTGCTCATAAGCGGCAAAGCAGTCTTTCAGCAAAACCTGCTCCCCTTTCCGCTTCTCTGCCTCCTCCACCAGAGGATGGCGCACAAAATCCCAGCTGGTCTCCACGCTGTTCCAGTCTGCTTTTGCAAGGGCTATATTCTCTTTTGCAAGGGCCGCAATGCGGCGGCTTGCCTCCGTCCCCTCCAGACATGCCGCCGGCACAGGGAGGCTTCTGATATCCCCGGCCTGATAATTGATGGTGGGGTTGATCACCTGCAAAAGCCGATACGCGGGCGCGCCTGCCAGCGTTCCCAGCAGGGAATACAGATGCTCCTCCCTCACCGGAAAAACAGAGGAGCCTGCAATATCAAACACAAATCCCGGCGGATAATAGCGGATGCCGAACTTAGACGGGCTCACCAGCGACCATGAAAGACTTTCCCGGAAATAGTAGTCCTGTCCCGGGAACACTGCCGACTGGCCCGACTGAACCCGGTATTCCCGGATCTCCTCGCCGAAATTTTCAAAATTGATCACATACTCCTGATTGCCGTACCATCTCCGGAAATTTCCCCCTTTGTTATAAGGGAACCACTTTTTCCCGCTGCGGATGCACTCCGCTTTCGAGGTACAGCCAAAGGCGATCCGTTCCCTTGGCAATTCATACCAAAGCCGGAGAAACCGTTTATTATCGCAGGTAAACATGCCGTTGGTCACTGTCGCAAAATCCGATACCACCGTGGTCTCAAAAAGGGGCAGCATTTTTTCGGACAGCCAGTAGGCCACAGGCGCGCCCGGGATCCGGAAATAATTCTCACTGTCTGCGCGGTACGTGATCCCGTGCTTCCCGGTTTCCTTTTCCTCCAGAAACGCCTGCTCTTTCCGGCTGCCGAACTCCGTCAGCCGTACATATTCTCCCGGCCCTCTCGGCCGCCCGGTCTTCTGCATGATCCACGCCGTGGTCTGCACCACTTCGCCGGAAATTTCTTCAAAAGCCCTTGTGCCGAGATGCGCCATGTGAATGATGGTATTGGTCTGCAGGATCCGCCTGCGCATTTTTTCATAGCTGCGGATAAACATCCATGACTGTTGGGTGATCATGCCCTGATAACCGCCCTCTTCCAGCATTTGCCCGCATTTTTCAATGAACACCGCATACAGGTCATAATTGCTCAGAGGAAACGTCCGGCGCACATATTCCCGCAGCTTCTTATCCATGGCGCTTTTGCCCATATAGGGGGGATTGGTCACCACCACCTGATAGGACTGGGTCATCACCCGCGCCTGCTCTAACAGGGGGAGCAGTTTTTCCTTTACCTGGCGGGCATAGAGGGCGCTGATCACCTCCCCGTAATAAGTGGCGGCCACCTCCTCGCAGCGGCGCACAAGCCGCGGCAGATCCACGGGGCGCAGCTTTGTGAGGCTTCCGTATTCCTCCCCGCCGCTCAGATCCTCCGCCAGTGTCATCATCCCGCATTTTATCTCCGGGTCCTTTCCCGCCACAAAATTGATCAGCTCCTGTGTCAGAAAACGGCTGTCGGACACTGCATACACATTGGGCCTGACATCGCCCTCCAAAATATCCGGATCATAGCGGCGGGCCTTCATCATGATGGTGAAGCAGGATAACCGGCAGGCTCTGGGGTCAATGTCCAGTCCAAACAGATTGTCCTTCACGATCCTTCTTGCCGCCTCCTTTGGCGCAACCCCCGCCTGCCTGTACAGCTGCATGAAAAGCTCAAACCCATAGAGCAGGATATGTCCGCTGCCTACACAGGGATCCAGCAGCCGGATCTCTGAAAGAGAGCAGGAGACAGGCTGCACCTCCGTTTCCGTATCACAGTAATAACGCCAGCTTTTTTTCAGCTGCCGGGCCTCCTTCGTATCTGCCCCCAGCGACTGCAGCCACAGCCTGCCCAGCGAATTTTCCACCAGATAACGCACGATCCAGTCCGGGGTAAAGAGCTGTGTCACCGCCGGAAGCTGTTCTCTGGAAATCTTTACGTTCTGCTTCTGCAGATCCCCGAAGGCCCGGTTCTTCTGCTCCGTGTGATAATACTGATGCAGCCAGCCGATCATCTCTACCGCATCCTTCCACTCCTCACCCGGAATATCTTCGAGAAGCCGGCGGATCACGCCGTCCTTTGCGAATATTTCCTTCGGCAGGAGCCGTTCCGTCTTCTCATTGATGATGGGGAACAGCTCCGGCAGTCCCCTGCTCAGCCGGTTACAGAGGGCGATGAGCCGCCTTCTTGCTTCCTCCTGATCCGTAACCGCGGAAAGTATTTCCAGTGAGTCGCCGCAGCCTTCCGGCAGATATCCGTTAACCTCCATATAGCGGATGGCTATGATGCGGTTGAACCAGATATAGGCCGCTTCCTCCTGCCCTGTCAGCTCCAGCAGCGCCTGCCGGGCCCAAAGAGCGAAATTTTTTACGGTAGTCTTACTCATCACAAACTCCATTCCGGAGCGTTTACGCGACGGGCAGCGAGAACTTCGCGCATACCATCTCCCGTCTGCCATCAGGGCTGTTTGGGACGCTCCGGCCCAAACAGCCCGGTGAAAAAGGATGTCCCCCTCATGAGTATTCATGCTCATGGGAGGGACATCTCCATCTTTCAATTCAACATACTGTCAGAAAACTCATTCCTCAGGAATATCAGATGTACAATGAGGGCACTTTGTAGCCGCAATGTCGATCTCGCTCTTGCAGAAAGGACATACCTTTGTGGTGGGAGCTGCGGGCTCCTCCTTCTTATGCCCGATGTGTGAAATGGTGTTCACCGCTTTCAGGATGCAGAACAGGATAAGCGCCATCAGCAGGAAATTGATCACAGCAGAAATAAATGCCCCAAAATCCATCACTGCCCCGCCGTTCAGCTTGATGGTAAGCCCTTTCACTTCACTGCTGCCGCCGAACAGGCTCAGAAGGGGCGTAATCAGGTTGTCCGTCAGGGAAGTTACGATCGACTGGAACGCTCCGCCGATGATCACGCCGACTGCCATATCCATCACGTTACCGCGCATGGTAAACTCTTTGAACTCCTGTATAAATTTTTTCATTTTACTACTCCCTTCGTCCAATTATAGGTAAATTTTATCATATACTACATAAAATAACAAGCAAAAAAAGAAGAAAACGCTGTATATTCAGCGTTTTCTCCCCTTTTCCTTAGAGGCGCAGACCGGATTTGAACCGGTGAATCAGGGTGTTGCAGACCCACGCCTTACCACTTGGCTACTGCGCCTTATCCTTATGATGATCATCATCGCGGAAAGCTCTGTATCATTATTCTATGCAGAGACTTTCCAAAAATGACTCCAAGGGGATTTGAACCCCTGTTACCGCCGTGAAAGGGCGGTGTCTTAACCGCTTGACCATGGAGCCTTGCGACGCCGCCTTTTGCGACGCCACTTATCGTATCATATCTTTTTTACTTTTGCAAGCATTTTCCCAAAAATCTTTTAATTTCTTGTGTTCATTATGTCAACAGACGATTCAGCACCTCAAACAGCCTGTTTACGTCAATGGGTTTTGCCACATGATCGTTCATGCCGCATTTCAGCGCCCTTTGCCGATCCTCCTCAAAGGCGTTGGCTGTCATTGCCACAATAGGAATATTGGCAAGCCCGGGATCTTCCAATGCACGGATGGCCTGCGCGGCGTCATATCCGTTCATCACCGGCATCTGTATATCCATAAGAACCAGCCTGTAATAACCGGGCTGGGACTTTTTCACCATATCCAGCGCTATCGTGCCGTCTCCCGCCGTTTCTACCACAAAGCCACATTCCGTGAGCAGCTCCTCGGCGATCTCCCGGTTCAGTTCATTATCCTCTACCAGCAGCAGACGCGTTCCCTTTAGCTGATCCGCAACGCCCTCCTGGGGGGATTTTTCCGGTACATCCAAATCGGCTTCGCCGATCGCCTCCGCCAGTACATTCCGAAGATCCGACAAAAAGATGGGTTTGCTGCAAAATGCGGTAACGCCCGCTTCTCTCGCCTCTTCTTCAATGGCGCTCAGATCATAAGCCGTCACCACAATGATCGGCACCACATTGCCCACAACGCTGCGGATCCGGCGCACTACCTCCAGACCATTCAGATCCGGCAGCGCCCAGTCAATAATATACGCGTAAAATTCGTCGCCGATCTCCACCGCCTGCTTTGCCCGCAGGATCGCCTCTTTGCCGTGCATGGTCCACTCGGAACGCATCCCGATCTTTGCCAGCATCTTCGTGACGCTGTCACAGGTATTAAAGCTGTCGTCCACCACCAGCGCCCGCAGCCCTGACAGCCGTTGGATCGCCTCGATCTGCTTGCTCTCAAACTGCAGCCTGAACTGCAGCTGAATGATGAACTCCGTGCCCTTGCCCGGCGCGGACTTCACCTCTATGTGGCCACCCATCGCGTCGATGATGCTCTTGGTGATCGCCATTCCCAGACCGGTGCCCTCGATCCCGCTGACGGTAGTATTCCGCTCCCGCTCAAAGGGTTCAAATATATGCTCTGCAAACTCCTCGCTCATGCCGATCCCCGTATCCTTTACCCGGATCTCATAAGAGCCATAGCCCCTGGGCGCATTTTGCAGCTGGGCGATGGTCAGGGACACCGAGCCGTTTTCCGGCGTAAATTTAATGGCATTGCTGAGCAGATTCAGAAGAACCTGATTCAGGTGGAGCTTATCACAGTAAATATCTTCATCCACCACATCCATGGTGTCCATAAAGAAATTCAGGTTCTTTGTATTCATCTGAGTCTGTATGATATTGCGCATATCCCTGAAAATATCAGATATGCCGCACTCTTTTTCATCAATGTTCAGCTTTCCGCTCTCAATGCGGCTCATATCCAGCACATCATTGATCAGGCTGAGCAGATGATTGCTGGAGGACAGGATCTTGCGCAGATATTCCTGCACCCGCTCCGGATTATCCAGATTGGTCTCCGCCAGTGTGGTAAACCCGATAATGGCATTCATGGGCGTGCGGATATCATGGGACATATTGGACAAAAAGGTCGTCTTGGCCCGTTCTGCCGCCTCCGCTTTATGCAGCCTTTCCTCCAGTACGGCCCGCTCAACCACCTGCTGCATCGTCAGCCTGGCATTTTTGCGCACCCACAGAAAATACAAAACAATCGCCAGGGCAACCAGCGCCGCCGCCACCAGCCAAACCTTCTGCATGGATCGCAGCGCGGCAAAAGCCTCCTCCTGCGGTACGGAAACCCCGATGGCCCACTGATTGATCCCGGCGGGCGCATAATGCAGGTACAGCCATTCCTTAGACTGCTCCGTGCAGTAGATCACATAGCCGGTCTTCAGATTCATCAGCTCATCTATCTTTTCGTCCCAGCTCACCCCGTTTGTGGTCATGCTGGCTTTGAAGTCCTTGATATTTCCCAGCTCATCATGTCTTGTGTCCATAATGAAATCACCGTCTTCCGTATCGATGATATAAATGCTGGAAGAGGCGTTGTAAATATTGTTGATATTCATGACGCGGGGCAGATCTTCCAATATGGTTACGCCGTACAAAAGCGCTTTCACCTTTCCGTCCTGCTCGATCGGTACAAAATGACGGAGGATCAACGTATTCCCGTCAAGAATACTCGTCATCCGGTTGGAGACATGTTCTCCCAAAGGCGCTTCCTTCTCAAAAGAAATGTTGACACCGCTGTCTATAATACCCCCTTGGGTATCTATCACAGTATTATCCGGCATCAACACACGGATCTGCATGGTGTCCAACAGCGGAGATACGATCTGCATATTCTGCTGCAGTGCTTCCGTACTGAAGTCGTCTGAATTCGCAAGAATATCCGCAGCGGCATTCAACACCTTGCTGTCCCGCTTGAGTTTGGCGGAAATCTCCTCGATCACTGTGTTGACGCCTTCCTCCATCCTCTGCATGCACCGTTCTTCCTGTATTTTGGCAATCTGGACATAGGTTCCCGCAAAGATCAGTACAATACAAATGCTGACGATGATCGTTGCGATGAGACTTTTTTCTTTAATAATCTGCCGTTTCTTCATACTCCCTCTTTTCAATGTCTCAATGTCAGGACAGCGCCTGCTGAAATGCCCGGATCCCTTCGGCCGTGCGCTGATAGTCCTGATCTACCTGTCCCTTCAGCTGAACCGCTTCTTCCACGTGCCCTGCCCGCAGCGCTTCCGTCAGCTGTTCATCGGAAACCTGCAATGCGGTAAAGCCCAGATTCTGACAGATCCCCTTGATGGTATGGGCCGCCCGAAAAGCCTCGTCCCACTTTTTTTCCTCCATTGCACTGCAAAGGAGATCATAACTGCCATCATCCAAAAACTTCAAAACAAATTTCTGTACAAGCCGCTCACTTCCCAGACGGCTGATCACCTCTTCATAATTTCCGCCAATGGCTTCATAACATTCTGTCAACGTCATTTCAGAATCCTCCTATCAATCTGTCTGTGCCGGTTCCGATATCCATGCCTTCCCGATGGCGCCTTCATATCCGGGCGGCGTATCCGACGACCACACCGAGCGAAGGATCACCTGAAACACGCTGTCCCCTTCGCCGGTCTGAAGGATCAGCCGGCCGCTGATCTCGGGATTCTCCGGCGTAGTGTCCTGAAGCCATTGACAGATCTTCTCCCAGTTCTCTGTTCCGATCACACGCTTCAGCTTCTCATCCTTTCCCGGACTGCTGATGATCTCCTCCACGCCCAGTTTCTCGGCTCCCCATGGGGAAATGACAAGAATCGACGGATTTTCTGTATATTCAAACTGGATCTCCTCCGCCTTAGAGGCAAAGAAGTTATACTTCATCCGCTCATAATCCAAAAGCCTCAGCGCCCGCTCCGACATACTGCTGCCGTTGCTCTTGCTGCGCAGAATAAGCTCCGCAAAGCTCCTTACCTCCTGCTGCCGCAGCGGTTCTCCCACCGCCTCGTTCTTTGCGTTTTCCATTGCCAGCCCGCCGTCGGCAAGACATTCCAGCAAAAGGGGATTGAAGGTACCGCACTGACCGTCCAGGATCATCTGCGCCGCCTTTTCCCTGCTGTAGGCCGCTTTGTAAACACGTTCGCTTGTCAGAGCGTCAAACACATCGGCAAGGGCTACTACCTGCGCCGCAATGGGAATCTCATCCCCCTTCAGCCCGTCGGGATATCCTCTGCCGTCATAGCGCTCATGATGCCAGCGGCTGATCTTATAAGCCATCTGCACCAGCCGGCTGTCCCGGTACGCCACGATGCTGTCCAGCATCTGGGCGCCGATCTCCGCATGGGTCTTCATGATCTTAAACTCCTCATCCGTCAGCCGGCCCGGCTTGTTGAGGATCTTGTCGTCAATGGCGATCTTCCCGATATCATGGAGCGCCGAAGCCGTGACGATCAGGGAGATCTCTTCTTCTGTCAGCGGATATTTATCCGTGCGGTTCTGCAGATCCCGGAGGAGAAAATCCGTATATCGCCGCACATTATGTATATGCAGCCCGCTCTCCCCGTTTCTGAATTCCACGATATGCCCCAGGATCTCAATCATCATGTTGCTGCGCTGTTCTTTTTCGTAAATCTGATCGTTTACCATATTGATCAGCCGCTTCTGCTTCGCATAGAGCATGATGGTATTCATTACCCGGCGCCGTACGATAAACATATCGAAAGGCCGCATGATAAAGTCGGTCACACCCATCTTGTACGCCCGTTTTACCTGCTCTGTCCCGCTTTCCGCCGACACCATGATCACCGGGATATCCTCCATCCAGTGCTCTCTGTTCATGATCTCCAGCACGCCGAAACCATCCATGCCCGGCATTACGATATCCAGCAGCACAAGTGAAATATCCACCCTTCTCTGGAGAATGGCCACTGCGGAATACCCGTCTTCCGCTTCCAGTATGTCAAAATCTTCTTCAAGCATTTCCGTCAGGATCGCGCGGTTCATTTCTGAATCGTCAACGATCAAAATTTTTTCTCTCTGCATGTATGTCCTTTCTGCCATATATCCACAAGCCCCTTCATGAACGCAGGATCGCCGGCGCTATAAGATTTTAAGATCGCATGTATCGCTTCTTAATTCTATTGTAATGATATTTTCAGAATAGTCAAGTTAAATTCCGTCTGCCGCCGGGCGCACAATCGAGTAGGGGGGATTAATTCTCCCCTCTCACACCACCGTACGTGCCGTTCGGCATACGGCGGTTCAACATAAC
>CANQNE010000014.1 GCA_947625135.1 uncultured Lachnospiraceae bacterium
GAAGGTAGATAGGACAGAGGTGGAAGTGCAGTAATGTATGGAGCTGACTGTTACTAATCGGTCGAGGGCTTGACCAAAAGAGAGTGAAGGAAGTAGTGGAGAGAGATCTTTAGATATGCAGTTTTGAAGGTGCGTGAGTAAAATGGCCCAGTGGCTCAGTTGGTTAGAGCGCCGCCCTGTCACGGCGGAGGTCGTGGGTTCGAGTCCCATCTGGGTCGTTGTTTTATTTTGGGATCTTAGCTCAGCTGGGAGAGCATCTGCCTTACAAGCAGAGGGTCACAGGTTCGAGCCCTGTAGGTCCCATATTGTCGCTATGGTGGCTGATTCACCAGAGGGCAGGTTGCCGATGTGGCTCAATTGGCAGAGCAGCTGATTTGTAATCAGCAGGTTATCGGTTCGAGTCCGATCATCGGCTGTCTGGATGGGTTCCCGAGTGGCCAAAGGGGGCAGACTGTAAATCTGTTGGCAACGCCTTCGAAGGTTCGAATCCTTCCCCATCCACTGTGGCAATACTTTTCGAATAAAGTATCCACGAATTTCATATAGTATAACGCGGGGTGGAGCAGTTTGGAAGCTCGTCGGGCTCATAACCCGAAGGTCGTAGGTTCAAATCCTGCCCCCGCAATTTCCTGTATGGACAGGCAGTGAGCCTGTACAGGGAGTACAAAAGATATGCCCAGATAGCTCAGTTGGTAGAGCAGAGGACTGAAAATCCTCGTGTCGCTGGTTCGATTCCGGCTCTGGGCATTTTTTTGTGTCCTTTTTTAGAAGATTTCATTGAAAAAAGCATAAATTCCCAGTTCCTCAATGGACAGAAAATTACTTTTATGGTATGATAAACGCAGTTCGTGGTATGACAAACAGGTGTTACGAAAGGAGATTCGGTCATGGAACAGGAAGAGAAGGATCTTGCAGAGCCTAAAACGGAACAACAGGACATACCGAGAGTAGCCGATCAGGATAACGGCGATAAAGGGAAAAACGAAAAACAATCCGTATGGAAGGAGATTCTTGACTGGGTTGTAGTCATTGCTACCGCAGTGGCCATTGCATTTGTGATCGACCACTTTATCATTACCAATTCTTATATACCAAGCTCTTCCATGGAACAGACGATCATGAAGAACGATAAGGTTATCGGACTCAGAGCCGCATACTGGTTTTCTTCTCCAAAACGGGGCGACATTGTGATTTTTCTTTATCCCGATGACGAGAGCAAGAATTATATCAAGCGGGTGATCGGAGAACCGGGTGACAAGGTAGAGATCCGGGATGGACTTGTATATATCAATGACAGCGAAGAACCGCTGGTGGAGCCTTACGTGAACGGAGAACCTACAGGAAGCTATGGCCCTTATCAAGTGCCGGAAGGATGTTATTTTATGCTGGGCGATAATCGGAATGTTTCCGCCGATTCCAGATTCTGGAACCACCCTTACGTAGAAGAGGACAAGATCCTGGCAAAAGCGCTTTTCCGCTACTATCCTTCCATAAAGAAACTGAAATAATATGGCAGGTAAAGAGACTTTATACCAAAAACTGCAAAGACATGATCAGCAGGATATTTATCCCTTTCATATACCCGGACACAAGCGGAATCTGTCTTTTCCGGGAAATCCTTATGAACTGGATATCACGGAAATCCACGGATTTGATTCTCTGCATCATGCCACAGGTATTCTAAAAGAAATAAGCCGGAGGGCTGCCCGATTGTATCAAGCAGAGGAGAGTTACTTGCTCGTCAACGGCAGTACTGCCGGCTTATTGTGCGCGGCGGCGGCTGTGGCAAAGCCCGGCGACAGCATCCTGATGGCGCGAAACTGTCACAGATCGGTATATAACGGCGCGTATCTCAACGATCTGGAAACGGCGTATCTGTTTCCAAAAATGCTGAAACGGTGGGGCGTGGCCGGAGGGATCTGTCCGGAAGATGTGGAAAGGGCCATAGAGGACGATACTCTGGCGGTGGTAGTCACATCCCCTACTTATGAGGGGATCGTTTCAGATATACCGGCTATCGCGGAATGTTGCCACAAGAGAGGGGTCCCCCTTATTGTAGATGAGGCCCACGGCGCGCATTTTGGATTTCATGAGCAGCTTCCCCCTTCGGCGGTAACACAGGGAGCGGACATCGTGATCCAGAGCCTGCATAAGACGATGCCCTCGTTGACCCAGACGGCGCTGATCCATGTAAACGGGCCGCTTGCAGACAGGGACAGGATTCGACGGTTTCTGTCGATTTATCAGACGAGCAGCCCGTCTTATTTGCTGATGGGAAGCATAGATGCCTGTATTTCTGTTATGGAGGAACAGGGTGCGCAGCTTTTTGACTGCTGGATCAAGCTGCTTGAAAAATATCGGAAACGCCTTTCGGCCTGCCGGAACATCCGCCTGATGACAGTATCAGAGGAGGAGGGAAAAACCGGCGCGTGCGCTGGGACAGATCCGGGACGCCTTGTTTTTTCCGTGAGAGGAACCCGGGACAGAGAGGGACATCGGTTTTCCGGCAGCGATCTTTTGAGGCGCCTGAGAGAAAAGTACCGGATCGAACTGGAAATGGCGGCTCCGGACTATGGAGTGGCGGTTTCAACGGTGATGGATACGGAAGAAGGAATGGAACGCCTCTGCGCAGCCATAGAAGAACTGGATGGACAGCTGGAGGATTTTGCGCCGGAGCCCGATGAAAGACAGCTTCCCGTTCCTTTGGGAAAAATGAAAATTGCCCGGGCTTATAACGGCCCATGGGAGCCGGTACCATTTAGAGCTGCCGCAGGCCGGATCATGGGGGAATTTCTTTATCTGTATCCGCCGGGGATTCCCATTGTCGTGCCGGGCGAAGTGATCAGAACAGAGCATCTGCAGTATATGGAAGAAGCCCGCCGGCAGGGATTATCGGTGGAAGGCCCGGCAGATATAACGCTGAAAACGCTGCGGGTAATAAGAGAGGACAGATAAAGGAGATTCGCTTTGTGGGAAAGATATTTTATTTAATGGGAAAAAGCGCATCAGGAAAAGATACTATATATAAAAGGCTGATGGAAACAAAACAGTTTGACGCCATTGTGCTGTATACGACCCGGCCCATACGGCAGGGGGAAACGGACGGGATAACCTATCATTTCGTGGACGAGGCCCGGTTTCAGGAGATGCAGAAGGAAGGAAAGGTCATTGAGGCCCGTACGTATCAGACGGTTCACGGCCCATGGACTTATTTTACCGCAGACGACGGGCAGGTGCAGCTGGAGCAGAAGGATTATCTGGTGATCGGTACGCTGGAATCCTTTTTGAGCATGCAGCGCTATTACGGAAAAGAGCAGGTGATCCCTGTTTATCTGGAGTTGGAGGACGGGATTCGTCTTGCCCGTGCGTTGAAGCGGGAGCAGCAGCAGGACAGGCCGCGGTATGCGGAGCTGTGCCGGCGGTTTTTGGCGGATGCGGAGGACTTTTCGGAGGAAAAACGCAGGGCCGCGGGAATCTGCCGTACATTCTGTACAGAGGACGGAGACCGGTGTCTGGAGGAAATCTGTACCTATATCAGGAAAATACAGGATGGAAATTGTTGAACGGCAAAAGTTGTGCTAGGTATTTTAAAAAAGTTGTGGTATACTTACTGTGAAATGACGGCATTGGAGGTGAAGGAATGATAAAGTTTCAGGATATTGTGGGGCTGCCCCATGTAAAAGGATATCTGCAGAAGGCCATTGAATTGAATCGCGTTTCCCACGGATATATTTTCAGCGGGGAAGCCGGAAGCGGGAAGAAGACGCTGGCGGAGGCATTTGCTGCCACACTGCAGTGCGAGGGCAAAGGGAGAGACGCCTGTTTTACCTGTCCGTCCTGCAAAAAGGCGGCGTCAGGCAATCATCCGGATATCATTCATGTGACCCATGAAAAACCCAATACCATCAGTGTGGATGAGATCCGGGAACAGGTGAACCGCACCGTTGCCATTAAGCCTTACGGCAGTCCTTATAAAGTTTATATCATTTCGGATGCCCAGAAGATGTCGGTTCAGGCGCAGAACGCGTTATTAAAGACCATTGAGGAGCCGCCGGCCTATGCGGTTCTGATCCTGCTTACCACCAATGAGGAGGAGCTTCTGCCCACCATTGTCTCCCGCTGCGTGACCCTGCGTATGCGTCCCGTCAGTCAGGAGCTGGTGCAGAAATATCTGGCAGATCAGTACCAGCTGCCTGATTATAAGGCAAAAATATGTGCTTCCTTTGCCCAGGGCAATATAGGAAAGGCCATTCGGATCGCCACCTCGGAGCAGTTCTCCGCCTTGAAGGATGAAGTGCTGATGCTGGTGGATCGGGTACGGGATATGCAGATCCATGAGATCATTGAATATATGAAGACACTGTCCCAGTATAAGCTGGAAATCCATGATTTTCTGGATTTTATGATGGTGTGGTACCGGGATGTACTATTGTTTAAAGCCACGAAGGATATTGATTCGGCTATTTTCAGTGACCGGGTCACGGAAATCATGCGGCAGGCGGATAAGATTTCCTATGACGGGCTGGATCAGATCATCAAAGGTCTGGACAACGCGAAGCGCCGGCTGGACGCAAATGTGAGCTTTGAGCTGACGATGGAGCTTTTGTTCCTGACAATAAAGGAAAACTGAGGAAGTGAAAACTATGGTCAATGTAATTGGCGTACGTTTCAGAAGCGTAGGAAAAATATATTATTTTGATCCCCATGAACTGAAGATCACAAGGGGACAGCATGTGATCGTGGAGACTGCCCGGGGGATAGAGTACGGACAAGTGGTGCTGGGTAATACCTCCGTGGACGATTCCAAGGTCGTACAGCCTTTGAAGGGCGTCATCCGCATTGCGACAGAGGCGGACGATGAGCGGGAAAGAGAAAATAAAAACAAGGAAAAGGAAGCCCTTGAGATCTGCAGGGAAAAGATAAAAAAGCATCAGCTGGAAATGAAGCTGATCGATACGGAGTATACCTTTGACCGCAGCAAGATTTTGTTTTACTTTACCGCGGACGGAAGGATCGATTTCCGGGAGCTGGTAAAGGATCTGGCTTCCGTGTTCCGCACTCGGATCGAGCTGAGACAGATCGGCGTGCGGGACGAGACGAAGATCCGCGGCGGGATCGGTGTCTGCGGGCGCGCGCTGTGCTGCAGCACTTACCTGTCAGAATTTGTTCCGGTGTCTATCAAAATGGCAAAGGAGCAGAGCCTGTCCCTGAACCCATCCAAGATTTCCGGGGTATGCGGGCGCCTGATGTGCTGTCTCAAAAATGAAGAAGAGACTTATGAAGAGCTGAACAGCCGGCTGCCCGGCATCGGCGACCGGGTGATTACCGCAGACGGCCAGCGGGGAGAAGTACAGAGCGTGAATGTGCTGCGCCAGCTGGTGAAGGTGGTGATCACCAACAACGATGAGAAGGAACTGACGGAATACAAGGTGGAGGATCTGAAGTTCACTCCCAGACGGAAGAAAAAGCAGCAGGTGGTTGTGGAGGATCAGGAACTGAAGATGCTGGAAGGATTGGAACAAAAGGAAGGAAGATCCAAGCTTGAAGACAATTAAGCTCCGTGAAAATGAGCGGCTGGACGATCTTCAGCGAAACGGATATCGGATCATACAAAATCCTGACAAGTTCTGCTTCGGAATGGACGCAGTGCTGCTGTCGGGCTTTGCAAATGTGAGAAAGAAGGAGAAAATGCTGGACCTGGGAACGGGTACCGGCATTATTCCTATTTTAATGGCTGCAAAGACGGAAGGGGATTCCTTTACGGGACTGGAGATCCAGCCGGAAAGCGCCGATATGGCTGCCCGCAGCGTTCAGTTAAACGAGCTGGAGAACCGGGTGTCCATTGTGGAGGGCGACATCAGGGAGGCGTCGGCGCTGTTTGGCTGCGGCGCCTTTTCTGTGGTGACCTGCAATCCCCCGTATATGCTGAACGAGCATGGGCTGCAGAATCCAAACCCTTACAAGGCGATCGCCCGCCATGAGATCGCCTGTACCTTAGAGGATGTGCTGCGGGAGGGCGCCAGGCTGCTGACGCCCAAGGGACGGTTTTATATGGTACACAGGCCTTTCCGGCTGGTGGAGATCCTCACCGGGTTTACGGCTCACGGACTGGAGCCGAAAAGGCTGAAATTTGTCCAGCCGTTTGCGGACAGCGCCCCCAACATGGTGCTGATCGAGGCGGTAAAAGGGGGAAACGCCGGGGTGATCGTGGAAAAACCGCTGATCGTATACAGGGAACCCGGCGTGTATATGGAAGAGATCTATGATATTTACGGATATTAAAGGGTATGAAGAAATGAAGGGAACATTATATTTATGCGCAACGCCCATCGGAAATCTGGAGGATATGACTTTTCGGGCCGTCCGTATCCTGAAGGAAGCCGATCTGATCGCGGCGGAGGATACGAGAAACAGTATTCGCCTGCTGAACCACTTTGAGATCAAAACGCCCATGACCAGTTATCATGAGCATAATAAGGTGGAAAAGGGAGAATATCTGATCCGGCTTTTGCAGGAAGGAAGCAGCATTGCGCTGATTACAGATGCGGGAACGCCGGGCATTTCCGATCCGGGGGAAGCGCTGGTTTCCCGCTGCATAGAGCTTGGCATCAAAGTCACGGCAGTACCCGGAGCGTCGGCGCTGATCACAGCGGTGATCTGTTCCGGAAAGTCTGCGCGGCGGTTTGCCTTTGAAGGCTTTCTCCCCGCGGACAAGAAAGAGCGTGCCCAGGTACTGGCCGGGCTGAAGGAAGAATTTCGCACCATGATACTGTATGAAGCCCCTCATCGGCTGAAAAGGACGCTGGAGGAGCTGGCGGCGGTGCTGGGGGACCGGCCGGTTACCCTGTGCCGGGAATTGACAAAGAAATTTGAGACGATCCTGCCTACTACCCTGACGGCGGCTGTCGCCCTTTATGAGGAACAGGAGCCCCGGGGAGAATATGTGCTTGTGATCGCAGGAAGGGATAAAAAAGAAGCTCTCTTGGAACAGCAGAGGCAGTGGGAGGAAATCCCGCTGGAAGCGCATCTGCAGCAGTATCTGGATCAGGGGATGGACAAAAAGGAAGCTATGAAGCAGGTGGCAAAGGACCGGGGGATTACAAAGCGGCAGGTCTATCAGCAGCTTCTGGAGCATATACAATAAAAAAGGCCTGCGGAGCGAACAGGTTTTGAAGGCGCTCCGGAATGGAGAACTGAGTGTTGAATCTGATCTGGGCCGGCATGATCGTGGTCGGCGTGGTGTTCGCGGCTTTTAACGGAACGCTGGGGAGTATGGGTACCGCGGCGATCGACGGGGCAAAGGAGGCTGTGACGCTTGCCGTGGCTATGGCAGGGGTGATGAGCCTTTGGACGGGGATCATGGAGATCGCAAAAGCAAGCGGACTTCTGTCAGCCATGACGAAAAGGCTGCGGCCTGTGATCCGCTGGCTGTTTCCGGGGATCCCGGAGGAAGACAGCGCCAATGAGGAGATTGCCGTAAATGTGGTCGCCAATATTTTTGGCCTTGGCAGCGCCGCCACGCCGGCAGGCTTAAAGGCCATGAAAAGTCTGGCCCGGCTGAACAATTACAGCCAGACGGCATCGGTAGAAATGTGTACGTTTCTGATACTGAACATTTCTTCCCTGCAGCTGCTTCCGGTGACAGTCATCGCCTACCGGAGCCAGTACGGCAGCGTAAACCCGACGGCCATTGTGGGGCCGGCCATCGCCGCCACGGCGGTCAGCACAGCGGTGGCGGTGGTGTTTTGTAAGATTATGAGTAAAAAACTGAGAAAATGAAGGAGGCAGGAAAAATATTTTTGATTCTATGCTTTTTTACGAATAAAACAAAATTACAACCGATAAAAGGAATTTTTCTTGATTATTCGTATAAAAGGGTGTATTATATTTGCAGAGGTGAGGATATGTTTTTCTTTCTTAATAATGTTCCTTTTATTGCAGTAATCGGAGATATTCGTGGATCTAAACACTTAAATAATCGAAAAGAAATACAAGATAAATTAAGAGAAATATTAGATAAAATTAATAATAAGTACAAATCAGATATAGCGGCAAAATTTGTGATAACTTTAGGCGATGAGTTTCAGGGATTGTTATCTGCTGAAGGGAATCTTTTGAATATTCTGCAGGAAATAAGGATACAGTTGTTTCCTGTGGAGTTGCGTTACGGGATTGGTATAGGAGAAATAACAACAGATATTGATACAGAGATGGCATTGGGAGCAGATGGGCCGGGATATTACAATGCGAGAAGCGCAATTGAGATGGTGCGGCAGAATGAAAAAAAGAATAAAGCAGTTTTAACAGATGTCCGTCTAAATATTGGAGATGATAATAATAAACAAGTAATTTTAATTAATACTATTTTTGAGTTAATAAAGGTAATCGAACGAAGTTGGACGGATAAACAACGTGAAATAATATGGGATATTCTACAACATCAGGATGGTCAGGTTGAGGCTGCTCACAGACTTGGCATTACACAATCATATGTTCAAAAAGTTCTTGCAAAAGAGGGATATTATGCTTATGAGAAAGCGTTAAGAGATATAAATTACAGTTTGGGAGGATTGATAAATGAAAAAGGAAATATTTAGTTTCTTTTTACTTATTCATGTTTTATGCGATTTTTATTTTCAGTCCTCTAAGATGGCAGAAAGAAAACGGACAAGCTTTAAGTGGGTTTTATATCATATAATCATTTATACAGGAATTGCTACGGCTTTATTTATCACTTTTTTGCCCGGAGTCAAACTGAAGTATATTATATTGTTCAGTGTTTTTCACGGAATCATTGATATCTTAAAATATTATATTTGCAAATATTTTTTTGGCGAATATCGGGATGCAAAAAAAGAGCCGAGGATATTTTTAGCCGATCAAACGATACATATATTATTGATTTCTATAATTGTCTATATGCTGCCTGATTTAAGTTGGGCGTCATTGCTCAGATCTGAAATCATGTCCATTGTACATTCATTTGATTTATCAGGGAAGAAAATACTTTCATGGGGCATTAAGATACTGTTGGTGCATAAGCCTTTGAATATTATTATTTCTGCTGTTTTAGCCCCTTACCGTCCGCAGCAAAAGGATGATAATGTAAATGATAAAAATATGGGCAGATTAATTGGAACGCTGGAAAGAATCATTATGATGATTTTTATTTCTATAGGTCAGTATTCAGCAGTGGGATTGGTGTTGACAGCCAAGTCAATTGCTCGCTATGACCGGATTTCAAAACAACAGGATTTTGCTGAATATTATTTATTGGGAACACTTTTAAGTACGATAGGAGCCATTGGAATTTCACTGTTGTTTTAGTGCAGATGAAGTTCTTTGGCTTTCGGCCTGAAGATTTTGGCGAGGGAAACAATGATAAATTTATTTGACAGGATACCGTCTGGCTTTTTTAACTGTTTGGCCAGCGGGAGCAATAATCGTATTTATGCAGATTGCCTGCAGGTGATCTATGAGCAGTATGATCGTGAAATCAGTTATCGTATTTCACGCAGCCGGATTCGGGACGCGCTTGCGGCATATTTATTGGAAAATCATATTGATTTTTTGGAACAGGATTCTGGACAAACTGACAGTAAAAATTATAACGACATGGCAAATGGAGTTATACGGAAGTTTTGTTCAAAAGAGATTGGTTGGCTGGAAGAAGATAACGACGACGCTACTTATGAAAAAAATATTATTATGACGGAGCAGGGAATACTGCTGACAGAATTTTTGCAAGGACTGATCAGACCAGAGCGAGAAGAGTTTTCCAGTTATGTATTTAATATATATAATATTTTACGGAATACAGAACAATGGAGTCAGGATCCGTATGTAGATGGATTGAAAAATATTTATCGAAATGCCAGATTATTATCGAAAGCATTAAAACGGCTTGCTACTTTTATCAAAAAAATCATAGAGAAAATGGTAAAAGAAGAAACCCTGGAGAGTTTAACGGAAAATTTACTGGAATACTGCGATGGCAGCTTTATACGTGAATATGCAAGATTAACGAAACAACAGAATATACATATTTATCGTTCCTTTATCAGACGGAAATTGGAAGAGATTCAGAATGACCCTGAACAGAGTGAATTATTAGTGATTGGATGTGCAGTAGAAGAAGAACTGGAGGAAGCAGAAGCGAAAGAATATGTTGTTGATATGATACAGGCAACAAAGCAGTTTCTTGTGGAAGACTATGACCGGATCATGAGTAATATTAAACGCAAGATAAACATATATTTACAGATTGCTATCGGACGGGCACGATTTCTTAGAAACCGTGAGGCAGATATGAGAGGGAATGTGGAGCAGACGCTGCGCTATATTGTCAGCGAGATGAACGAAATTGGCTGGCGTGAAGAAATTCCGAATGAAATGCAGGGCTTGTTTTCTTTAAATAAAAATGAATTTATAGATACAGGTTCGATCCGATATCCGAGAAAACAACAGGCAATCAATAGAGAAACATCTGTTGAACTGGAAGAAATGACAGAAGAGGACATCAGGAGGGCAAAGGAGGAACAGGAAAGGGAAGCGTACAATCCTTATGCGAAAGAAAAGATGAAAAAATATCTGGAAGATGTAATGGCCGGAGAGAAAACTCTGTGCTGCGATGACCTGCCGTTACAGAGTAAACGGGATTTATTATGTGCCTTATCTGCTGTTGCGTATAGCAATGAGAACGGATTTACGGTTCAGCTGTTAGACGGTTATCTGGAGACAGATCGTATGCTCTTGCGCAGATTTGATATTACAAAGGAGGACAAGGTTTGAATATAGACGATTATTGGAATAATTATACTTCTGCGGAAAAAGATCTGTTCCAGAGATCGTGCAGAAGATTGCTGAAAACAACATTCATTGTGCGTGATAAGGATGAGGAAAATAAAAAAGCCTATTATTTTATTTCCAAAAGACAGGAGCCATTTTCCGTCTATTTTGGCTATATAGGTTTTGATATTATTGTTGACCGGAACAACGGAGTCGTCATGCTGCGGAATTGTTCGGACAGGGGAGAGAACGGAAAAATACAGTCAAATCGCAGAGCGTTAAAAAAAGTGGAAAGTGTCGTACTGTGCTGTCTGTGGACATTGTATGCGGACCGTGTTCGCTCCGGGAGCCTGTCGCCGACCATTTTAATTTCTGTTATGGATTTAAATTTTGAATTAGAAAAATACGGCGTGAAGGAGCTGATCGATAATAAGAAGCTGATAACGGATATCCTCAGCCTTTTTGTCGGGTTCAATCTTGTAGATGTGAAGGGAAAGATCGGAGAGGCAGATTGCATGATCCGCCTGTATCCGTCTCTTCAATTTGCGTTAGATAGCGAGGAGTTTTTGAGGTTTGCTGAGATCACTCAAAAAAAGATGCTCGAAAGAGACGGTGAGGGCGTGTCGGACGAGGAGGAGAGCGATGATGACGAATAGAAAGACAGCGACAAAGCTATTGTTGGTACAATGGTCAAGGTTCCAGAAACTGTGTGTGAAGCTGGAAGGTTCTACTCTGTTTACAGGAGTAAACGGCAGCGGGAAATCCACGATTCTGGATGCGATGACATATTTGCTTACCGGAAACACCCAGTTTAATAAGGCGGCAAAAGACCGGGACCGCACGGTACTGGCTTATGTGCGGGGAGATACAAGGAGTAATGGCCCGTCAAGGTATTTAAGATCCGGGGAAGTGGTCAGCTATATTGCGATGGAATTTTGGTCTCCTATAGAGAACGAATTTCTTGTGGCAGGCGTCTGCATAGAATCTGCAAATGAGGCAGTGCAGCCGAAAGGCAGCTGGTTTGTCTGCAGAAACGCGAAGATAGATCAGATGAATTTTACCAGAAGAGAAGGAAAGTCTCTTCGGATCTGTCCGCGTAACGAACTTGGCGTCAATGGACATACAATGAAATCGGCAGATTTTTTTGGAAGGGACAAAGGTGTGGAACAGGTATTGCGTGCGCTTGGGCTGCGCTGCAACGTGGCGAAATACCGTTCAAAGCTCGTAAAAATGATGGCATTTAATCCGGAAAATAATATCGATCAGTTTATTCAGGAGTGTGTTCTGGAACCGGGAAAAGTGGAATCCTTAAAAGAGCTGCGGGAACAGAGACAGCGATTTGAACAGATAAAGGGAGTTTATGAAAATTTAAAGGCAAGCAAAATAAAATTGGAGGAAGTAGAACAGAAAATTGAAGAATATGAAAATAAGCTCAGAAGTTATCAGATACGCGATCTGATGCTGTGCTATCAGGGACTGCGTGAAAAAGAAGAAAGGGAAAAAGAAACAAAGCGGCAGATTCAGGCATTTGAACAAAAGATAAGCATCCTGCAGGAACAAAAGGAAGATTATGATAAGCGATGTGCGGATGCAGAGGAACGTTATCGGATAGCGATGAACAACGATGCGTTTAAGGGAATGCAGGAAACTTTAAATGAATTAAAACGGCAAAAAGAAAAACAGGAAGAGGAAATAAAAAAACAGGAAGAGCGTCTGGCAAAATTAAAGCGTCTGCAGATACAGATGACCGATAATCTGAAGTGGCTTGAACAGTATTTATCATTTTCGGAGGATGACAAAAAATGTCTATATCATCTTGCGGAGAGCGGCTTTTCAACAGACCGGAAATTAGAGACATTTGTAAAATTCGCAGAAACGGTTGAAAAGCAGATGGAGGTATTTGAGGAAGAATATGTACATCTGAGTGATACTATTAAAAAAGTGAATCAGAGAATGGAAGAACTGGAGGAAACGATTAAGCGTCTGCAGGCGAATATCATGGTGTTTCCTAAAGAAACAGAGAGGGCAAGACAGATCATTCAGGAAGAACTGGAAAAAAAGGAGATACGTACAGAAGTCAAAATTTTTGCAGAGCTTGTACAGGAAATCCGGGATCCCGAATGGCGCGCCGCGATTGAAACCTTTTTAGGAAGAAAACGATTTTACCTCATTGTGGACGGGAAATATTGCCATGAGGCATTAGAAATTTTACAAAGAAGAAAAATTCACGATGCCAATGTGGTCGTTACGGATAAACTGCCGGACGTTGGGGAAACGCCGGGTTCGGCGGCGGAAATCTTAACGATACCAAATATATATGCCAGAAGGTATGCAAATTATCTTCTGAATGGAATTCATCTTTGCGATTCCCTGCAGGAACTGCATAATTATCCTAAAGGCGGGCTGATGAGAAACGGTATGCTGGCCAAAGGCTATACGGTGGCATACATGAATATTGAAAAGACAGACTTTTGTCTGGGTCAGGATGCGATAAAATGTCAGCTGCAGAAAGCAGCTGCAGAAAAACAGGATTTGCTCAAAGAAAGGCAAAGCATTCAGAAGCAGAAAGACCATATATATAAACGGCGTTTGGTGTTGAAACAGATTGATTGGAGGACGGAAAATTACCATTTTAATGCTGCTGCGGCTTTGGAAAGCGCGGAAGAGCAGAAGAAACGGATTTCCGATGACATAGAAAAAATCAGCAAGGCTCCGGATTTTATGACTGTTTTGCAGGAACAGGAAAATGCAGAGAGAGAAATGAAAAAGGTGAGAGACGCAAGGGATGTTTTGATAGGAGATATCAAAGGATGCGAAAAGGATGAGCAGGCAGGGCTGGACATCCTGAAAAGATTATCGGGAGAAATCTATGTTGCTAAACAGGAATATTCCGCTAAATGTATAAAGCATTTGGAATTGAAGGCGCCGATGCTTGAGGAATATGAAAGGCAGAGGGCAAAACGGGATACTTGGCTGGTGATTACGGAAAAAACAGTCCGTAATTTAAAAGGAGAAGTGGAAGACTGCGCTCGCGTAATGGAAACGGCGCAGCTGGAATATTGCAAACTGGCGGAAATCGATATTAATAAAAGAGGAGTGTCGTACATTCCATTTTTCAGGAAAGAGTACAAAGATATTGCGAATATAAAGATCGAAGACGCGAGGCAGAGACTGGAGGAGCAGTCTGCAAAATTAGAAAGTGCATTTATGAATGATTTTGTTGCGGAGATGAATGAGACGATCCGGGATGCAAAGGAGGAGATCATGGCAATTAACCGGGAGCTGAAGCAGCTTCCTTTCGGCAGTGATACTTATAAATTTGTGATGAAAGAGAAGCCGGATCGGGAGATCTTTTTCCGCATCTGCAGAAAACTGGAAAATTATATGGATACACCGGAAGTTTACATGAATTCAGCAAGAGAAGACGAGGAGATGGAACGGGATATTCAGGAATTCATGGGGATCATACTGGATGAGGAGGATGAATCGGAATATACCGATTACCGGAAATATTTTGTATATGACATGGAAATTGTAAGTAAACAGGGGGAGAATGAGATTGTTTCAGATCTCTCAAAGAAACAGGGCTCGGCGAGCAACGGGGAAAAACAGACACCATATTTTATTATTCTGGCAGCCAGCCTGCTTCAATGTTATCCACGGCAGACCTGCTGCGCCCGACTTGCTTTTATTGATGAAGCATTCTCTGCATTGTCCAGAGAGCGTATTGAACAGATGGTGAAATATTTAAGCGACAATCACTTTCAGGTATTTTATGCGGCTCCACCGGAAAAAATCAGCAGTATTGGGACACATATTGAGTCAACAATAAGTTTGGTTATGACAGGAAGATATACCAATGCAGTAGAAGGGCTGGTAAAAGAAGATGAAGAAACAGCTTAGCGAATGGCAGAAAAATACAATAGAACAGCTGTTGAATCAATATGAAAACAGTAAGACATACCGTGGGAAAAATCTGGTAACACAGACATTCTCTATTGTACCGTCAAAGATTTTTGATGAATACGATTCAGATTTTGCAGATATCAATCTGATACATGATTTTGAGCAGCAGATGAAAGAGCTTGAAGAAAAAGAACTTATATTTGTTAAATGGAAAAGTCATGTGATTGAAAAAATGGTTGCCAACCCGGAAAAATGGGTTGACTACTATGAACTTTTGGGAAGAAAAGAGAGGTATCAATTAGAACAGGAACAGATTAAACTGTATCAAGAGTATTTAGGGATTCACGCAATGCTGGATTGCTTTTGTGTGGAGCAGACCCAACGTCTGAAGGAAGGGAAAAAAGCAGAGTTTCTAGCGGAGGAAGCCCGTAAGATTTTAAAACTGTGGAAGTTTCTTATAAAAAATCAGGAAGAGATACTGGAACGGGAATTGTCAATAGCTGTTTTGGGTGACAGCAAGTTATGGGAAAGGACGTATTGCGCCAAATTATATCGATTGTTAAAAAGGTATGGGAACTTTGAAGAATTGCTGTTGGGAGTAGATGATGAAAAAGAAGCAACAAGGATTATTCTGGCAGAGTATCATGTGGTGCCAAATCCATCGTTTGTTTATTTAAAGGGAGATGCAGAATTGACATTTACAGACGGACAAAAACTCCGAATCAATATAAACATGCCGGTGGCTTTTACGGAAAAGACCTTAAGAAATCTAAAAAAGATTATAATTTTTACGCCAAAAGTTATGACAGTAGAAAATTTGACATCTTTTAACAGACTAAGTAAAAAAGATTCTTTCTATATTTTTTTAAGCGGGTATCATAATCGTTTGAAACAGCAATTGCTGCTAAAGATTTATAATGATAACAAAATGAAAAAATGGCTCCATTTTGGAGATATCGATCCGGATGGATTTTATATTATCGAACATTTAAAACGGGGAACAGGGATTCCTTTTGAACCGGTATATATGGGGACAAACTTTTTGAAAAAATATGATTCATACACAAAACCGCTTACTGAAAATGATCTTAGGAAAGCAAAGGCGCTGCAGCAACAGGAGAAATATGGGGATGTAATGGAATATATGTTAAGAGAAAAGAAAAAATTAGAGCAGGAGATCATCAGTTGGAAAGAAAGCGATTAGAATAAGTAAAAAGGAAAAGAATATTTTTGGCCCTGGCAGCGCCGCCACGGCGGTCAGTACAGCGGCAGGCGTGCTGTTTGCAAAGGTAATGGCCAGCAGATATAAAAAGGGAATGACGAAAAAAAAGGCTGCATATCATAAACAGAAGGAGTAGCAGGTGTTTATGATATGCAGTTTTTTATGTATTTGTCAGATTTTCTGATCCCGATACTGATATTTTATATTCTGGGGTTTGGGCTTCTCACCAAGACGCCGGTGTTTGAAGAATTTGTAAAAGGGGCAAAAGAAGGATTGTCCGTCACCGTGTCTATTCTGCCCACATTGATCGGACTTTTGATGGGGGTAGGGATTCTGCGGATCTCCGGGTTTTTAGACTGGTTTGCCGGGGTTGCCAGGGTGATCACTGATCTGCTGCAGATTCCCGCAGCCCTTTTGCCCGTCATTTTTGTGCGGCTCTTTTCCTCCTCGGCGGCCACAGGGCTTGTGCTGGATCTGTTCCGGCAGTATGGCGCCGACTCCCAGATCGGCTACGGGGCTTCCATTTTGTTAAGCTGCACGGAGACGGTTTTTTACACCATGAGTATTTATTTTATGGCGGCAAAAGTAAAAAAGACAAGATATACGCTGCCGGGGGCGCTGCTCGCCACGGCGGCCGGGGTTGCGGCCAGTCTGTTCTTTGCCGCGCGGATGTAGCCGTCAATGGCTGTCCGGTGTAAATTCAAAAATATATTTTTCATGGGCGTTGATGATCACGGTGTTGTTAAAGGTGTCTGTGCGGGGGTATCTGCCGTAATTCAAGTGGACATGCCCGTGGATAAAAAAGCTGGGCTGAAACTTGTCCAGCAGGTAATTGAATATTTTAAACCCGGTATGGGGCAGGTCGTCGCCGTCGTTGATGCCGTAAGCGGGAGAATGGGTCAGCAGGATATCAAAGCCTCTCCGGCGCAGAAGGGGGAACCACATGTGCAGTACGCGGCGCAGCATCTGAAACTGGGAATACTGATGCTTGCCGGGCTTGTAGCGCATGGAACCGCCCAATCCCATGATACGGACGCCGTTGTATACATAGATTTTGTTTTCAATACAGATACAGCCGTCAGGGGGAGTCTCTTCATACCGTTCGTCGTGATTGCCGTGAACGTACAAAATTGGCGCATGGGTAAAGGTCGCCAAGAACGACAGATACTGTGGTTTGAGATCGCCGCAGGAGAGGATCAGGTCGATCCCCTCCAGCCGGCTTTTATCAAAGTAATCCCATAATAATTCTGATTCATGATCCGCTATTGCCATAATTTTCATTGGTAATTCTCGCTTTTCCCAGATTTCAGCGCTGCAGGGGATCAGTCTTCGTCCTGTGTGGCGGCAAGACCCTGCAACTTTGTGACTGCCTGCGCTTCCTCTGTCAGCTCCGACAGGGAAGGAATACTGCCGATGACATTGTCCAGCAGCCAGTCCATGGTAATGATCTCCTCCGGAGATAAGGGCTGACCGCCCTTATTTGCCGGCGTGCCGTCCTGTTTGTACAGCTGGCCGGAGAAGGGGACAAGGGCGTCGGAACAAATATCGTTGCGCAGCAAATCGATAAGGCGCCGTGTGCCGTCGGGAAGATCCTGGGAGCAGATCAGATCGATCACACCGGCGGACATGCCCCACCAGTAGTTGATCGCGCGGCTGCCGGCTGTTGCGTCGTCATTTTTCCAGGTGCCGTTCAAGACGATCCGGACGATCTTTTCATAGAGCTTTCCCCAGTGCCATGTAGTCATGGCCAGATTGTCCGGAACGCCGTTGTTGATATGATACAGTCCGAAATGCCGGGAAACGGTGCCGGGTGCGGTCATGTCCTGATCCATAATGTAATTGATCTCGGGGTCCTTTGCAAGATCCTGCTTTCGCTCCGTCCGGGTAGTCCAGTCCAGATAGATTTTGGCGTGAGGATTTACCATCTTGGCGCCCAGCGCAAAGGCGTTGATATTGGCAGCCATGCCGTAGATGGGATAGTTTGCCAGATAGCCGATCTTGTTCGTGGTGGTCATGGAGCCTGCAATGGCGCCGGCAAGGAACTTGGCCTCGTGCATGCGGGCGTAATAGGTACGCAGCATGGGGTGTGAAATATTCAGGGAGCAGTTCAGGATCTTTACGTCCGGATAATTTGCCGCCAGCTTCAAACTGGCAGGGAGCATCACCGGGGTAGTAGTAAAGAGCAGATTGTAGCCGTCGGCGATGGCCTGCTCCATCAGCGCTTCGTCATTCTGTCCCGGCAGCACATTTTCAAAAGAAGCGGTTTCCACCTGCCCGGGAAAGACATTGCTCAGATACAGACGTCCCAGCTCATGGCTGTAGGTCCAGCTGGAAGTCTTGTGGGTCTTTTCATAGAAGAAGGCGATCTTTACATTGGACGCGCTGCTGGGGCGCATCAGATTCAACAGGTTTTTATAGAGCCCAGGTTCATGCTCCGGCGGATCCATGAAAAGCTTTACGGACTGCTCCTCCGTCAGGACCAGAAATTCATCCCAGATCTTGGCCAGATCCTGCTTCATCTCATTGGAAGTCTTTTGTTTGGTATCTTCATACCCGAACACAGTGATAAAGGCCAGAAGCGCGTCTCCTACCGTGATGGGCAGCTTGTTGCCTCCTTTGGCTTCAAAAGCCTTGCGGAACCGTATGTACACGGAATTAAATTCCAGCCGGTCGTCATGGCTCCATTTTTCGCCGGGCGGCGTGCCGATCCGATCCAGCAGCTTGGCAAAACGGCCCTCTTCGCTGAAGTTGATATAGTTGATATTGCTTACACTGTAAAAATCCAGAAATTCATAGTAGATCCGGTTTTCCCTGGTATCTGTGCGTTTCGGCACTACCCGGGTCACGGTACAGGGCACACTGTAGGAGTCCAGATATTTCAGGACGCTGACCCGCTTATTGCCCTCCACCACATAAAATCGGTTCATAAATTCATAAGCCTTGATGGAATCCCGAAGGCCTTCCTCCTGCAGGGAGGTGCACAGATCGATCCACTTGGAGGCAAATTCCGTATGGGTGCCCAGAAGAGGCATAAAATTGGCGGCAAAGGCGTTGGTCCGGCCTTTGCTCTTGGTGCCGACGATCAGCTCCAGAGGAACTTCGCACAGCCCCAGGCCCACCTCGTATTCTACATTGGTATAGGACAGTATTTCGTCCAGAATGGGAAGATAAGGATAATGACCCCGCTGCAGCCGGGCCCGGTATTCTTTTTGTCCTGCCTTTAAGGCATTGGTATATTCTTCAAATGACATAGTAACCTCGATTCTTTTTAATAAAAATATCCAGATACTATCTTTAAATGAAACGAGAGATTTGTCAAGTAATTTTTCACTTATGCGTTTATATCTATGAGTTTAAAGGCATTTACATCAAACAGCCCCTTGTCCGTAAGCTTGATATCCGGTATCACCGCCAGAGACA
This sequence comes from uncultured Lachnospiraceae bacterium, assembly GCA_947625135.1. Taxonomy (GTDB): domain Bacteria; phylum Bacillota; class Clostridia; order Lachnospirales; family Lachnospiraceae; genus CANQUC01. The sequence goes on from CANQNE010000014.1 coordinate 19,337, forward strand.
AAAACGCCAGGCTCATAAACGCTTCAAACCGCCTGTCGACGCCGGCGCTGTAGGCTTTTTCAATGAGGCTCCGGCTCATGCGCTCAAGCGTCTGCGCGTCGAGACTGGACATGAGTCCGCCGATATCCAGCGCCACGTGGGAAATTTCTCCGTTGTGTACCAGTACCATGCCGCCGCCGATCTCCCGCAGCCTGTTGGCGGCTCTGGCCATGGCTTCGTTGTCGTCCCCCAGAAGGATGATATTATGGGAATCGTGAGCGATGGTTATGCCCATGGCTCCGCCGGAAAACCCGTATCCCTCCAACAGGCCCCTGCCGATGTTCCCGGTGCGGTGATGGCGTTCCACCACGGCCAGTTTCAATATTCCGGTTCCCTTTATGTTTACGTCACCGTCTTTGCTCTCTATTTCCCGGATAACGTCGGCGGTTGCCACATTGTCCGGTATGATCCGCATTACATGGGCCTTTGTCCCGGTCAGCGCCAGTTTGAAATCCTCCGGTTTCACAGGATCCGCATGCACGGTGTTTCGCACATCCTCCGGCAGATACCGGCATGAAGTGTCAAAAAGGGCTTTGCCGTCCCGGCCCACCATTTTTCCGTTTTTGAACACATATTTTGCGTTGAAATTCTGAAGGTCGTCTACCACGACGATATCCGCGGCATAGAAGGGGGCGATGGCGCCGCGCCATTTAAGCCCGTAGCACTCGGCCACGTTCAGCGTGGCGATCGTCACGGCCCAAACGGGGTCCAGCCCGCCGCTTACGGCAGTCCGGAGCGCGTCGTCAATGTGGCCTTTGTTCTTGAGATCCGCCGCGTGGCGGTCGTCGGTGCACATAATGAACCGGCGCATATTTTCGGAATTCACAGCCCTGCTGTTGGCGGCAAGGTTTCTGGTGGAGGATCCATGGCGCAGATGGCAGTACAGGCCTTTGGAGATCTTTTCCGTTATCTCCTCCGCGGTAATACATTCGTGGTCTGTGGAAATGCCGCCGCAGATGTAAGCGTTGAGCCTGTCACCTGTGACCGCGGGGGCGTGGCCGTCAATGATCTTTCCCGCGCTGTGGGCAGCCTCCAGTTTTTTTATTACGTCCGTATCCCCGGATATGACGCCTGGGAAGTTCATAAATTCGCCCAGCCCGAAAATATAGTCCCGGCCAATGTTTTCTTCTATATCTTTGCCTGCCAGTACCGCCCCGCTGGTCTCAAAAGGCGTGGCGGGAACACAGCTGGGCAGCTGCACTTTTACGTCGAGCGGAACATTTTCGCTTGCTTTGGCAATGTATTGGGCGCCTTTCATCCCGCATACATTTGTTATCTCGTGGGGGTCCGCGATAACGGTGGTGGTGCCTCTCGGCACAACAAGCCCTGCAAACTCCTCAGGCGACAGCTGAGAGCTTTCTATATGCACATGACCGTCAATATATCCGGGCAGCGCGATAAGGCCGGAAATGTCTATTTCCTCCAGCCCTTCATAGCAGCCTGTGCCTGCGATCCTGCCATCGGTGACGGCGATGTCGCCCTTCTGTATCGTTCCCGTAAAAACATTTACAAAGCTTCCGTTTTTAAGTACCAGATTGGCTTTTTCCCGCTTTGCGGCGGAATCTATCAGATTTTTTAACATAAAAGATCCTCCCCCTCTGATTTTGATTATATTATCTGATTTTTATAAAGTCAAACCAAAAGTGGAGGTTCCCTGTCTTGACATTTTGCTATTGGGGGGGGGTATAATTTGCATATAATAAGATATCACGCATGGCTCTGCCGCGGTATGAAACGTGTATGGCAGAGTTATGGCGGCAAAAACCAAAGGAGAGAAAAAATGAGTAAAATAATGAAGAAAGCAGCTGCATTTCTGGCGGCGGCCGGTATGGCGCTTGTAATGATCTGTGGGGCGCTGCCCGCGCGTCCTGCCATGGCGGAGACATCGGGAGATTTTGAGTATTCGGTCAATTACGACGACACTGCGACGATCACCGGATACACCGGTTCCGGAGGCGAGGTGACGGTTCCCGGCGAGCTGGACGGGCATAAGGTGAGCGCAATAGGAAGGTGGGCTTTTGCTGTGTCTGAGCCTATGGGGAATGTCAGTCCGACATCCGTAACGCTCCCGGAAGGCGTAAGATCAATAGGAGAGTATGCTTTTGACGGGTGCAGCAGTCTGGCATCCGTAACGCTCCCGGAAGGCGTAAGATCAATAGGAGCGTATGCTTTTGTCGGGTGTAGCAGTCTGACATCCATAACGCTTCCGGACAGCGTGAATTCCATTGGAATAAATTCTTTTACAGATACAGGTTATTATAAGGATCCCGGCAACTGGGAAGACGGAATCCTTTACATAGGAAATCACCTGATAAAGGCCGATGGAGAAAAGGTTTCCGGTGTTTTCGATATCCGCCAGGGGACAAAATCAATTGCAGCCGACGCTTTTAATGGCTGCAGCAGCCTGACAGCGGTAACCATTCCGGATAGCGTGACTGAAATCTGCAGTTATACTTTCGAAGGCTGCAGCGGAATTACGTCAATGAAGCTCCCGGACAGTGTGATCAAAATTGGTATGGGTGCTTTTAGTGGCTGTACAGGGCTGACGTCAATTACAATTCCGGACAGTGTGACCGAAATTCAAGAGGATGCTTTTAAAGATTGCACCGGCCTGACAATGTTTACAATACCGGACGACCTGACCAGTATCAGTGGTACTGCATTCATAAATACAGGATATTATAATGATTCCCGGAATTGGGAAGATGGGGTGCTTTATGTCGGGGACTATCTGATGGATGTGAAGAGTGAGGAACTTCCTGCCGAGTACGCGATACGTCCGGGGACAAGAATGATTGCCGGCGACGCATTTTTTGGTGAAACCGGGCTCAAAACAGTGACGATCCCGGACAGCCTGGTAAAAATTGGCGGAGGTGCTTTTATGAATTGTACGAGCCTTACATCGGTGAATATCCCAGAAAGCGTGACGGAGATTGGCGGAAGTGCTTTTATGAATTGTATGAGCCTTACATCGGTGAATATCCCAGAAAGCGTGACGGAGATTGGCGGGTATGCTTTTAGTGGCTGCACAGGGCTGACAACAATGAAAATTCCGGACGGTGTGACCGAGATCAGTGATAATATTTTTGAATACTGCAGTGGTCTGATATCGGTGGAGATACCGGAAGGTTTGAAAAAAATTGGCAGCAATTGTTTCAACGGCTGCAGCAGTCTGGCGTCGGTAGAAATACCAAAAGGTGTGACGGTGATAGGCTTTCGGGCGTTTAGAAACTGCAACGCCCTGACGTCAGTGGAGATGCCGGAAGGTTTGAAAAAAATTGGCAGCAGTTGTTTCGAAGGCTGCAGCGGGTTGACATCAGTAACAATACCGGATGGTGTGCAAGAGATTGGCTATTGGACATTTTTCCGTTGTACCGGGTTAACAAAGGTGGAGATACCGGAAAGCGTGACACATATTTGGTTGGATTCCTTTGATCTGTGTGGAGATGGTCTGACCATCTATGGTTATGCCGGAAGCTATGCAGAATACTATGTTAAGGAAGAGGCGAAAATCCGTCATTTTAATTTTGTTGCTCTGCCAAAGCTGAGTGACGCAGTCACCGGCATCGTAATAAAAGGGACAGAGGAGACCCTTCCGGCAGGTCTTGAACTTACCGCTGCGCAGACGGAAAGCATCGATACTGCAGTGACCTATGAGATCAGCCTGACCAAAGACGGTCAGGAGGTTCAGCCGTCCGGTAGCGTGACGGTGGAGATTCCCGTGCCGGAGAGCATGAACGGAAAGGAGATTGCCGTATACCGAGTGGAGGCGAACGGCAGCCGCACGGATATGAATGCAAAGGTGAGAGACGGTTATGCGGTGTTTGCCACCGACCATTTCAGCAGGTATGTATTGCAGGTTGTCACCTACGGTGATGTGGATGGCAGCGGCGAGGTGGATTCTTCCGATGCCCTGGCGATCTTAAGATTCGTGGTGAAGCTGCAGACACCTACCGCTGCGCAGACAAAGGTTGCCAATGTGGATGGCATCGGCGGGGTGGATTCCTCTGATGCTTTGATGGTGCTGAGGAAGGTTGTGAAGCTGATTGAAAGCTTCCCTGTGGAGCAGGACGGCAGCGGGCAGTGAGCACAACAGCATAGAGACAGCGGAAGCCGGGAATTTTAAGCGGCTTTCCTTAAAACAGGGAGCGTTGAGACCCGACTGGGCTTGACGCTCCCTGTTCTGTTAAGTTTTCTCAGGTCAAGCCTTGAATTTGCAAATCCGTTACGGTATACTGATTGTGTATGTAAAATTTTAGTATAAAAGGGGTATTTCTATGGAATTGACCAGTATCAAATCATTATTTAAAGAGCAGCAGGTATATATCGGGAAGAAAGTCACCGTTGGCGGCTGGGTGCGCAGCATCCGGGACTCCAAAACCTTTGGATTCATGGTGATCAGCGACGGCACTTATTTTGAACCGCTGCAGGTGGTCTACGGGGACGGACTGGAAAATTTTGCCCAGATATCCAAGCTGAACGTGGGCGCTGCGGTGATCGTGACCGGGACGCTTGTGGCCACGCCGGAGGCAAAGCAGCCTTTTGAGATCCAGGCGGACGAGGTGACCGTGGAGGGCATTTCCGCGCCGGATTATCCCCTGCAGAAAAAGAGGCACTCTTTTGAATTTCTGCGTACGATCTCTCATCTCAGACCAAGAACCAACACCTTTCAGGCAGTGTTCCGGGTGCGCTCGCTGGTGGCTTACGCCATTCATAAATTTTTTCAGGAGTGGGGTTTTGTGTATGTGCATACGCCGCTGATCACGGGCAGCGACTGCGAAGGCGCCGGAGAGATGTTCCGGGTCACTACGCTGGATTTGGAAGATTTGCCGAGGACGGAAAAAGGGGACATTGATTTTTCAGAGGATTTCTTCGGAAAGGAGACCAATCTGACGGTCAGCGGCCAGCTGAATGTGGAGACCTTCGCGATGGCCTTCAAAAACGTATATACCTTCGGGCCCACCTTCCGGGCGGAAAATTCCAACACCACCCGCCACGCGGCGGAATTCTGGATGATCGAGCCGGAGATCGCTTTTGCGGATCTGGAGGACGATATGGCGCTGGCGGAAAGTATGCTGAAATATATCATCCGCTATGTGATGGAGCAGGCGCCGGAGGAAATGCGGTTTTTCAATCAGTTTGTGGACAAGGGCCTGATCCAGCGGCTGGAGCATGTGGTGAATTCGGATTTTGCCCATGTGACCTATACCGAGGCCATCGAGATACTGGAAAAACACAACGACCAATTTGAATACAAGGTTTCCTGGGGATGCGACCTGCAGACGGAGCATGAGCGTTATCTCACGGAGCAGGAGTTTAAGCGTCCTGTTTTTGTGACGGATTATCCCAAGGAGATCAAGGCCTTCTACATGAAGCAGAACGACGATGGGAAAACCGTTGCCGCCATGGACTGTCTGGTTCCGGGCATCGGGGAGATCATCGGCGGCAGCCAGCGTGAAGATGATTACGGCAAGCTGGTGAGCCGAATGGATGAGCTGGGCTTGAAGAGAGAAGACTATGAATTTTATCTGGATCTGAGAAAATACGGTTCCGCCCGTCACGCAGGCTTTGGCCTGGGCTTTGAGCGCTGTGTGATGTACGTCACCGGGATGAGCAATATCCGGGACGTGGTGCCCTTCCCCAGAACGGTAGGAAACTGTGAGCTGTGATGCCGGAAGCGGCAAAATCAGCGGATGGGAAAGTCATCCGGAGAAAACGGTATCATGCGCGGCAGGATAGCCGCATATAGTCACAAATAGAAGAAACACAGACGCAGATGCGTCCCGAAATGGAGGAAACTATGAGCAAAATCGTTATTCCGGCGGGGTATCAGCCGTCACTTGGCATTAAAGAAACACAGATTGCCATCAAGCAGGTAAAGGATTTTTTCCAGAGAGAACTGGCAGCGCAGCTCAATTTAAAACGGGTGTCCGCTCCGCTGTTCGTGGCGCCGGAATCCGGCCTGAACGACAACTTAAACGGCGTGGAACGCCCGGTGAGCTTTGGGGTCAAGGAGCAGGGAGACAAGGAGGTTGAGATCGTTCATTCTCTGGCAAAATGGAAGCGTCTCGCTTTAAAGCGTTACGGATTTGAGGCGGGCGAGGGTTTGTACACGGATATGAACGCCATCCGCCGGGACGAAGACACCGACAATCTCCATTCGCTGTTTGTGGATCAATGGGACTGGGAAAAGGTCATCAACAAAGAGGATCGAACAGAGGAGACATTGCGAGAGACGGTAAAGTCTGTTTATGAGGCGCTGCGGGTGACGGAGAAATATATCGCCAATAAATATCAGTATGTGGAATGTTTCCTGCCGGAGGAGATCACCTTTGTGACTTCCCAGCAGCTTTTGGACCGGTATCCGGACTGTGATGCCAGAGAGCGGGAAAACCGGGCGGCAAGAGAATTCGGAGCAGTGTTCATCATGCAGATCGGCGGTCTGCTCTCAAACGGAGAAAAGCATGACGGGCGGGCGCCGGATTATGACGACTGGCAGCTGAACGGCGATATCGTAGTCTACTATCCGGTACTGGACCGGGCTTTTGAGCTGTCCTCCATGGGCATCCGGGTGGATGAGGACTCCCTGAAGAAGCAGCTGGAGGAGGCGGGATGCCCGGAGCGGGCGAAGCTGCCTTTCCAGAAAGCGATTCTGGACAAAGCGCTGCCCTATACTATCGGCGGCGGTATCGGACAGTCCCGTATCTGTATGTTTTTCCTGCGGAAGGCGCATATCGGGGAAGTACAGGCGTCCCTCTGGAAGGATGAGGACTGGGACTATGCAAAAGAACACGGCGTTACATTTTTATAAATCAAAAATCAGCAGATGGGAGGAAATCACACATTATGAAGTACAAGAAAAACTGGAAAGAGACGCAAAAGAAATTTATCGACTGGTGGAACCATAAGAACACGGGGCGGCCGCTGATGATCGTGATGGCGAAGAAGGATCAGAAGAAGCCGCTGGACCCCAAATATGAGTATAATAATCTGGATGAAAAATATATGGATCCGGAAAAAATGGTGGCGCACTACAGAAACTGGGCGGAAAACATTGAATGGATGGGCGAAGCGTTCCCCTGTATGTTTGCTGACTTCGGCCCCGGTTCCATTGCCGGTTATCTGGGCTCCAACATTGTGTTCGGAGAGCGGACAGTCTGGTTTGAAGAGTGCGTGGAGGACTGGGATGAAGTGCCCCCGCTGAAATTTGATCCGGAAAATAAATGGTTCAAAAAGCACATTGAAGTAGTGAAAAAGTGTACGGAGCTGGCAAAGGGAGACTTTATCAATACGATCCCCGATCTGATGGAGAATATCGACGTACTCTCCTCTCTCCGCGGCGCGCAGGACACCATCTTTGATATGATGGATGAGCCGGAAATGGTGGCGGAGCGCATCCAGCAGGTTCAGGACTGCTATTTTGAGTATTATAACCGGTTTTATGATATTGTAAAGCTGCCGGACGGTTCTTCCTCTTATACCATGTTCTCTATATGGGGACCGGGAAAGGTGGCAAAGCTCCAGTGCGACTTCTCTGCCATGATGTCTCCCACCCAATTCAGGGAGTTTATTCAGGAACCGCTGCGGCAGCAGGCAAAGCAGCTGGACTATGTACTGTATCATCTGGACGGACCTGACGCCATCAAGCATGTGGATGCGCTGATGGAGATCGACGAGATCGACGCGCTCCAGTGGACCAGCGGCGACCACGGGCCCGACGGCACCCAGGAGGAATGGTTTGAGCCTATTTATGACAAGGTGATCCGGGCAGGAAAATCCCTCTGGATCAAGGTGTATACCGGAACAGTGGATGACTGGATCGCAGGCGTGGATCGGATCGTGAAGCGTTATGGTTCGGAACGGCTGTACTTCTATTTTAATCCTATGTCTATGGAGGACGCAAAGAAGCTGATGGATTATGCGGAAGCCAACTGGCGGGATGTAAAGGGGACTTTTGAAGGATGATCAGAGAATTTAAGAATCCGTCTGCGCAGTACCGGCCCATCCCCTTCTGGTCATGGAATGACAAGTTGGAGATCGAAGAGCTGAAGCGGCAGATTGACGAGATGAAAAAGGCAAGGGTAGGCGGCTATTTTATGCACGCCCGTTCCGGCCTAAAAACAGAATATCTGAGTGAGGAATGGTTCGACTGCATCAGGGCAGGCATTGAGAAGGCAAAGGAGACGGGACTGCAGGCGTGGGTTTACGATGAGAACGGATGGCCCAGTGGTTTCGCCGGCGGCATTGTGCCGGAGATGAGTCCTGATTACCATGCAAAATATATTTCCCTGAAGGTGTGCGCCTCTGTGGAGGAGGTGGATCGGGAAGGCCTGCTGGCGCTTTATACGTACGAGCCTGAGACAAAGAAGTATAAAAAAGAAGCGGTATTTTTCCCGGCAAAGGACGGCGGGGAAGAAAACGATCCGCTGCCTGATCTGACCCTTTCCCCGGGAACAGAACTGCTTGCGGTAAAGCGGAATTCAAACCGATATTACATTGATACCATGAATAAGCGGGCGGTGGAAGCCTTTTTGCAGGTGACCCATCAGGAATACTATCAGCGGTTTGGGGAAGATTTCGGCAAGTACATGCACGGCTTTTTCACCGATGAACCCCGGCTGACCTGTGATAATTTTCTGGATCTGGCATGGTCCGACGATCTGCCGGAGGCGTTTACAAAGGCTTATGGTTATGACATTCTGGATGTCATCCCGGCGCTGTATTATCCCACCGAAGATTATGAAAAGGTGCGCTATGATTTCTGGTCGCTGGTGAACCATCTGTTTGTCCATCATTATATGCAAACGATCTATGACTGGTGCGAGGCGCATCATTGCAAGGCCACAGGCCACATTATGATGGAGGAGAGCGTATTCAGCCAAATGACAAGCACCGGCGGCGTCATGCCCTTTTATGAATTTCTTCATATTCCGGGCATTGACTGGCTCCGCAGGCCCATTTCTTCTCCTGTGATCGCGAAGCAGGTGGGCTCCGCGGCCTGTCAGCTTGGCAAAAAGCAGGTACTGACAGAATCTTTTGCCCTCAGCGGCTGGGATGTGACCTTTGAAGAACTGAAATGGATTGCGGAATGGCAGTTTGTCAACGGCGTTAATCAGATCTGCCAGCATCTGGAGGGCTATACCATCCGGGGCGTGCGCAAGAGAGATTATCCCCCCTCATTATTTATTCAGCAGACGTGGTGGGAGGAGTACGGACAGTTTAATGATTATCTGGGCAGACTGTGCGTGGCGCTCTCCGCAGGTAATCAGAGGGCAGACGTGCTGCTGCTCCACCCCATGCACAGCGGCTATGTGCTTTATGACGGAACCCGCACCGACGCTATGCGCCGACTGGACGATGCGTTTACAGAAATAAGTGAGACCCTGTCCGGACAGCATATCAGCTATCATTTTGGAGATGAGAAGCTGATCGCCCGTCATGGCAGCGTGGAAGGTGACCGGTTCATTGTGGGCGAAATCGGGTATAAGACGGTGATCCTGCCGGAAATGTATGCGATCAACGGCGTTACCGTAAAGCTGCTCCTTCAGTTTTTAGCAAACGGCGGAACCGTGCTGTCCATGGGAAGGTTTCCTTCCTATATTAACGGGGAGCAGGAAGATCTGCGCCAGCTTGCCGGCGCGGTGGAGAAGGTGACGGCGGACACAGTGCGGGATAAAATGGCGGCAAAGCAGCTGCTTGCCCTCAGTGTTTCCGAAGAGGGACAGGAGGTGGACTGCATCTCTTATCAGCAGAGGGAAACAGAGGAGGGAACGCTGTTGTTCCTTGTGAACCATAGCCAGGAGCGCACTTGCCATACCACTGTAAAGATCTTGGGAAGAGAAGCAGGCGTCCGGCGTCTTGTGGCGGAAACAGGAGAATGTGAGCCGGTTTCTTATGACGCTTCCGGCGCAGATACCGTTTTTTCCCTTACTTTTGCGCCGATGCAGTCTTATCTGCTGCTGGCGGAGGATCTAAAGGAAACGGATCAGAAGATCGTGCTTTTGGAGGAGCCGCCTGTACAGCGGATCGAATTGGCGGATGACTGGGAGATCACGGAAATGGATCTCAATTCCATGACGCTGGATCAGTGTATGTATTCCATCGACGGCGGGGAATGGATGGGTCCCATAGCAGTGATCCGGCTGCAGAATCTGTTGTTGGATCTTCAGCGGCCCTGCCATGTAAAGCTGAAATTTTCCTTTGAGGCGGAGATGGATCTGTCCAAAAATAAAGAGTTTTATGTGGTAGTGGAGGACGCCCCCCTGTACAGTATTTTTGTGAACGGGCAGGAGATTTCCACAAAGGAGCAAGGCTTCTGGAAGGACAAGTCCTTTAAAAAGGCAGATATCAAGTCTGCCGTGCGGCAGGGAAAAAATGAGATCCTGCTGGAAACAGACTTCAGACAGCCTCAGAAGGTTTATGATGTGCTGTATGGGGAAGACGTATACGAGACAGAGATCAACAAGATCACCTTTGACATGGAGATTGAGAATATTTATCTGCTGGGAGATTTCGGCGTGAAATCAAAAACGCCATACATCCCCCGGGAGCGGCGGGCAATGGTGACGGAAGGTCCCTTTGTGATCACGGATGCGCCGGTGGGATTTACCGGCGGAGATTTTACTACAAACGGGCTTCTGTTCTTTGCGGGACAGCTGTCAGTGTCTCAGCGGCTTCAGATCCGGAAGGAAGCGGGAAAGCGGCTGATGCTGCAGATTGGCAATCACAATGCGCCGCTGGTGCAGGTGTTTGTCAACGGCGTCAAGGTAAAGGATTCCCTGTGGGCGCCATACGAGGCGGATATCACGGAAGCGGCCGTGGAAGGGGAAAACCTGATCACCCTGAAATTCTATGCCTCTAATCGCAACCTGTTCGGCCCCCACCATCATATTAACGGAGAATGTTATAATGTGGGGCCGGAGAGCTTTACCGGAAAATGGAGCTGGGTAGAACGGACGTCAGAAGCGGATGCCACGGAAATCTATGATATGGATAAGGATTTCTGGACGGACACTTATTGCTTTGTGGAATTTGGCCTTCCGAAAAAATAGTACGGCAAGCTGAAAAGCGAAATAATGATGCCGGTTTCGGAAACCCGGAACCGATTACAGAAAAAGAGCCTGTTATAGATTGTCATCAGAGACAAGCCATAACAGGCCCTTTGTTTGTTGTATGGATCAGTTAAACAGCTTCTGACATCAGCTGGAATTTTCGGATCTCTTTATCTGTGGTGACCTGACGGATCTCCGCGCCTAAGCCCCGCAGCTTTTCATCAAAGCGTTCATAGCCTCGCTTTATGTACACAATGTCTTCCACCACGGAAAAGCCTTCTGCCGCCAGCCCCGCGATGACCAGCGCCGCTCCTGCCCGCAGATCAGGGGAACTGACAATGGCTCCGGAAAGCCGATCCACGCCGGTAATGATGGCGGTATTGCTTTCTACTTTGATTCTTGCGCCCATTCGCGCCAATTCATCTACATATTTAAAACGATTTTCAAAAATACTCTCTGTGACGATACTGGTACCGTTTGCCAGAGACAGAACAACAGAGATCTGGGGCTGCATATCCGTGGGAAATCCGGGATAAGGCAGCGTCTTGATATGAGTATTCCGCAATTTGTTTTTACAGTAAACCCGTACCGCGTCGTCGGATTCTTCCACCTGACAACCCATCTCCATCAGTTTGGAGCTGATCGCCTCCAGATGCTTGGGGATCACATTCTTAACAGTAACGTCACCCTTTGTAGCGGCGGCGGCGAACATAAAGGTGCCGGCCTCGATCTGATCGGGAATGACGGTATATTCTGCCCGGTGCAGTCTGGGAACGCCCTTGATGCGGATCACGTCTGTGCCCGCGCCCTTGATATTGGCGCCCATGCTGTTGAGAAAATTGGCAAGATCCACAATGTGAGGCTCTTTTGCGGCATTTTCCATAATGGTGGTGCCCTCCGCCATGGTCGCCGCCATCATCACATTGATGGTCGCGCCCACGGAAACCACGTCAAAATATAGATGGGTGCCTTCCAGACGGGAAGCCTCTGCGGAAATGGAGCCGTACTCGATGCGCACGTCGGCGCCCAGGGCACGGAACCCCTTCAGATGCTGGTCAATGGGCCGGGTTCCGATGTTGCAGCCTCCGGGAAGAGGAACCTCCGCCTTTTTGTATTTGCCCAGCAGCGCGCCCAGCAGGTAATAGGAAGCGCGGATCTTTTTTATGTATTCGTAATCCAAGCTGAAATCATGAATTCCGGAACCGTTGATCTTTACGGTATGGGCATCTACCCGTTCTACATAAGCGCCGATTCCCTCGATCGCCTGCAGCAGAGCGTTGATGTCGCTGACGTCGGGAATGTTATCGATGGTAACGGTCTCATCTGTCATGATAGAAGCCGCCAAAATACCAAGCGCTGCATTTTTTGCACCGCTGATCTCGACTTCTCCGACAAGGGGAGTGCCGCCCTTGATTACATATCGTTCCATAAAGCACCTCGAATGATTCGATTAAATTCTAAAATTTATATACAAAACCTGCGTAAATTGTCATTACAAAAAGATAAACACTGCATCTATTATAACATAAAAATGAAGTTTGTAAATCAGAAATTTCATTCAGAGGAAAATTGAGGGAAAAAACAAACAGGTTTACAGGGGTAACCAACCGGGAATTTTTTGGGCGAGTACACAATTATTTCAAAAATTATTCATTGACTTTTTTGCGCAGTATGGTATTCTTTTATGGGTAAAAAAGGCAAAATCAAGGCATATTGGGGACTCAAAACAAACGGAGGAAACTGCGGTGAAAGAAACGGTAAAAAATAAACTGCATCTGGATTGGAACGGAAAAGCAGTCGTAATTTTTGTTCTTTGGTCATTTGTTGTGAATCTCATCATTGAAACGCTGCAGCGCGTCCATGCCAACGGTGTGCTTACAGGAGGCCTGTTCGGCGGCGTGGTGGCGATCTATAAGCAGCCCTTTGTATTCTTTTATGGTATGCTGCTCATCATGACGATACTTTCGCTTTCTTTTTTATTCAAAAGGCGTTATCTGGTGATGCTCCTTCTTTCCTTTGTGTGGATCGGCTTTGCCGTTGCGGACTTTGTACTTTTGTCCTATCGTGTCACGCCTTTCTCCGTGATCGAGTTCAAGCTGATCGAGGCGGCGCTGGGCGTCCTGAACAAATATGTGTCTACACCTACCCTCATTGGTATTATCGCTGTGGCTGTGGGAGCGGTCGTGGCGCTGATCATTTGTTGGAGAAAAGTGCCGAAGATCCCGAAGGTCAATTATTTCCAGAGCGTAGTGATCATAGCGGTCATGGCGCTGCTGGTGTGGGGTTCGACGGCTTTGGGCTTTGCCACAAAGCAGTTGTCTACCAACTTCCCCAATCTGGCAAATGCGTATCTGGACTATGGTTTTGTCTATTGTTTTATAAACGGAATCGATATGGGAATACATAAGCCGGAGGACTATTCGTCGGAAAAGGTTTCAGAGATCATATCCGGCACTTATGAGCCGGAGGATCCTCAGACCTCTGAGTCGGCGCCCACGGAGGAAGCCCAGCAAGTGATCCAGCCCAATATGACAGGGCCGAATGTGATCTTTCTGCAGCTGGAGAGCTTCTTTGACATCACAGCCGTGCAGGATCTGAAGATGTCCGCCGATCCTGTGCCGTTTTTCCGGGCGCTGAAGCAGCAGTATTCCAGCGGCTATCTGTCGGTGCCGGCTATCGGCGCGGGAACAGCCAATACAGAATTTGAAGTGATGACCGGTATGAACCTGGATTTCTTCGGTCCCGGAGAATATCCTTATAAGACAGTGCTGGAAACCCACACCTGTGAATCTATGGCCTACAATCTCAAGGAAAACGGATATACCGCCCATGCCATTCACAACAACAGGGCAAACTTCTATAGCCGGGACAAGATTTTTTCTCAGCTGGGCTATGATGACTTTACCTCCATTGAGGTCATGAACATACCGGAAACAGAGTACACGCCCAATGGATGGGCCAAGGACAAATGTCTCACAAAGGAGATCCTGAAGGTACTGGATTCTACGGCAAACCGGGATTATGTATATACGATTTCCGTGCAGGGCCATGGAAAATATCCCAAGGAGCAGCTGATAGAGGATCCGGCGATCCGGCTGCTGGGAGGTATTGACGACGATAGATGGTACGGCGTGGAATATTATATCAATGAGATCCACGAGATGGATCAGTTTTTGCAGGAGCTTGTGAGAGCGCTGAAGGCAAGGCAGGAGCCGACCATACTGGTGGCTTACGGCGATCATCTGCCCGGACTTGGATTTACGGAAGACCAGCTGATCAACAAAGACATGAATCAGACAGAATATATAATCTGGGACAACATGGGACTGGAAAAGACGGATGAAGATATCGAGGCTTATCAGCTCGCCTCCAGAGTGCTGGAGCGCATAGACATCAAGACCGGTATTATCAACGCCTACCATCAGGCAAACAAGAATGTGGAGAAGCAGGAATATCTGGACAATCTGAAAATACTGGGCTATGATATGCTTTACGGCGATATGGATGCCACAGGCGGCGAGAATAAATATATTGCCACCGATCTGAAATTCGGTGTGGCCAACGTGGCGATCCATTCCATTATGCAGGATCCGGACGATCCTGCCTACCTGATCATCAAGGGCGATAATTTTACGCAGTACAGCCGGGTGATGAGCGGAGAGGAACGGCTCAACGCAGAGCTGATAGACGAGCATACAATGCGGGCGATGCTGCCGGATACAGAGGAAGGCGAAAGGGTTCCCGTTCAGGTGATCCAAAGCTATAAGGGCAAATTGACGCTGCAGACTTCCAATGAGCTGGGCATCATCCCGGTATTCCCCGAACAGCAGAATGACGAGGATTACCAGAACAATAATGATAACTTTGGCGAGTAAATAAGAACATGCAAAAATAAGAGGCGGGTGATTCCCGCCTCTTATTTTTTGAGAGTTCTGCTTATTCGCCGTCGTCGGTGTTTTAACCGTCGTCGGTGTTTTAACCGTCGTCGGTGTTTTGACCGTCGTCGGTGTTTTGACCGTCCTCGGTGTTTTGACCGTCTTCGCCGTTTGCGTCGTTCTCATGTTGCCGGGCAGCGTTCCGGCTGCCTTCCGGCAGGGGCCAGATCTGCTGTGCTTCTACGGAAGCCTGGGGCGTCTCAGACAACGCAGCCTGCTCGTCCTCGTCTTCGTTCTCCTTTTCCTCTTTGATGTACAGGCTGAAAATCTTGGTGTACAGGAAAGAGTAGGCATAGGCCAGCGCGCCCCATCCTACAAGAAGGCCTACGGGAATCAGGGCAAAAATCCTGATAAATAAAAACAGGCAGAAAGCAATGCCGGCAATGAACAAAATCGTGTAGGGCAGATGTCGGATAGAAAGAAGCGCCGCGTTTTTGAAGGTGTATTTGATCTTGTTTACAAATTTGGACTGCAGCGGGAACACGTACATGAGGATCATCAGATAGACCACGGCGGCCAGGCAGGATACCGGAAGGAGAATGTCATTCATAAGGATTCCCCCAAGCCGGATCTCCACAAAAAAGCTCACGTAAAGGTCAAAGGCCACCAGAGCGCCGATCACCAGCATGATCAGCCAGATAATGGTACTCTGCCGGAAATTTTCCCGAAAGGATTTAAAAAAGTATTTGGAGACGTAACCCTCGTCCCCCTTGACCATTTTCATGCCCACATAGAACATGGCCGTTGTGGACGCGCCTGCGGTGACGATGGGAATACAGCAGATCAGCCATAATACGTTCAGCACGATCAGGTCGGATATCCGGTTCAGGATTCGAAAAAAAGGGCCGTCAAAATTGAAAAAATTATTCATAGTAATCTCCATTCCGGAGCGTTTACATGACAGGAGGATGAGAAACCCGTGAATACGATTTTATCTGTCATCCAGACTATCTGAGACGCTCCTGCACAAATAGTCCTGTGAAAGATCAGTATGTCAGGTCAGGCAGGGTGATCCGTGAAATACACGCCTGCTTTTCTGAGCAGATCATATATACTAAGTATAGCGGATTTTACCGGTAAAAGCAAGGAGTTGGTCGAAATGTATAAAAAAACAAAAATTTTTCAGGAATATAACTAAGAGGCCAAAAAAATGGGAGGGCGATTGGAAAAAATGTCAAGGAACGCCCAAATATTTTAGTAAAGATGAGCATAGCGCAAATCTGCGGCTGCATGTATAATGAAACCATCAAATTGATTCTATATTGGGAGGAATAAGAAATGGCAAGTTTATCATTGAAAAACATTACCAAGGTTTATCCCAACGGCGTTACAGCTGTTAGAGATTTTAATCTTGAAGTAAAGGACAAGGAGTTCATCATCTTCGTAGGTCCTTCCGGTTGTGGTAAATCCACAACACTTCGTATGATCGCTGGTCTGGAAGAGATTTCCGGCGGTGTACTGAAGATCGACGACAAGATCGTAAACGACATTGAGCCCAAAGACAGAGATATCGCAATGGTATTCCAGAACTACGCGCTGTATCCTCACATGACCGTTTATGATAACATGGCGTTTGGTCTGAAACTGAGAAAGGTTCCGAAGGATCAGATCGATAAGATGGTGCGTGAAGCAGCGAAGATCCTTGACCTTGAGCCGTACCTTGAAAGAAAGCCGAAGGCTCTTTCCGGTGGTCAGAGACAGCGTGTTGCTATGGGTCGTGCTATTGTGCGTAATCCTAAGGTATTCCTCATGGATGAGCCGCTGTCCAACCTGGATGCAAAGCTGAGAGTACAGATGAGAACCGAGATCGCAAGACTGCATCAGAGACTGGGCACAACGATCATCTACGTAACCCATGACCAGACAGAGGCTATGACCCTTGGTACCCGTATCGTAGTTATGAAGGATGGCGTTGCACAGCAGATCGATTCTCCTCAGAATCTGTATTCCCGTCCTGCAAACCTGTTCGTTGCCGGATTCATGGGTTCACCGCAGATGAACTTCCTGGATGCTGTATGTAACATCAACGGCAGCAAGGTTACACTGACTGTTGCAGAGAAGCATGTGATCACACTTCCTGAAGAGAAGGCAAAGAAGCTGATCGAAGGCGACTATGACGGCAAGACTGTTGTGATGGGTATTCGTCCCGAGGATATTTACGATGATGAAGAAACCATCGCAAAGAATCCCAACAGCGTGATCACTGCAACCATCAACGTATACGAACTTCTTGGCGCAGAAGTATTCCTGTACTTCAGCCTTGAGGATCAGTACCCGATGATCGCCCGTGTAAATCCCCGTACAACAAAGAGACCCGGCGATGACTGTACGTTTGCTATGGATGTTGAGAAGATTCATGTATTCGATAAGGAAACAGAAGTTACCATCACAAACTAATCAAAATACAGGCAAAAGCCGGTATAAGATGAAACCACAGAGGCGCAGGATTTTTCCTGCGTCTCTTTTTTGGCGTTTTGGATGAACGGGGCAGCCTTTTTTGCAGAAGGCGCTTTTTTTACGATTTTTGAAACCAGATTCTGATTTCGCACACTATAACAGGGAAAGGAGGCCGTCTGCACCGCGGCGATCATGACGGCCTTTCCCGTGCATATTGTATTATTTTTCCACACCCGCCTGTAGATTTGTTGACATTTTGTAGTGTTTCGGGGTAAAATAAATACAACAAATTTACGGGGTGAACAACATGAAGATAACGAGAACTTACGAGGACGTACATGTGACGGAGATGGACATGTATCTCTTCGGGTCCGGAACACATTACGATATTTTTAAAAAGCTGGGAGCCCATCCGGTTGTAAAAGACGGCGAAGAAGGGGTTTATTTTGCGGTGTGGGCGCCTTCGGCGGCGGAAGTTTATCTGATCGGTGAATTTAACGGCTGGAATGAGACAAGCCATCCCATGAAACGACTGGAGCCTCAGGGCATCTATGAATTGTTTGTGCCCGGTGTAGCGATGTACAGCCTTTACAAATATTTGATCATCTCCGCATCCCATGAGAAGCTGTATAAGGCGGATCCCTTTGCCAATTATGCAGAAAAGCGGCCGGGGACAGCCTCAGCAGTGGTAGATATCGACGACTATACATGGAAAGATACCCGTTGGATGAACAAACGGGATCAGGTGGATCCGCTGGAGCAGCCCATTGCGATCTATGAAGTGCATCCGGGCTCATGGAAGCGCCACCCGGTGTCGGAGAACACAGGAAAAGAAGAGGACGGGTTTTACACATACCGGGAACTGGCTCACTCGCTGGCGGAATATGTGAAGGAGATGGGATATACCCACGTGGAACTGATGGGCATTGCGGAATACCCCTTCGACGGATCATGGGGATATCAGGTGACGGGATATTATGCGCCCACTTCACGGTACGGCACGCCTGCCGATTTTAAATATCTGGTGGATTATCTGCACAGACAGGGAATCGGCGTAATTCTGGACTGGGTGCCGGCGCATTTTCCCAGAGACGCCCACGGATTGGCTAATTTTGACGGAAGCTGTGTATTTGAATATGCAGATACCCGAAAAGGGGAGCATCCGGACTGGGGCACCAAGATCTTTGATTTCGGCAAATATGAGGTAAAGAATTTCCTCATTGCAAATGCCCTGTTCTGGGTAGAGCAGTACCATGTAGACGGCCTGCGTGTGGATGCGGTTGCTTCTATGTTGTATCTGGATTACGGCAAGCAGGACGGGCAGTGGGTGGCAAACAAATATGGCGGCAATGAAAATCTGGAAGCCATTGAGTTTTTCAAGCATTTGAATTCCATGCTGAGAGGGAAGCATCCCGGTGTCCTGACGATCGCGGAGGAATCCACCGCGTGGCCGGCGGTGACAAAGATGCCGGAGGAGGACGGCCTGGGCTTTACCTATAAGTGGAATATGGGCTGGATGCACGATTTCCTTGATTATATGAAGCTGGACCCCTACTTCCGCAAGGACAATCACAATAAAATGACCTTTGCCATGAGTTATAACAGCGCGGAAAATTATATTCTGGTATTGTCTCACGATGAGGTTGTGCACCTGAAATGCTCCATGATCAACAAGATGCCCGGATATTATGCGGACAAGTTTATGAACCTGAAGGCAGGCTATGCGTTTATGATGGGGCATCCGGGCAAGAAGCTGCTGTTTATGGGACAGGAATTTGCGCAGCTGCGCGAGTGGAGTGAAAAACGGGAGCTGGATTGGTTCTTGCTGAATGAAGAGGCGCACAGAAATCTGCACAGGTTCGTTCAGGCACTGCTCGGGCTTTATCGAAAATATCCGGCCATGTATCAGCTGGATCACGACTGGGGCGGATTTGACTGGATTAACGCCAACGATGCTTACAGAAGTATTTTCAGCTTTATGCGCCATGGCCGCAGCGGCAGGCGGAATCTGCTGTTTGTGTGTAATTTCACGCCGGTGGAGTACAGCGATTACCGGGTAGGCGTGCCCAAAAAGAAAAATTACAAGCTGGTGCTGGACGGGGACCGTGCGGAATTTGGCGGCAACGGAAAAGCCCATCAGGAATTATATACAGCGGAAAAATCGGAATGTGACGGACTGCCATACTCCATTGCGTATGATCTGAGCGCCTATGGCGTGGCGGTGTTCGAATTTTAATCAGCCTCATAGCTCCATTTCCATAAAGGGGATATTGTAGAAGGAATTCTGCAATATCCTCTTTTTTTGTTTTGAAAATTTTTCAGTGTTTTGCAAAAAATAGCTGGACAAACAAGAGAAACTAATATATAATAAACATCACACTACAAACAATAAGAAATGCAACGAAGGGATAATATGAGCATGAGCGGCATGGCAGTTTTAATATTTTTATCTGTTGCTGCAGGTACGGATCTCTGTGACGGACGGATTTATAATCAGTGGCTCGGACCGGGGGCTGTGACAGCATTCGTGCTGCTGGCCGCAGAAGGCGGCATGGGGGAACTGCCGGATCGTATTTTGGGCGGGACCATCCCCATTCTCATATTGATGCTGCCTTTTGCCGTGGGAGCGCTGGGCGGCGGGGATGTGAAGCTGCTGGCCATGACCGGCTGCTTTGTTGGATGCCGGGGGATCTTTTCCTGTATGCTGGGCGCCTTTGTGGCGGGCGCGGCGCTGGCGGCATGGAAGATGCTCTGGGCCCGCTCGTTTTGGGAGCGCCTGAGACGTCTGAAGGCATACCTTGCCGGATGCCTGTTGTCCCGGAAGCTCAGCCCTTACCCGGCGTCTGGGAGACGTGAGGAGGAACTGCATTTTTCGCTGCCGGTTCTGTTTGGGGTATGGCTGTATTTGGAGGGAGTGCTTTGAACCGATATTTTGTGATATGTGACCGGGACAAGGGGTATGTGGAGCGTCTGACCGCATTTTTCAGTCAGAAGAGGCTGCTGCCTTATCGGATCCAGGGGATCACAGATCCTGACGCGCTGGAGGGATTTTGCAGGAGCAGTCCGGTTGCGCTGCTGCTGGCGGAAGACGAGATTTTGAAAGGACGAAAGGAGAGATTCCCGGCGGAGAGACAGATCGCGCTTACGGCTGCGCCGGGTCAGGAGGATGCCGGCCGCCTGTTTAAATTTCAGGCTGCGCCGGATCTGGCGC
This sequence comes from uncultured Lachnospiraceae bacterium, assembly GCA_947625135.1. Lineage (GTDB taxonomy): Bacteria > Bacillota > Clostridia > Lachnospirales > Lachnospiraceae > CANQUC01. Next base: position 39,970 of record CANQNE010000014.1, read on the forward strand.
GGAAACTTCTGCAGGGGCAGGAAACCGGAATGTCTTCCGGCGGCCCGGGGAAGATGAAGCTGATCGGCGTGTATTCTCCCGGCGCTTACAGTCAGAGAACGCTGTTTGCCTTTGCCATGGCGCAGATTCTGTCAAAAACCCAAAAGGCGCTGTATCTGCATTTCGGTTCTTTTTCAGGACTTCAAAAGCTGCTTTCTGTGGAACGAGAATCGGATCTGACAGATGTGCTGTATTTGATCCGGCAGGGGAGGAGGCAGACAGAGCTGTGGGCGGGAGACTGCATACAGAAGCTGGGAGAGCTGGATTACATTTTGCCCGCGGTGTCTCCCATGGATCTGCAGGGAGCAGAGGAGGAAGATTTTCTGGCAGTGCTGGATGCGGTAGAGGATCGGGGCGGTTATCAGACGGCTGTGCTGGAGTTCGATGAGGGCTGCCCTGCGTTCTGGCCGCTGTTAAAGCGGTGCGGGGTTATCTATCTGCTGACGGGAGAGGACGCGCTGTCCAGAGCAAAGGCCGGGCAGTATACCGGCCGGCTGCAGGATATGGGGCATCAGGACATTCTGAGCAAGACCGTCCCAGCGGCGCCGCCTTACTATCGCCCTTACAATGACAGTGGCGCATATATGGAGCAGCTGGTGTGGAGCGAGCTGGGAGATTATATCCGCGGCCTCCTTCCCGGAGGCTGAGGTGACGGTGAGTTTAAACAGACTTTGGAATGGGGATGGATATGGACGGCAGAGACCGGGCCCGGACGCCTTCCGCAGAGGAAGCGTCGTGGGATCAGCTGTTGGAGCGGCTGCAGAATGAAATTTTGGAGAAGATGGACCGTACAAGAGAGATCTCTGACGAAGAGGTGCTGGCAAACATTGACAGGCTTCTCCTGAACCATGAGAAAATACCGCCCGTCAGTGTAGCCGCCCGCTGCAGGCTTCGCCGGGAGCTGTTCAATGAGCTGCGGAGACTGGGCTGTCTGCAGGAGCTTTTGGACGACGAAGCGGTGACGGAGATCATGGTCAACGGCACGGAAAGTATATTTTATGAAAAGGAAGGCAGGCTGTTTTGCTGGAACAGGCATTTTCAGTCCAGAAAAAAGCTGGAGGATGTGATCCAGCAGATCGTCAGCAAAAACAACCGGCGTGTCAACGAAGCCTCTCCCATTGCGGACACCCGTCTTGAAAACGGTTCCCGGGTCAATATCGTCATGGCGCCCACCGCAATAAACGGGCCGGCCGTTACCATCCGGCGGTTTCCTGAGCGGCCCATTTCCATGAAAGATCTTCTTCGGCTGGGCACCCTCACCGAGGATTGCGCGCGTTTTTTACAGAAGCTGGTGATCGCCGGCTACAATATCTTTATCAGCGGAGGCACAGGCTCCGGAAAAACTACATTTCTGAACGTCCTTTCGGACTATATCCCAAAAGAAGAACGAGTCATTACAATTGAAGACTCCGCAGAATTACAGCTGAAAAATATTTCCAATCTGGTGCGACTGGAAACCAGAATGGCAGACAGTGAAGGAAACAACAGTCTCACTATACGGGAATTGATCAGGGCGTCTCTTCGCATGCGCCCGGATCGGATCATCGTGGGCGAGGTGCGGGGAAGCGAGGCCATTGATATGTTACAGGCATTCAACACCGGTCATGACGGCTCTTTGTCCACCGGACACGCCAACAGCCCCGAAGATATGCTTTCCCGGCTGGAGACCATGATCCTGATGGGCATGGAGATGCCGCTGGCGGCGGTGCGGCGGCAGATGGCCTCCGGCATTGATCTGATCGTACAGTTGGGCCGGATCCGGGACAAAAGCCGGAAAGTGCTGGAGATCACAGAAGTGACGGGCTTTGCGCAGGGAGAGATCCAGCTGTCGCCGCTGTTTGTATTTGAGGAGACAGGGGTGGACAGTAACGGGCTTGTGACGGGAGCGCTGCGGCGGACCGGCACGCTGCATTGCAGGGAAAAGCTCCGCGCAGCGGGACTTTCTCTGGAGGAACAGGAAAGAGAGGTGGCTTCAAACGACTCTCAATAAAGAAGAGGTTATGGAAAAAAAGGAATGGGTTCGGGTGCTGGCAAAGGGTTTGCTTCTGATCCTGCTGCTGGCGGAGCTGTTTTACGACTCTCTCTGGGCTGTGCCGGCGCTTTCCCTGCTGCTGCCATACATAATAAAGCGGGCCGGGGAAAATAAGCGGGATCTGGCACGGCAGCAGCTGAACATTGCTTTCCGGGATGGGATCCTGGCCGTTTCCGGGGCGCTGTCGGCGGGGTATGCAGTGGAAAACGCCTTTGGAGAGGCACTGAAGTCGCTGTATTTCCTGTATCCCGGGAATCATCGGATCATTAAGGAATTTCAGTTGATCGTAAGGGGCATTGAAATGAACCGGACGCCGGAGGAGCTGCTGGATGATTTTGCTGAGAGAAGCGGGTTGGAGGATGTACAGATCTTTGCGGAGGTATTTGCCGTCAGCAAGAGAAGCGGCGGAAACATTGCAGGGGTCATTTCCGATACAGCCGCCCGCATCGGGGAGAAGATAGAAGTGAGACGGGAAATTGAGACTTATCTCAGCGCCAAAAAATTTGAACAGAAGATCATGAATGTGATGCCGGCAGGGATCATCCTCTATGTAAAGCTGACTTCGCCGGACTTTTTGCAGGGGTTATACAAAAATCCCGCCGGAATCCTGATCATGACCTGTTGCCTGTTACTGTACGGAGGGGCGTATCTGTTATCGGAAAAGCTGATGAAAATCGAGGTGTAGGGGTTGAAAAAAAAGAAAGTGCGGCAGGCAGAAAAAAGGAAAAGCAAAAATCCGCTCAGATCCGTCAGCAGGCAGCTTGCAAAAAGGTATATGAGGACCGGATATGAAAAAAGACGGAGGGCGAACATTCAGGAACGGCTGTGCGCTGTTTACCCCATGCAGTCTGCCGAGCGTCTGCTGCTGGAATATTATGCGGAGCGTGTGGAACTGCTCATGGTCATTTTGTGCGCCGGCGCGCTGCTGTTTCTGGTGACGGCTATAGGAGGTCAGGAGAATAAAAAAGGAACGGTCACCGCTATTTCCCGGAATTCCTATCAGGAGGGTGCAAGGGAGGAAGAATTACAGGTGACCATCGGAAAAGAACAGGCGGCGCCCATTCGGGTAGAAGTGCAGGAGCGGGCGTACACAGAGGAAGAAATAAAAGCGCTTTTAAAGGAAACGGCGGAAAATCTGGGGACTTTGATCCTTGGGGAAAATCAGTCTCTGGATCTGGTTACCGGGAACCTTTCCCTGATTACTGAGGCGAAAGACGGGCTCATTTCCATTCAATGGGAAAGTGACCTGTCGACGCTGATCTCCGCTGACGGGGTTTTGCAGGAAGAGGAGTTGACAGAAGAAGGGACGCTGGTGAATCTGGAAGCCGTACTCACCGCGCAAGGACAGACCTACATACAGCAGCTGGCCGTGCTGGCGAAGAAACCAGAGCAGAGCAGTCAGGAAAAACGGTTGTCCCTCCTTAAAGACAAGATCAGACAGGCGGACGAAGAAGAGAAAACGGAGGCGGCGCTGCGGCTGCCGGAAGAAGTGGAGGGACAGCCGGTGATCTATGAGCAGGCCAACACCGGCTCACAGGCAGGAGCCGCGCTGTGGCTTTTGCTGGCCGCTGCCGGAATAGCCGCCTTCCGTGGAAAATCGGAGAAACTGAAGAAAGCGGCGAAGGATCGGGATCGACAGCTGGAGCTGGACTATCCGGAGCTTATCAGCAAGCTGACACTGTTGTTTTTGGCCGGGCTGACGATCCGCAGCGCATGGAACCGGATCGTCACGGAATATATCCGCGGCCGGGAGGCGGGAAAGCCGCTCCGGTATGCCTACGAAGAAATGCTGCTCACCACAAGAGAAATGCAGAGCGGTATGCAGGAGGGAGAAGCGTATGATCGGTTCGGACGCAGGTGTAAGCTGGCCGGCTATGTGAAGCTGGGGGTATTGCTGAAGCAGAACCTGCAGAAGGGCAGCAGGGGATTGACGCAGCTGTTGACCTATGAGGGGATTCAGGCTATGGAGGAGCGCAAAAACCTTGCAAAGCGGATGGGGGAGGAGGCTTCCACAAAGCTGCTGCTGCCGATGCTCCTTATGCTGGCGGTGGTGTTGATCATTCTGATTGTTCCCGCATTATTGTCTATGGGGTTTTAGAAAGGGAAAATGGAAAGGAGAAAGCGATGAAAAACTGGAAAGCGTTACTGAAGGATGAAGCCGGGATCGGCGTGGTAGAAATGATTTTGATTTTAGTGGTGCTGATCGGACTGGTTATCATTTTCAAATCCCAGTTAAATGCACTGGTGCAAAATATCTTCAAGCGGGTCACTTCTCAGAGCAATGCGATCTGAGCAAAAAGGAGGCGGATCGTGAGAAAAGAAAAATCAGGTGTACTGACGGTATTTGTCTGTCTGATCCTTGTACTGATGCTGACGTTTCTCTGTACTGTAGCGGAAGCCGTACGCATTGCGGGCAGCAGGATACAGGCACAGGCGGCAGCAGACTCGGCGATGGATTCCCTGTTTTCCGAGTATCACAGACCGTTATTTGAAAACTATGACCTGTTTTTTATCAGCGGCGTCTATGATACCGGTGTTTTTGCCCCTGAAAATCTGACAGGGCGGCTGAGCGCCTATATGTCTTATAATCTGCAGCCGGAAAAGGAGAACCGGCTTTTGCAGAATACAGATTTCTGGCTTCTGACGCCGGAGTCCTGCAGGCTGACATCCTATACCGTCGCCACGGATCACGATTGCAGCGCCTACCGGACGCAGGCCGCGGACAGTATGAAATACGAGGTGGGAAAGCAGCTTTTGGATAAGCTGCAGTCATGGGAAGAAGATCCGCCTGATATAGAAGCGCTGGAAAAGTCCCTCAGTGACCGGGAAACAAAAAGCGACGAGGAAATCCGTAAACAGGAGGCGCTTTTGCGGGAAGAACAGGAGGCCGCCGGCGGTCAGGAAGCAGCGGGGGAATCGCAGGATGGACACGGGCCGTCGGGTACGGCGGCTCTGGCCACGCCGGAGCCGGACGCCTTCAATCCGATCACGTTTATCAAGGAGCTGAAGAAAAAAGGGATTTTACAGCTGGTGATGCCTGCTTCTGCGGAAATCTCCGAAAAAACGATTCCGGAGGAGGAGTCGCTCTCAAAGCGGAAGCTGCTGCAGGGAACAGCCGGCGGGCAGGAAAAAGGGCTTCTGGACGATCTGAAAGAAAAGGCGTTGTTTCACGAATATTTACTATCAAAATTTTCCAGCGCCGTGAAAGAAAAACCGCTGCATTTCAGTGAAGGAAAGGCGTTGTCATACGAGCTGGAATATATTCTGGCGGGAGAAGACAAGGATATGGATAATTTAAAGTCGGTGGTACACAGACTGCTGCTTGTGCGGGAGGCGGCAAATTTTGCTTATCTGATGACGGATTCGGTCAAGCAGGTACAGGCGGAGACGGCGGCGCTGGCTGTCACGGGGCTGGCGGGCATCGCGCCCCTGTGCAAAGCGGTGAAATACGGAATTTTGCTGGCGTGGGCTTATGGAGAAAGCATCATGGATGTGCGCAGCCTGCTTGCCGGGGGTACGGTGGCGCCTGTGAAAACAGAAGCGACATGGCAGCTGGAGCTTGAAAACATCAAAACGCTGGTCTCCGGAAATGACAAAAGCGCCAACGTGCAGGAGGGCGGATTGGACTATGAAGGGTATCTGCGGCTTCTGCTCTTCGGAGAAAAGGAGGAGACTATCACCCTTCGGAGTCTGACGCTCATTGAACAGAATATCAGGCTGCAGACGGGTGAGGAAGGGTTCCGGGCAGACGGGCTGGTAGCGCAGGTGACAGCGGAGACAAGCTGTCGCATACAGCCGCTGTTTTTTTCCTTCCGGTTCATGAGACAATACGTTTACAGTCCTTCGTTTACCGCAGTCAGCGAAGGCGCATATATAAAATAAGCGCGATGCAGAGCCGGCGCTGTGCAGAACCGGCGCGATACAGAGCCGGCATGATACAGAGCCGGCGTGATACAGAACCGGCAAAAAATATTTGGAAAGGCAGACGGAAATGCTCTCTTTCATCAGCAATCTCTTTCACCAGACAACAATTTTCATACAGGCACATCTTCAGGATATTCAACCTCATACCTTTGCTGTCCGGCATGATCCGGGAAAGAGAGCATCTCTGTCTGCCTTTCGGCGAAAAGGAACGCTGACAGTGGAGGCGGCCTTCGTATTTCCAATGTTCCTCATCGCCATGCTGACGATCCTTTCTTTTGCACAGGTGATCAAAACGGAGCTCTCTGTCATTGGCCCTTTGCATCAGACAGGAAGAAAGCTGGCGCAGACCGCCTATCTGTATGAGCGGGTGAAACAACATTCCGGGATCCTTCAGCAGACGGAAGGACAGTTTTTGGCAGGAGGACTTACGGCAGCGGCGGCAAAGCAGGAGCTGATAGAAGGGATAGGAAAAAAAACATTGGAAACCGGCGGAATCGTAGACGGGGTAAATGGAATATCCCTGCTCTATTCAAAATTGCCGGATGAAGATGGAATGATCGATCTTGTGGTAAGTTATCGGATCAGTTTGCCCTTTCAGCTGCTCCCCCTTCCAAAAATCCCGGTGGCGCAGCGCTGCAGAGTGCATGAATGGATCGGGTATGAGGCGGGTTCGCAGACGGAGGAGCAGACAGTCTATGTGACGGAAAACGGCGCCGTCTATCATCTGCGGCTTACCTGCACCCATCTGAAGCTCTCCATCCGGCAGGTGGACTGGGCCAGTCTCCGGCAGCTGCGCAACACGGCGGGAGGAAAATATTATCCCTGCCAGAGCTGTAAGCCGAACGCCGGGGGACCTGTATATATCACAACGGACGGAACAAGATATCATGGCTCATTAAACTGCAGCGGATTGAAAAGAGGCGTCCGGGAAATCCCGCTGTCTCAGGTGGGGGAACTTCCCCTTTGCAGCCGGTGCCGGGATGGGGAATAGGAGGAACAGCTGTGGAAGATCTGTATGTATATGGATGTACGGCTTTTTTGGGAATCTGCGCGGTATTTGATTACCGCACCAAAACCATACCGGTAAAAGGGGCGCAGGTGACAGCCGCCGCCGGCGTGCTGCTCAGGATGGCGGAAGGGACGCTGTTTACATGGCCGGTTTGCGGGGGAATCCTGCTGGGAGTTTTTTTCTGGATGCTGTCAAAGGCAACGGCGCAGCAGATCGGCGAGGGAGACGGCATCATGCTGGCGGTGACGGGACTTTATACAGGCTTCTGGCAGACTGCGGAACTGTTACTTGGGGCGCTGCTTCTGGCGGCGGGAGTGTCCGTGTGGCTGCTGCTGCGCAAAAAGGCTACATGGCGCACGGAGCTGCCCTTTGCGCCATTTTTGTTCGGTGCTTACTGTATCCTGCAGCTGTCCAATACGGCCGGGGTTTGAGATCCGGAAAGCAGGAGGAAGGAGGAGGCAGAAAGGAGGAAACGGGTGATCTGTCACATAAAAAGAACGGAGGGCAGGCAGCCTGCAGGGCGGGGCAGCTTCACCATAGAGGCCGCTGTGCTGATGCCTATCCTGATGAATCTGGTACTGTTGATTCTGTATATGGGCTTTTACTGGTACAATACTGCAGTCTGCGCGTATGCCTGCTACACTTACGGCAGATCGTGGGGGATCGGCAGCGGGGAACAGACGCCGGAGGAGATGAAGAAGGAGCTGGAAAAACAGGTGCTTGGAATGAAGTCTCTGGAGATTGACCGGCAGCAGGAGGGAGAAAAGATGATCATAACAGTAAAAGGGGCCATGCAGATTCCGGTTGTGAACCGGACGCTGGTCATTGAAGAAAGGCAGCTGGTTTACCGGCTGGATCAGCGGGCTTATATTCTGAAATATGATCTGATATTAGATCCGATCTTGCCGGAAAGTAACAGGTAAAGGCAGGTGGAAGGATGCCGAAGGCACAATATAAAAGAGATTTGAATCATCATTATCTGGTATTTCCCTGCCGGGAGGAGGAACAGGATTACCGGATTTCCATGCTCTGTTATCAGAAGACGGAAGAATTGCTTCCCTGTACGGCCCGGCGGATTGACGGGGAATTGCTCCTTGCCTACGATATCAGCGGATTGCAGTCTATGGAACAGGTTTTCGGCAAGCGCCCTATGGAGGCGGAGGATCTGCGGGAGCTTTTGCAGACGCTTTCCCAGACAGCGGAGCGCATCAAAGAATATTTGCTGGATGCGGAACTTCTGGTGCTGGATCCCGCATATATTTTTTTGACGGGCGAAGGGCGGTATCGGTTCTGCTGCTTTCCGGACAGTGAGGAAACGGTTTTTGTCCGGATGCACCGGCTTGGAGAATTTATTCTCAATATTCTGGATCATAAGGATGAAGGGGCGGTGCAGCTGGGGTATTGCCTGTACAGAAATACCATGCAGGAAAATTTCAGTCTGGAGCAGATTTTGTCCGGGGAGATCGTACTGCCGGAAAAAAAGAAAAGAGAAAACAGGATTTCTGAGGAGCCGGCCGAAAGCGTGCATTTGCCCAGGGAGGCATCAGAAGAAAAGACTCCGAAGGCATCCGGCAAAATTTTTCCCTCGGGAATCAAAAGGCGGGGTCTGTTTAAGCATAAGCAGGAATACAGAAAAAAGGAACGCATACCCTTCTATGCAAAGGAGGAACTGTTTTCTTGCGGGGAGGGAACCTGTATGCTGCAGGGCGTCAATTACCCGGAGCTGACGTTTTCGCCCGCCGGGTTTCCGTTCCTCCTTGGGTCTTTGGAAAGCGGCGTGGACGGCTATGTGGATGTGGAGGGCGTCAGCAGATTTCACGCAAGGATCGATCAGGAGGATGGGATCTATTATGTGACGGACCTTGGCTCCGCTTCCGGAACGTTTGTCAATCAGGAACGGCTGATGCCGGAATCCCCCCGGGCGGTGACGGTGGGCGATATCATCCGTCTGGGACAGGTAAATTTCGCTTTTCTGCATAAAAATAATGGAAAATGAGACACTATCTGCTAATGAAATTTTTTTAGAACAGATCTTTTGCGGAAGGAGAAAACAATGCTTTTAGTGGATCATGGAACTGTCTATACGATGGAAGGCCCGGTTTTGAAAGGCGGATATGTACTTTGCAGGGATGATAAGATTCTGGAAGTCGGGGAAGATTTTTCGAAAAGCGCCTATCGGGGACAAGAAAAAGAAATGGAGTATATTGACGCTTCTCATTGCATCGTGATGCCGGGGATCATAGAAGCCCATTGCCATGTGGGAATTACGGAGGAGCAGAAGGGATTAGAAGGGGACGACTGCAACGAGGTGACAGATCCCATCACGCCGCAGCTTCGGGCGATCGACGCCATCAATCCCATGGATGCGGCGTTTGCCAACGCCATGGAGGCGGGGATTACCGGACTGATGGTGGGACCGGGCAGCTCCAATGTGGTGGGCGGTCAGTTTGCTTTTGTAAAGACTTACGGGCGCTGCATTGATGAAATGATCGTCAAAGCGCCTGCGGCGATGAAAGTGGCGTTCGGGGAAAATCCCAAAAAAAATTACGGGAGTCAGGGCAATACCCCTTCCACTCGGATGGCCATTGCGGCCATGCTTCGGGAAGAGTTGACAAAAGCCCGGGAATATGCCAAAAACCGGCAGGAAAAGGAGCTTGATTTCCGGCTGGAGCCATGGCTGCCTGTGCTGTCAGGAGAGATTCCCATGAAAGCGCATGTACACCGCACGGACGATATCCTGACCGCCATCCGGATCGGCAGGGAATTTGGACTGGATGTAACGCTGGATCATTGCAGCGAGGGACATCTGATCCGCGAAGAGATCGCGGACAGCGGTTACAGCGCAATTGTGGGCCCGGCCATGACTTCCAGAAATAAGATCGAGGTGCGGTACGTGGATTTCAAAACCCCGGGGGAACTGCGGGAGTTTGGCGTACCGGTTGCCATTACCACAGATCATCCGGTGACCCTGATCCAATATCTGCCGCTCTGCGCGGGCATGGCCGTAAAAAAAGGAATGGATTATATGCAGGCACTGGAGGCGATTACCATCAGCGCCGCAAGGATCTGCCGGGTGGATGACCGGGTGGGAAGCCTCCGCCCGGGCAAGGATGCGGATCTGGCGGTGTTTAGCGGAAACCCCCTGGAAATATTTACCGATAATCTGTATACAGTCATTAACGGAAAAGTGGTGTGGGACAAAAAAGCTAGTGACAAATCCTGAAAAGTAAGCTATAGTTGTACAGGAAACAAGTTGCTGCGCGGTGAACGGCGCGCGGCGCCGGATTTAAAGGGAAGGATCTATAGCTATGAATATCATCGTGGGATTGGGAAACCCGACTGCACAGTATGAAAATACCCGCCATAATGTAGGGTTTGATGTGATCGACCTGCTGGCAGAACGTTACGGGATCTCTGTTACGGAGAGAAAGCACCGGGCATATTGCGGAAGCGGTGTGATCGAGGGGCACAGGGTATTGCTGATGAAGCCTCAGACATATATGAACGCCAGCGGGGAGAGCATCCAGTCCGCGGTGCAGTTTTACAAATGTGATCCTGCCCGGGAACTGATCGTGCTGTGCGATGATATCAATCTGGATGTGGGCCGTCTGCGCATCCGAAAAAAGGGAAGCGCAGGAGGGCACAATGGGCTGAAAAACATTATCGCCCACCTGCACACAGAGGAATTTCATCGCGTCCGTATTGGCGTGGGGCATAAGCCGGAGGCTTATGATCTGGTGGATTTTGTGCTGGGCCGGTTTTCAAAGGCTGAGCGGGCGCAGATCGACGACGGCGAGCAGGAGGCGGCAGAGGCGGTAAAGGTGATGCTGACGGAAGGCGCGGAGGCAGCGATGAATGTATTTAACCGCGCAAAGAAAGGGCAGCAGGAATCAGAACAGGCAGCGGAGAGCGAAAGGAAACTATGAAGTCTTTAATTGCGCCATTGCAGCAGCTTCGGGAAACGGAGGAGTTACAGGATGCGCTCAGATCAGGAAGCGGCGTGTATCAGGTGACGGGCTGTATTGATTCTCAGAAGCTGCATTTTATATTCGGGATCAACAATGGGTTTTCCAGAAAACTCATTGTTACTTATAGTGAGCAAAAAGCAAGGGAATTGCTGGAGGAATACCGGTTTTATGACGAGAATGTACTGTATTATCCCGCCAAGGACCTGCTGTTCTATCAGGCGGATATTCATGGGAATCTGCTGGTAAAGCAGCGGATGGCGGTCATTCAGTCTCTGCTGGAAAAGGACGGGGTCACGGTGATCACCACGCTGGACGGCTGTATGGACAGAGTGCCCATGCTGGATACTTACAGGGAGCATATTCTGACTATCCGGAGAGACAGCGTTATGGAGCTGACAAAGCTGGCGTCCGCGCTGACCGGTCTTGGATATGAGCGTACATATCAGGTAGAGCGCGGCGGGCAGTTTTCCATCAGGGGAAATATTATCGATATTTATGAACTCACGCAGGCGGAGCCCTGCCGTGTGGAATTCTGGGGCGATGAAGTGGACAGCATCCGCAGTTTTGATCCCCAGAGCCAGCGATCCATAGAAAATCTGGAGCAGATCACCATTTATCCGGCGAGTGAGTTTGTGATGACGGAGGATCAGCTGCAGGCAGGCATAAAAAAGCTGAAAAAGAGCATGAAAAAGCAGTACGAGATCTTTCGGGAGCAGTTTCGCACAGAGGAGGCCTTTCGCCTGAAATCCTCTATCGAGGAACTGGCGGAGCAGCTGCAGCAGGTGGGAACCGCAAACGGCATGGATAGCTATACCCGTTATTTTTATCCGGAAACCTGTTCTGCGCTGGATTATTTTGACCGGGAAGATACCCTTGTGTTTCTGGATGAGCCCAATCGCCTTGCGGAACATGGAGAAGGCGTCTGGCAGGAATTTACCGAGAGCATGAAAGGCCGTATTGAGAAAGGATATCTGTTGGGGGAGCAGACGGATGTGCTGTTTTCCCTCAAGGAGACGCTGGGCAGGCTGAACCGCTACCGGTGTGTGGGACTGAGCGCGCTGGAGCCATCCAGAAAGCAGTGGGAGATCCGCAAAACCTTCTTTGTTCACGCGCAGTCTGTGAATTCTTACCAAAATGATTTCGGACGTCTGGCCCAGGATTTAAAAAAGTTTAAGAAGATGGCGTACCGGGTGCTGCTGCTGGCACCCTCCCGCATCAGAGCAAAGCGGCTTTCCGAGGATCTGCGGGAGTATGAGCTGAACAGCTTTTATTCGGAGGATCTGGATCGGGAGATCAAACCGGGAGAGATTATGACCGCCCGGGGCAGCATCAAAAAGGGCTTTGAATATCCCCTGATTAAATTTGTCGTGCTTACGGAGAGCGATATCTTCGGCAGAGAAAAACACAAAAAACGGAAGCATAAGGCCTATGAAGGTCAGAAGGTCGCAGATTTCAACGAACTGAAGATCGGCGATTATGTCGTGCATGAGAACCACGGTCTGGGGATTTATCAGGGGATCGAGAAGATTCAGGTAGACCGGACAACGAAAGACTATATCAAAATTTCTTACCGGGACGGAGGAAATCTGTATATTCTGGCAACCCAGCTGGAACTGATCCAGAAGTACAGCGGCGCGGAAGGCCGGACACCGAAGCTGAACAAGCTGGGAGGCGGCGAATGGAAAAAAACCAAGGCGAAGGTACACAGCGCTGTACAGGATATCGCAAAGGAGCTGGTGGAACTGTATGCCGCCCGGCAGGAAAGAGACGGTTTTGTATATGGAAAAGATACCGTCTGGCAGAAGGAGTTTGAGGAGATGTTCCCCTTTGAGGAGACGGAGGATCAGCTCCTTGCCATTGAAGCCACGAAAAAGGATATGGAGAGCAATAAGATCATGGACCGGTTGATCTGCGGGGACGTGGGTTACGGAAAGACAGAGATTGCCATCCGGGCGGCTTTCAAGGCCGTGCAGGAAAATAAGCAGGTTGTTTTTCTGGTGCCCACTACGATTCTGGCCCAGCAGCATTACAACACCTTTACCCAGCGAATGAAGGATTTTCCTGTCCGTGTGGATATGCTCAGCCGCTTTCGTACACCGGCGCAGCAGAAGCAGACCATTGCGGATCTGAAAAAGGGTCAGGTGGATATTGTCATCGGCACCCACAGGGTGCTTTCCAAGGATGTGGCCTACAAAGATCTGGGGCTGCTGGTTATTGACGAGGAACAGCGCTTTGGCGTGACCCATAAGGAAAAGATCAAGCAGCTGCGCAGCAATGTGGATGTACTGACCCTGACGGCTACGCCCATACCGAGAACGCTGCACATGAGTCTCATCGGCATCCGGGATATGAGTGTGCTGGAGGAGCCCCCTCAGGATCGGATGGCCATTCAGACTTATGTGATGGAATATGGGGAAGAAATGGTACGGGAAGCCATAACAAGAGAGCTTGCCAGAGGCGGACAGGTATACTATGTGTTTAACCGGGTGCAGGGGATCGATGAGATCACTGCGACGGTTTCCAGACTGGTTCCGGATGCCACGGTGGCTTTTGCCCATGGACAGATGCCGGAGCGGCAGTTGGAAAAGATCATGTTTCATTTTATCAACGGGGAGATCGACGTACTTGTCTCCACCACCATCATCGAAACAGGACTGGACATTTCCAACGTAAATACAATGATCATCCACGACGCGGACCAGCTTGGGCTCTCCCAGCTTTATCAGCTGCGGGGGCGGGTTGGCCGTTCAAACCGGACTGCTTACGCATTTTTGCTCTACCGCAGAAATAAGCTGATCCGGGAGACGGCGGAGAAGCGCCTGCAGGCCATTCGGGAATTTACAGAGCTTGGCTCCGGAATCAAGATCGCGATGCGGGACTTGGAGATCCGGGGCGCGGGGAATCTTCTGGGCGCCGCCCAGCATGGGCACATGGAGGCGGTAGGTTACGATCTGTACTGCAAAATGCTCAACGAGGCGGTAAAAAAGCAGAAGGGCGTTCCCCAGACCCAGCAGTATGAGACGCTGGTGGATATTGCCATTGACGCTTATATTCCGGATGAGTATATTTCAAATGAATTCCAGAAGCTGGATATGTATAAGCGCATTGCCGGCATTGAACGGGAAGAGGAATGTGAGGATATGCAGGAGGAGCTGACAGACCGGTTCGGGGATCTGCCCAAGCCGGTGGAGAATCTGCTGTTTATTGCCAGAGTGAAGGCTATTGCCCACAGGCTGTTTGTGACGGAGCTTTCAGATAAGGCGGAGGGACTCCGCTTTGTGATGGATCCCCATGCGGATATCCGTACGGAAAATGTGCCCGCACTTTTGACGGAGTTTAAGAACCGGCTTGTGTTCCGGCAGGATCCCAAACCCTGCTTTATCTATAAGAGCAGGACAAAGAGCTCGCCGGAGGAGCTTTTGTCTGTGCTGGACGCCATGGAACGGTATCTGGAAAAAGAACCCGTCAAAACATTGTGAAAAACATTGCGATAATGAAAAAAAATGGTATAATAAATCCAGGTGCGTTGAAAGAAGAACGAACCGTAAAACAAAAAGAAGTGGAATGGAGCGTATGATGAAAAGAATAAAAAGATTTCTGGCGATCACCCTCTGTGTGCTGCTGTCATTGGGAACACTGGCAGGCTGCGGCAAGACGGAAAATACAACCGAGTTTGATCCGGATGCGGTAATCCTTACTGTAGGCGGGGAGGAGGTTCCTCTGCAGGAAGCGTATTTCATGCTGAAATGGCAGCAGTCGGAATACCAGTCCATGGCTTCCAACATTTACGGTGAAGAATGGTATAATCAGGATATGGAGGGAAACGGAGAGACTTTTCTGGATTATATCAAGACAATGGTGGAAACGCTGCTGGAAGACATGTATGTCTGCCGGCAGAATGCAGATTCTCTGAATCTGTCCATTACGGAAGAGGAACAGCAGGCGATTGATAAAGCCACGGAAACCTTTATGAATTCCAATACAGAGGAGGCGCAGTCGGCTATGATGGCGGATGAAGAGACTGTGCGCCGGGTGCTGGAAAATTATACCATTTACAGCAAAGTATATAATGAAGTGGTAAAGGACGCCGATACGTCCGTCAGCGAAGAGGAAGGGCGTCAGAAGACTTATTCTTATATTTATCAGGATCTGGTGACTACGGACAGTGAAGGCAATCAGACGGAGTATACCGATGAGCAGAAACAGGAATATTATGTGAAGTTTACCGCAGTTGCGGAAGCGGCAAGGAAGAGCGGGGATTTTGATAAGGCTGCAACGGACGCGGGATTTTCTCCGGCCAGCCATACCTATTCTGCAGACGGCAGTGACAACGACACCTTCGCGGATGTGAATAGCGTCGCGGATAAGCTGAAGGTGGGAGAGGTATCGGATCTGATCCCTGTAGAAGGCGGCGTTATGCTGATACATCTGGACACGGACAACGATGAGGAGAAAACAGAAGCTGCCAGAGAAACCAGAGCGGCAGAAAAGCAGGACGAGTATTTTGAAAACTGGATCAGTCCTTTAAGGGAACAGGCGGCGCCGGAGCTTGACGAGGAGCTTTGGGGCAAGATCGGGTTTGAAAAAGCGCTGGCTGCGGTAAGAGAAGAAAACTAAAGAAAAGCGCCATAAAAGGGGGCTGCTGCAGAGAATTGCGGCAGTCCCCTTTTTCGCAAAAAAAACAGAATTTGTGATACGTGGATCGCACAGGAAAATACAAGGAAATACAGGGAAATACAGGGGATCATCTGATCTCCGTCATATACTGATGAAGGAAGGAAAAGCCCCATCCGTTGCCTTCCCGCTGCAGGGCATATCCGTTGTTGAGGGTCATGGGCACATCGATGATGCCGTCGATCCAGTCAAAGCTCTCAGCTCCGTAAGGATTTGCCACCGTTGCCAGAAGCGGAACATCGTAATCCTTATAGTAGTGGGGCAGTACCGGGATGTGATAAGCGTTGGCCAAAGCCGCGCTGTCACGCCACGCCTCAACGCCTCCGAGACGGATCAGATCCGGCTGCCACAGATCCAGCGCCCGCCTGCCGATCAGCTCCCGGAGAGCAACCGTGCTGTATTCCCGCTCGCCCATGGCAAGGCTTATATGAGTTTTGGCATGGATGACTGCATAGCCCTCAAAATCCGTGTTGACAACAGGTTCTTCGAACCAGAAAATGCCAAGATCTTCTACCTGGCTGATCAGCTTCACGGCGCTAGGCACATCCATTCCCTGATTGGCGTCCATCATGATCTTCAGATCCGGGCCCACTGCCTCCCGTACAAGGTGCAGGCGGCGTACATCCCGTTCCATGTCCGGGCTTCCCACTTTGATCTTTACGGCGGTGAAGCCGCGTTTTTTGTAGTTCACCACTTCATCTACCAGTTCCTGATCGCTGTAGCTGAGCCATCCGCCGCTGCCATAAACGGGGATAGGTTTCCTGTGGCAGCCGAAAAGACGGTACACCGGCTGTCCCAGCGTCCGCGCCCAGGCGTCCCAGAGGGATACGTTCAGGGTGGCAAGCGCCCAACGCTGAAGTCCGACAATGCCGAAATATTCACTTTCAATTTCATAATCCTTTTGAATCTGCGCAGTTTCATAAATATGATATTCCCGATCCAAAATAAAGCGCTTCAGATCCTTCAGCGCGCCCTCGATGGCGCCGGGACTGTAATGAAAGCTCAGCAGATATCCCTGTCCCACAACGCCGTTTGCCGCTTCTGTTTCCAGCACATAAAAAGCGATCTTGCTGATATCATGGGTGGCGTCGGCTATGGGCTGGCTGATCTGGCTCACCGCCTGATAAATACGGATATCCCGGATAAGTGTGTCCTTGCTGTTCATTGTATGTTACTCCCTTCCTCATTTCAGAGATACAAAAAAGTCCGCGGACTTTACTCAAGTAAATTTTCTTTTTCATTATAATATATTCGGAAGAAGATTCCAACTAAAGGTAACTTGAAAAAGTAAATTCCAGTGCAGGAGTAAATTCCACACCCTTTTAAAATTTCTCGAAAATCAAGCATTA